>JBQTJY010000078.1:0-3541 GCA_052386635.1 Nitrososphaerota archaeon
CGCTTTTGACTAGGTACAAACCTGTTGCCGCCCTAGCTCAGCGTGGTAGAGCACCGGACTGTTAATCCGATGGTCGTCAGTTCAAGTCTGACGGGCGGCGCATTTTCATATTTCTTAATTCGAATTACGAAATACGATAAATATGCATGTGGAAATCTATTACTTAGGACTAATAATTAATAGTGATATTTCTAAACTCGAGTTTAGAAATATAGATCCATGGAACCTTTTGGTTTACTGATTTAGACTCAATAGATCTAATATTTGATCGCATATCAGCAATAATGCAGGAGGTTTACATTGGCCAGAACTAGGCGGGCCAATAGATATTGTGTCGATTGTGGTGCAAGGCTGGTATATTATCCAAGACTTTCAAACCCAAAAGCACCAAACGAGCATCGCGTTTTAGTTTATGCCTGCCCTGATTGTACGGACGACTATGAAAAACCAAAAATGTTTGCAATCAGGCGAAACCAAGTAGAAGAACCTCTAGAAACTATAGAAATCGAGATAGTTCAGACGAGAAAAAAGCAGGATTAACCATATATTTTATGTAAAAGTTAGGCAAAAACTGTTTTTTTCATGTTTATGTTAAAAACCCTTTTTTAGATTAATTCGAGCAAAATTACATTTTTCTAATAAATTATCGTTTATTCGTAAAAGCTAAACCCCTCTATATTCAATACCAGTTTACGAACAAAGTCCTTTTTTCAAAAATGCCTAATTTTATGGGGGGTTTAGCACTTGTTCGTAAATATTGCGGCCAACCCTAAAAACATCCCGCAAGTCAAAGTGGGTAATGGGGATCTTTTTCTGATACGAATAAAAGCTAAACCCCAATAAAACATCAAAAATTGGTAATTTATGGAACTTGGCAAACTACATAGACTGTTAATGTTTGGCTTGTATATCCATTATTCTCTGCCCCAACTTCCCACCCATTTCTGTTGCTAGTCTCATCTTTTATTGGTGTATTTTTGTAAATGTACTTTGTATCCAATCCTTTTCCTACAGTGTATCCTCCACCTGTAGCATAATCTCCACTATTACACCATACTTGAGCTAAAGGGCTGTCATTGTTAGGGTCTATCCTTACACTGTCTTGCATAACATAAACCAAAACTTCTTCCATCTCAGGCACAACTTCAATCTCAGAGATCTCTTCTTCAGACTCTACTACCTCTCCTTCTATAGCTGATTCATTTTCTTTAGATTCCATTATCTTTTGTCTGAATTCATCGTCAATTATTGTAGCTATTCCAATTTCTTGCCATTTTTCAGCAGTTGATTCCTTTACACATGCATTTTTATCTACATAAACACGATATACTGAAACCAAACCTGTCATACATCCTTCTTTTTTCTCATCTTCTTGAATTTGAACAGGTGCTCTAACTATTTCAGCTAGTCCTAACTGAGACCATCGTGCTGCCGCAGAAATATCAATACAAAGATAGTCTCTTCCATAGAATCTATACAATAGTACTTGTTCTTGTCTGCACTGCACCTCGCTGTTATCCGTAGTCACCTTATACTCCATAGCAAACGTAGGAAGCAATGATAAGGTAAATGCCAGGAATGTGGTTCCTATAACAATTGTAAACACTGTCGCATTTTTCATTTTATTTTTCTTTTTTTATGATCGTAATATGATGTATTTAGACGTGATGTCTACAATCTATTGTGGGCTTAATAGAGTGTTTCTTGATAAAACATTCAAAATGTTTTCATTATGAAACGGCTTGTTTTTTCACTCATTTCTAGTACTTGGTTTATGGCATCAAGCACAACTTGTTGTGTAAACTGTTCCACTTTATCTAACACCACATATACTCCTACTACTACTTTGCCATCTTCTCTAAAGACCCTATGAACTACCTTTATAGAATCACAAAAGTCTTTGACTGAATTTTTGAATTTTTCCTGTTCTTCTTCGTTTAATTTCAAAAATCTTGCAGTATGCCTGTTCTGTAAAAATATTTTTCCGCCTAAAACTATCACGCCTGGCTGTTTTTTTGGCTCAAAAATCTCAATTGGGATTTTATCTGCCCCTGAGCCCTTTATTATAAAGTGAAAAGCATTTTCATCAGTTTTTGATTCATTAAATGTATAGTTTTCATGAAAGAGCCACCGTTCAATACTGTTTTGTAATTGTGATCTGGCCATATTTTTTGAAATTTTTTGCCCAAATATGACTTTAGACATCTTATTTTGTACTATTCGAGGATGATTCCAAACACCAATGTTTTCAAATCAGGATTAGAAAATTCCATAAAATTGCCGTATTTGTTTTACTACGTATACGTTATATTCGTGTTTTAAATATTTCAAGAATACATGATTCAAAAAACACATGTTGTTTTACTGATATTTGTCTCACTAGTAGCATTAGTGCCATTAACTCAAGTTAATGCACAAGACACCTACCTTCCAAAATGGCTAGAAACAAATGCTAAATGGTGGACAACAGGTGAGATTTCTGATGAGGAATATGCAAAAGACATACAATGGTTACTTTCAAATCAATTAATTTCTGAAATCCCGTCTACTGTACAAACTGAAAATACATCTGTATTAAGTTCTGATACTGCTGAATTACAAAAAATAATCCAAAACCTTGAATCACGAATCAAATATCTTGAAGAGCAGTTGCTGCTTGCTTCTGAGCAAGGCCTTCCTGGCCCTCAAGGGCCTCCTGGGCCACAAGGCAAAGAAGGGAAACAAGGAATTCCAGGTCCAGTAGGGCCATCTGGTCAAGGACTTCCAGCAGTGCCGTTAATACTTAGCCTAGGTGATCGTAGTACTAGTCTTACAACTGAACTATATGTGGGGCAAGGAATAGGCACTTTAGATTATAGCGGTGCTAGAATTTTATCTCCATTAGATGGAAAAATAAAAAATCTTTATGTCTTAACAACATTATCAGTTAATGTACCAATTGATGTGATACTTGTTAAGAATGGTATAGAAACAGAGTTGAAGTGTACTCTGGATTCAGTACGAACATGTACAGATTTAACAAACGCTGTAGAAATAAAAGCATTAGATACATTTGCCATTAAACTTGTGAAAAAAGCTCCTGCACCAATTGACAAATTTGGCTTGCAAGCTAGTATGATATTATTACCACCAGAATAAAATTCATTTAATAAGTTCTTATAGAATTATAATAATTACGACTAGTTTTAGAAATCATTTGTACAATTATGAGAAATTTGTGTAATGATTAACAACTAATTTCAAGCTTGAGAGATGTTTGTTTACAATACATGATGCAAAATATGATAGTAATGATATTTTACCACATCTAACACCCCATCTATTTCTAAATTCGAATTTAGAAATATTTTTTAGGTTACTGATCTAGCATGTCCAATTTTTGATAATCTTAACATGGCAAAAGCAGGCAAAATCAAATACATGCCCACATTCAACATAATAATTCCTATTCCATATCCTAGCATCTCTACCTCAGAGTCTACATCTACATGTTGCAAAATAGACAGTGATGAAATCATTGGTGTAATCGTAACTTTTACTA
>JBQTJY010000079.1:0-22171 GCA_052386635.1 Nitrososphaerota archaeon
CAGTGTTCATAGAGTTGTTTGGACCTCTAAGAATTGGAACTCTTCTGTCATAGATTGCAACTGCACCCCAACCCAGTGGCAGAGCCACAAAGTGACTGTATAGCCACCAATGTGCTGGTGTGAATGCGCTGTCTCTAATAGAAGTTTGATGTAGTGAACCATCGACGAAATTGTCGACTTCCACTGATGCAGCAGTTGATCCCATTGCGATTACGATGAGCCAGATTTTCTTTAGTCTCTGGATCTCAACCTCTTTTGGAATTAGTGCCGGCATCTGTGCCATGATTGAACAGATGTTTTCTTCGAATATAAAGTAAGGGCTCTAAATTCTTGATTTTTGGTATAATTTCTACAGGTATTTTAGCTAGAATTATTAAAATTTTATAATAAACATCATATTATTATTGATTAATTTCATATCTCAAATTAGGCATGGTAATGATTATCATTGATGCTAAGCAGTATTCATATCTGATCGCTATCGTCTGATACGGCAAAACATATATCGCACTTGATTGCCTCTTGGAATAATTAACGGGATAACTATGGTCGATAAAAAAATACTAGTCGTTGCACTTGGTGTAGTTTTGGCACTAGGAACATTTGGACCAAACATTGCCCAGATGATTCAGACCGCTGAAGCGCACGGAGTACAAGCACAACTACAGAGTCGTTTCGTAAGAATCGAAGATGAGACATTCAATAGACAATCACTGGAGACCGGCGAGGTCCTGACATTACAAGGAACTCTAGTAAGCCTTGTTGAAAGAGATATGAGAGGATGGCTCTCAATATTCTCAGAGTCAACAAATGCCGGTAACAGATGGGAAATCTTAGCAAGAGATCCTCCTGGAAACGTATTTGAGATTCCAGGAAATGGAGTAGTACAATACTCGATTTCTGCAAAAGCACTTGAGCCCGGTGTTTATCACGTCCACACTCAGCTTAACGTTGAGCATGTAGGTCCAGGACTTGGTCCAGGACAAACAGTTGTTGTGGAAGGTGACCCAATTCTCAAGCCGATTCCATATACCAACATTGCATATCAATCAATAATTATTGCAGTTGGCTATGTGATTACTTTTGCAACACGACCCTGGCAAGTAATCTAAAACACCTCAATCTTTTCCCTTTTTCATTTATTATGCAAAAATGATATTTTGCCCTACTTGCCTTATCAGACAAGATATGGTCCTTTGTTTTAAAATAAAACAGCTCAATATCTATGAGAGTTATTTCAAGGGAATAGTCGACTTTGGTGGCCAGAAATACACCATTAATATCCAAGATGAAAGACGCGGCAAAGTCCTAAAACTGCCATTTTCGCCAAACTCAAAAAAGGAGCGAGTTCTAGTCAGGCTTTCTGGTCCTGATAACATATTTGTCGAAGACTATATCCCATACAAGGGAGAATCAGAGTGGGTCGAAATCGACTCTGATCAAATCACCTTTTTCCTTGCAGATCACCAAGACCAGTTTGATATGCTTGAAGTAATATCAGAACCTGACTAGTACAGAAACGACTTTAAGTAATTTGAAGTGAGTTTAGCTATGATTTGGCCCGGGATGGGAGATCCTGCAAAACGAAAACAGACACTTCGGTTTTTGGCAATAACTGCAGGAATTGCAATTGCTGTTGGCCTTGGAAGTATGGCAGTTCAGCAGTGGTTAAACATAGACAATCCACTAAAGGTTTGCATAAATGACAGAAACACACCATACAAAATTTCCGCTACATTAGAGCTCTATGTAGATGGACAAAAGGCCGAGATTCCTGCAAACATTGGAATCAATGAGGGATGCAAGCACTCACTTTATACTCTTTCAAATGATGGAGTCATATACGCAGAGTGGGAAAAGGAGTTTCCCTTTGAGCTGGGTCATTTTCTTTGGACATGGACAACATATCACAAAGGTGGATTTCCAATGAGGGACATGGATGAATCAAAAACAAGAATTTTGGTAAATGATGTTCCAAGTCCACAAGGCATCAGTGTGCCATTTGTTGATGGATACCACTACAAGGCCGAGTTTACAACAAAGGCATATGATGAGTCAAAGGATACCGACTTTATACCACCTGAAAACTAGCTAACTAAAATAATGAAAAGAAGAAAAGAATGGATTTACCAGTATTTTCCGTTGTCTGGTATCAGACCTACACCTTCTCTTTCAAAGTGTCTGTCTAACTCATCAACCCATCTCTCACGGGTATCCTTGTATGACCAGCCATGGACACGCAACCAATATGCGATGATTCCAAGCAGGAACACTGTAAACATCATTGTTCCAAAGATGTAAACCATAACATCGTAGAATAGTGGGTCGTAGTTTGGTCCGAGTTGAAGTGTTACTGAAGACAGCATACTCAAGAACGTGCTGAATATGGAAATCATTAGTTAACAGAACTAAACACGTGCGATATATACATTTCTCTGGCAGTAAAACAACTAGATCGCACCCTAGGTTATTTAAAAATAATAAAATAAGAAAAGGAAAGGTTTTGTTTTATCCTCTGCCTTGGGCAGCGTATTTGCCAACTCTTGCCTTCATGAAAAAGGCAATTGCAATGCCACCAAAGACTGCACCTGCAATAGCAGATGCGCCTAGCACACCGTCAGCTGCCAAGTATGGAGTACCTGAACCTGTTGATGGGTTGTCTGCTGCTGCGTCAACTTTTGCTTTTGCAAGTTTTAGCGTTTCTTCAAGTGTACTGGCACCTGTTTCGCCGCCTTCTCCAACACTACCCATGTACTGGGCAAATGCTGGTGTAATAGCTCCTGCAGCTATTAGTGTGGCAAACAGAGTTCCAAATAATGCGAACTTATTCATATCGTTTCCTTGTTGTGGAAATGCCTGCAGTTGGTATTTAACTTTTTTCTCCTGCGCAGTTTTTGAATTTTTACGTGTTTTTTAAGTAAGGTTTATGTTTGTTTTCCAAGTCACGGCTTATGTAATGGGACGTGTTCATACCCACAACCATGGAAAGGCACACTCTACTAGACCTACCACTTTGAGAGTACCGTCATGGATCTCACAGAGTCCAAAAGATGTAGAGGAACTTATTGTAAAGTATGGTAAGGATGGTCTTACTGCAAGCCAGATTGGAATAAAGCTGCGCGATCAGCACTCGATCCCACTTGCAAGACCGATTACAAAAAAGACAGTAAGCGAAGTCATGGCCCAAAACAACCTAACACCTGAGCTCCCAGAGGACCTAAACAACATACTCAGAAAGGCGCTTGGTTTGCAAAAGCATCTCAAGACAAACAAGTCAGACAGTAGAAATGTTAGATCGCTTGAGCTAATCGAAGCTAAAATCCACAGACTCTCAACATATTATAAAAAAATTGGTCGCATACCTGAAAACTGGAAATATAAGTCAGTGGTTGCTCAACTTGAGTAATGTCAAAAGAACTTGATGATGCACTAGCTAGTTTTGAAAATAAAATTTCTGATTGTATAAGGTCTGGAAAAAGCATTTTTGTTGTAACACATATTGACTGCGATGGCATAACATCTGGAAGCATCATAACAAAGGCACTAATCCGGGCAGGGGCAAAATGTACTATCAGGACATTTCCTGAGCTTAACAAAAATGTGATTGCAAATCTGCAAAAGGATGCAAGAGACTTTCATGTAATCACAGATCTTGGAGGCGGCTTTGCAAAAGACCTAGATGAAAAGCTAGGTGATAACTGGTTTGTTCTAGATCACCACCAGATTCCAAAAGAAGAGTTTGAAAATGATAAAGTGATCAATGCATGGAAGTATGGAATTGATGGCGGCACCCAAATCAGTGCAGGTGGAATGGCATTTCTTGCAGCAAAAAAACTTGATAATAAAAATTTAGACCTTGCAGCAGTTGCTGTAGTATCTGCACTTGGCGACAGGCAAGACCAGGGTGAAAAAAAGTCATTTATTGGGCCAAACGCTGAGATTGCAAGCATTGCAAAAAATTCTGGCCAGCTAAGTATAGATCTTGATCTACTTTTGGCTGGACGTGAAACAAGGCCTTTGCCTGATGCACTTGCATTTACATCACAGCCATTCATTGAAGGACTTACATGGAATCGTGATGCGTGTTTTTCTTTGCTAAGTTCTGCAAAAATCAAACTAAAGGAAGGTGCAAGGTGGCGTGTTCCAGCAGAGCTAACAGAGGAAGAAAAAAGGACAGTAATTGAGGCAATTACAAAGTACACTACAGGAAAAAATGCAACAGAGATAATGTCAGAACTAATTGGTTATACCTACACATTTCCAAAAGAGGACAAGCGAAGCTTTCTGCGAGACTGTCGAGAATTTTCAACTATGCTAAACTCTTGTGGAAGAATACAGAGGGCAGGAGTTGGAATCGCAATCTGTATGGGCGATAGAACAAAAATGTTGCAGGAAGGCGAAAAAATTCTTTCCGATTATAGAAAAATGATCCGAGACTACATGAATGTTTTATCAACTGAAAGATGGAGAATCGCTGATTCTGAAAAATGCATGATGGTAAATGGCGAGGGACTAATACCTGAGACAATGACTGGAACAATTTCGTCTCTTCTTGCCGGCTCTCCAAAAAATGTTGGCAAGATTGTAATTTTGCGAACAAATGGAGAGGAGGGAACCATCAAGTTTTCATCAAGAAAGTCAATGGGCTGCAAGTCCAAAGTTAACCTAAGTGCACTAATGAGGGAAGGTGCAGAAAAGTTTGAAGGCGTTGGAGGTGGCCATGACATGGCTGCGGGGGCAAGAATAGCTAAAGACAAATTGGATGGGTTTTTGGACTATTTGGAAGCCAATGTTAGCGTGCAAGGTTAGAGTTACAATCAATAACATTTCAGCTCAAAAAGCACAGGCAGTAAAAAGCGCATTAGAGCCTGACAATGTCAACTTTCCAGAAAACCTCTCACTGCAAATAGAAAATGTTGATAACAAACTTGTTTTTATTTTCCAAGGTCAAGATAACATGAAAAAATTGATTGCCACAATAGATGAGGTACTAGAACATGTCCAAGTTTCGCTCAAAGTGATAGAATAATGCTTGACCCTAAAGTTCTGCGAGAGGAGCCTGAGAAGATTCGTGCCATGCTAAAGGCCAGAGTAGTCAACTTTGATCTTGATGCACTAGTAAAATTAGACAAGCAAAAGCGTGAGCTAATCATAAAAACAGATGAGCTTAGAAAAAAAAGAAATGATGTATCACTAGAGATCGGAAAATCAAAAAAGGAAGGAAAGGACACATCATCGCTTCTTGATGAAATGAAACAGGTATCAGCAGAACTTGAAAAACTAGAGTCAGAGCAAAACAAAATAGAGACCCAGTACACAAAACTTGCATTTACAATACCAAACCTTATTCATGAATCTGTTCCAGTAGGTCCTGATTCTACATCAAATAAGGAGATAAGAAAGTGGGGAAAAATTCCGCAGTTTGATTTTAAGGTAAGAGATCACATTGACTTTTCACAAGCACTTGATCTTGTGGACCTTGAGCGGGCTGCAAAAATTGCAGGGGCAAGGTTCTATGTTCTAAAAAATGATCTTGTAAGGCTAAATCAGGCTCTGATAAACTATGCACTTGACTTTTTGTCAGAAAAAAAGTATACACTTGTCCAGCCACCCTTTATGATAAATCGAGCTTCAATGGAAGGCGCGATAATTGCAGAAGACTTTGAAAATGTAATTTACAAAATCCAAGACGATGATCTTTACCTTATTGGCACATCAGAGCATGCACTTGTATCAATGCATTCTGATGAGATTCTTGATGGAAATAATCTACCAATTCGATATGCAGGGATAAGCCCCTGTTTTAGAAAAGAAGCTGGAGCACACGGCCGTGATCAAAAGGGAATATTTCGTGTCCACCAGTTTGATAAAGTAGAGCAGTTTATCTTTTCAAGGCCAGAAGATTCCTGGAAAGAGCATGAAAAGATGTTATCTGTTGTAGAAGAGTTTTACCAAAAGCTTGGAATCCCTTACAGGGTCATGCTGCTATCAAGTGGAGACATGGGAAAGGTTTCTGCAAAAACATATGATATTGAGGTTTGGATGGCAGGACAAAACGCATATCGCGAAATTGTTTCGTGTTCAAACTGCCTTGACTATCAGGCAAGAAGATTGATGATTAGATTTCGTGACAAGACAAACGAGCCAACAAAATATCTTCACACCTTAAACAGCACACTTGTTGCAACATCAAGGACACTTGTTGCAATTATGGAAAACAATCAGACAAAAGATGGACATATTTTGGTGCCTCAAGTTTTGCAAAAGTATTTTGGAAAAAATACAATCTAGGGCCACAACTTATATTTTGGGTTCAAAGGTCGGATATTGATTGGCACGAAAAACAAAGGTAAAGGACAAGTGGCGTGAAAAAAAATGGGTTACAGTATACGCACCTGACTCGTTTAACAACATTCCAATTGCATACATTCCAATAACAGATGATGAACATGCAGGGGGAAGAGTAATCGAGGTTACCTTGTTTGATATTCTAAAAGGCGATCCCTCGCAGTACCAGTACAAGATCTATTTTCAAATAGACAAAGTAGATGGAGAAAAGGCAACTACAATTTTCAAGCGTTATGAATATGCAAAAGAGTTTTTGCGTAGCCTGATAAGACGTGGTTCCACAAAGATAACCTACATCACAGAGTGCAAGACAAAGGACGGCCACATCTTTAGAATAAAGGTCATTGCACTAACACACAAGCAGCTCAACTCCTCAAGAATGCATGCATTAAGGTTGATTGCTCGCGATGTTATGAATAAGACAATTCCCCAGATGAGTATAGACCAGTTTGTCCAAGCAACCTGCTATGGAAAGATAAACTCTGATATCATGGCTGCTGCCAAAAAGGTAATTCGAATAAGACATGTTGGCCTTGAAAAGGTAAAGCTAGTAAGAACTGCAGAAGCTGAAATCGCACTACTAAAGGCTTAAAGCATTTACAAAATTTTTCCATACACCGATGGAAGACAAAGTCGAAGTCACAGTTGAGGTAATTATACATGCAACTGAAGATGAGAGAAAAATTTTTGATTCCTTTTTTGATGTGTTTGGAATAGAAGAGTCCGAATTTACAAAAGAGCAACTTGTAGGCCATTATGAAAACCCAATTACATTTCTTCGTGTAAAAATTACAAAAAGCAAGGCAAAAAGTTTCATAAAAAAACTAGTATCTAATCTACCAGAGGATCAACTTGCCGAAATAATTGACGATCTAGAAAATAGAATCCAAGACTCGGTACTACATATCAGACTTGGAAAGCAGGAGCTTGTAAAAAGAAACTTGGTATTGCAGGAAAACGATGCAATCAAGGTCAAAGTTTACACTCCCGTATACAGCAAAAAGGATACAGTCAAAATCTATACCAAACTCTTGTCCCCAAGCTAAATACAATTTAATAATAATCAAAACTAGTAATTATCTGGGAATGAGGAAATAATAGCCGCTCCAGTCTGAGCAACAGCGTTGAAGACGCCGCGACGATCCGACCCAAAAAATGTTAATGTATTTTTTCAAGATTATTTTAAATACAGTTGGCCAAGCTGAATTGTGATGGAAACTGATTATGATGTTATAGTTGCAGGTGGCGGACTGGCCGGAACAATTGCAGCACAGTCAGTTTCGTATTATTCTAATCAGAAATTATCAATTCTTGTAATTGACAGAAACTCTGAATTTATGCCAGGAAGAAAAAGCTTTAGCGGCTGGACTTGTGGCGATGCAGTAAGTAAGGAAGCAGTAGACTATATGGCAAATCGAATCAAGGTTCCATGGACAGAACCTGAAATCGAGCACCATGTAAAGGGAGTGATGGCATTTTCTCCAGATAGAGAAACTGCAATCCCATTTGATGGCGCAGGCTATATGCTCAATAGACAAAAACTGCCCGAGGTTCAAAACGAGCGAGCAAAAAAAAAGGGAATTAATTTTGAGTTTGAGATAAACCTGACAGGACTAATCTACGATGATAACCAAGTGATTGGAGTTGAGGGAATAGATAACAAGACAAAGCAGCCTTTCAAGAAAACATCCAAGGTTGTAATTGATGCGACAGGCATAACATCAATGCTACGAAACGGCATCAAAAACACAACAAAGATAGAAAAAAAGATTGACCGTCGTGATATCGAGTCCACTGGAAGATATATCATGTATTTTGAAAAGGCTCAAGAAGACCTTACAGAATTTGATCCAGACTATTGCATAATCCATCTTGATCAGGACATAGCCCCAGGTGGGTATGGCTGGGTCTTTCCAAAGGGGCAAAACAAGGTAAACATTGGCCTTGGAGTTGAAAAATCACTTTTAGATCAACGAAACGCAAGACTGAAAAAAACTGATACCGTATCTAGCCTAATTGATCAATATGTTGCACGAAACAGGGCAATGAAAAATGCAAAACTATCAGAAGATGAAATTGACAAAAACAATGCTACTGGAAACTTTCAAGTCTCAGTTAGAAGGCAAAACGACTGCCTTGTTGCAAACGGCTATGCCATAGTTGGCGATGCTGCATGGATGCCAAAGCCACTTGATGCAGGAGGTATAGGTCCTGCACTTGTTGCCGGAACAATAATTGGAAAATGTATTGTTGAGGCAATAGAATCAAGCGATGTGACAGAAAATGGATTGTGGAAATATAACAAGGAGTTCATAAACGAATATGGCTACAAGACAGCAGGACTAGAAGTATTTCGAAGACTGATTCAAACTTTGACTAATGATCAAATAAGTTATGGCATGAAACACTTTTTGGGTGATCTTGATGTTGAGGCAATATCAAAAGGCGAGCATCCTGACTTTAGCATGGTAGGAAAGATTGGAATGATGATTCGCGGAGCACTAAACAAAAAACTTGCTGAAGGTCTCAGGTACACAACCCAGCAAAACAAGTGGCTGACACAACACTATTACAACTTTCCTGACTCTCCAGATGGGTTTGATGTATGGAAAAACAAGTTACACCAAAAACTAGATGAGGCAAACACAAAGCTTGCCTCATTTGCAAACTAGACTAGTTTTAAATTTGAGACGAACCACCAAAATTTGTGTTACAAGAATCTTCCTACTTAGATTGGAATAATTCCTTTGATGTACTAAACAAGGCATACCAGGCAGGACTTTTTGTTTTAGTTATTGGCCCAAAGGGTACTGGCAAGACCACATTGGTGAGAGAATTTGCAAAAAGAAAAAATGCAAAACTAGAGTCAGTTAATTTCAGCCTTAGAACTCGCGAAAGCCACCTTGTCGGGACAAAGACTTTGGAAAATGGCTCTGTTGGATTTGATGAAGGAATTTTGATAAAATCAATGAAGGAAGGAAGCATGCTATACCTTGATGAGATAAACTCTGCAGAAGCTGATGTTTTGCTAAGACTAGATGAGGCACTAGACGACAGACGCCAAATTGTACTAAAAGAGTCAACTGGCGAAACAATTGAGGCAAAAAAAGAGTGGTTTGTTATTGCAACAATTAATCCACTGACTCATGTTGGAACAAAGGAGCTCCCGCCACAGCTGATCAGCAGATTTCCTGTAAGAATCAGACTTGAATATCCACCAGAAGACATCGAGCTTGAGATCATCAAAAGACACGTCTCTGGCCTAAATACTGAAAAAGTCATACTTGGGATAAAACTTGCAAATACACTAAGGCAGGCAGCTGCAGTAGAGGAGTTGTACTATTCTCCTAGTCTTAGGGAGACAATATCTTTTGCAAAGATTTTAGCTTCTGGAACCAGCCCAAAAGATGCAGCAAACATTGTTTTTGCAAATGTGTATGCACAGTGGGGAAATGTGGAATACCAAAAGGTAAGCGACATCATAACATCGATGTTTGGTAACTAATGCAGGCACTTAGTTTACGAAATGATACATTAATTGACATTGCAACGTTTCTTGTCAGGCGATGGTCTGGAAAAGAAAACATAACAATCGAGATTTCAAACAAAACTGAGACCCGTACAAAGCTGCATGAGAATCGGGTCATCATAACGCCAATTGACAGGTATAATGGAAACAACTTTACAAAGTACAGGCAGTTTCGAACCTCGCTTTGGTATGAGGCAATGCGAATCAAGTTCTGCAAAAAGATTCTAAGTAGCGACCACGCGTTTGGCTTTATCTTAAACACAATAGAGACTCGTCGAGTCGAACTTTTGGGAAGAAAAATCTGGCAGGGAATGGATGAGGAATTAATTTTCAACTATGCTTACATGTGGAGCTACAGGCCACTTCTTGGCTCTGTCTATGGAAAGGCTCGAATGGTTGAGGCATTTTACCAGTACTTTTTGGTTGGAGATATCAAAGGCGAGCTACAGCCAAGTCACTTTGAAAAAGTTGTAAGGGCTGCAGAGTACGCAAAAAAAATTCTTGACGATGCAATTGAAAAAAACTATGACACTGAATGGCTTGAGACAAAAATTCCTGAAATCCTAAGAATACTTGACATTGATGCTCTAATTACGATTCCACTTTCTGTTCCAAAACGCGGACCAGGCCTTGCAGTAACAGAACAAGACCTCGTAAAGGCACTCTCAAAGGTTGCCAAGCACCGCGAAAATGATTTGGGAAAAGTTGATCCAAAATCAGCACTTGAAGGAAAAGAGATCTTTGATGAATACACAGTTTTGCTTGAGGAAAACAGAAAAAATGAAAACATTGGTCTTGGTACTGATACCATTGGAATTAGAATTCCAGCTGAGACAAGTGTTGATGAGACAAAAATCTATGACCTTGACCTGATAAGCAACCTAAAGGCAAAATTTCGTGAATGGAAGACAGGATGGAAGGAGCAGCATGTTATTGCAGGTGACGAGTTTGATGAAGAGACATACATTGAAGGACATCATCCATTTTTTACCGACATTAAAAAAACAATAAAGACAAGAATTGTTATTTTGCTTGATCATTCTTCAAGTATTTCAGCAGACCAGCTGGAATACAAAAAGGCAACACTTGCACTATGTGAGGTCTTGTCGTATCTTAAGGTAAAGTTTGCAGTCTATGCGTTTAACACAGAGCAAAAGCAGGTTGTATGCTGGATGATAAAGCCAGAAAACATGAAATGGAATTATGTTGCAGCCAAAAGACTTGCCCAGATCATTGCAAATGGTGGAACTCCATTGGCCGAAGTGTATGACAAGATGCATCCTATTTTACGCTCAAAGAAGCCAGATATTTTTCTGACTCTATCTGATGGAGAGCCATCAGATCCTAATGCTGTAAGAAGTATGGTAAAGTCATTCAAGCAGCTTGGAATAAAGATGGTTGCAATTGGAGTAGGACCTGACACTACACGTGCAACAATAATTGCAAACAACCTAAAGTATCTTGGCTATGAAAGAACACTTGCTGTTAGTCGAATCAACGACATTCCAAAAAGAGTTCTAAGCGTTTTAGGTGGAAGCTAGAGATAAGTAAATTACCACAAAAGCATTTCGTATCGTTGTAATGACGATGGAACAACTTTTCTTAAGTGTCGTCATTATACTTGCACTAGCTAGAATTCTTGGAGAGTTGTTTAGAAGACTAAAACAACCAGCTTTTGTTGGCGAACTTTTAGCAGGAATAATAATTGGGCCACTTTTTGGCATAATTCAGATTGATGAAGGACTCACGATTCTTTCCCATGTTGCTGTGTTTTTTCTGATGCTTCTTGCAGGTCTTGAAATGAATTTGGATGAGATCAGAAGGGCTGGCAAGTCAGCGATAATAGTTTCTGTATTGGCATTTATCATTCCGTTTGTGGCTGGAAGCCAAATTGCATCTTTGTATGGACTGGATACAATTCAAGCGATGTTTATGGGGCTACTTTTGTCAATTACTGCAATCCCTGTCAGTGCAGTAGTGCTAATGGAATTTGGAGTATTAAAAAGTAAAATGGGAAATGTCATCATAACTGCGGCTGTAATTAATGACATTCTTTCGTTAATCGTTCTTGCAGTATTATTGCAAATGTCTGAAAACGGTGGAGATGAAATATCCATACCACAGTTAGGAGTTTCACTTTCAAAAATTGGAATTTTTATTGCAGAGATTGTGTTGCTAGCATTCATAGTAAGTAAAACTGAACACTGGCTTCCACACAAAATGGGATCATTTTTTGACAAACTACAATCAAGAGAAGCAGTATTTGGCATATTGCTAGTACTTACGATTACGATTTCACTTGTTGCACATTATACTGGCCTTCACTTCATAGTTGGTACATTTTTTGCTGGTCTTATTTTTGGAAAGCTGCTAATCAAAAAAGAAGCCAATAAAGCATATGGAATAGTTTCTGGCGTTACCTTTGGTTTCTTTATGCCAGTTTTCTTTGGTTTTATTGGTATTGAAATGAATTTGCGCTCAATGACTGATTCGGTTCCACTCTTTGTAGCATTACTTGCAGTGGCAATAATTGCAAAAATTGGGGGCGGCTATATAGGTGCAAGAATTGTGAAATTTTCAAATAATGATAGCATAGCGGTTGGCTGTCTTATGAACGGAAGAGGAATGATTGAGCTGGCTATCGCATCAATAGGATATGCAGCTGGTATTTTGGATGCTACATTATTTTCAATTGCAGTTGCAATTGGTTTTATTACTACGATATTGGCTCCTGTGTTATCAAGGCCATTTATCAGCAGAGCAAAGGCAGCTGGTAGTCTAAATGTACAGGAATTGAGTTAAAAATTCAACATCTCATATGTTACAGAAAAATGTAATTATTCAGTAGCTATTTTGATCAGTTCAGGAAGTTGTCTATTTTTTCCTTGAGGTAGTGCTGTTATCCCACCAATCAAACTTTCAGTTACAATGCCTTTTTTTGCAAGCACGTCAACTGCCATCAACGAAGTATTTCCAGCCATGCAAACAAGTAATGACTTGCCTTTAGATCCTTGCAGATCTTTTCCTAGCTCTTCTGGAATTTGTTGTGTTGCTAATAGTTGCCCCACAGTTCTTGCTTTTGGCACAGAGATCTTGCTTTTATCAACACCGAGAGATTTTGCAATTAACTCTATTCCTTCTTCACGTGGAGTATATTGGGTATGAATCCAGATTATTCTATCATAGTCGTTTATGTTTGAGACAGCTTCCTGTAGTGAAATCTGAGTACGGTGCTGCTTTTTTGCCATCGCTTCTAGGTTCTTTTTGTACTTTTGTATTCCATCAGCAATTATTACAACAAACTTTTTACCTCCGCCAAAGTTTGCCATCTGCATCACCGCGTAAAGTGCAAGAGCACTACTTTCGCCAATGTCGTGACCTTTGTCTACAAAAAACTTTAGAAGACGTTTTGCTTGCTCAAAATCTACTTCATGTTCTCCAGCATACATCTCAGGCTCGTAAAACTTCAAACCAGATGCCTTGTCTTTTGTCCTAATTCCTGCAACATCCTGTGTACCAAGTGGGAATACTACATGAAGTGATTTTTTTCCATATTTTTCAGACATGTATCTGCTCAGGCCGCCAGATGTGCCACCAGTACCAAATGTACAGACAATTCTATAGTCTGCCAACGAATTTCCTTTTTCATGTAATTGTTGGTCTATCTCCGGTGCGGTAACATTTCTATGCACATTAATGTTCAGTTCGTTGTCATATTGTTCTGGGCAGAAACAACCGTAGATCTTGGCAAGAACCTTTGCCAAGTTTATGATATCTTGGCTAGCTAAAAGTGATTGTACCTCAGAGCTTGCTTTATCAAAAATTGCAGGATCAAACCCAAGATCAGATAATTGTGAGCGAATGTTAGCTGCTGTTGCTTTTGCGGCCAAGAGGTTTGGGCTGTCTTTCATTCCTGGGGCAGGACAGATATCCATATCAAGATCCATAATTCGGATATTCTCGTTTCTTAACTCCTCAAAGACTCCCTCCTGTAGCTTCCTTGAAACAAGTGTAACTACACTTAGCCCAAGTTTAGATAACTGACCAAGTGCTATCCCAAAGTTCCCTGAGGTAGCTTCGATTACTGTCTGTTCACTCCTAAGCTTACCTGTAACAATGGCATCATTGATTATGTGAACAGCAGGTCTGACTTTGATCGAGCCTGCCAGTAAGTTAGAATCGAACTTGCCAAAAACTTGCAGATCTGCGTTGGCAAGATTCTGGTTGTATACATTTTTTGCACATTCTTTCAAATCTTCAGTAATATCAATCAGTGGTGTTGCGTTGACAACCTTTGCTTTGCCATCTTTTTCTTCCAGATGAGGAACCTTATTCCATATCTCTTGTTGAAAACGCTCAAGCAGAATGTTGTCAATATTGCTTCCTTTAGTTACTTCCAAGAATCTTCGCTGGATTATCATTTGCTACAAGCTCATATAAAATATCTGATAGGCATCTTCTGTTTAGACTAATCTTATCTATGATGAAGACGTAGATATTAGACTAGGGAAATGGTTGAAAAATCATTTGATCCTGATATACTGTATAACAAGATAGTACACTACTATGTAGACAAGGGACATACAAAAGAGCAGGCAAACAACATTGCACAGGCAATTATCAAGCGTGAGGCAGAAAGAAGGATTTGCAAAAATGTCAACTGCAGGCATTCCTTGTATGATCACATCAGACAGTCACAGACATGCCTTGTTCTAGACTGCAACTGCACAAGTTTTGTGAAATAAAAATAGAATGATGCAACGAGTCAAAAAGTAATTACACTTTTGCTGAATAGCAAATTCACAGATTTGTGCCTGATTTGAAGGCAGGATTTGCACTGGCAGTTTTTGCACTAGTTGGAATGATAGCAGGCACAGCAGATGCAAAGCTTGCAACTCCTTTTGAATACAGCACAAATGGAGTCGAAATAACAAACTATGAGCTTGACAACAACGACATGGTGCTTGCATTAGATGTCAAGGTAACTGACACAAAAGGATCTCTTGAGCTCACTTTGGATAGAAATCTTATTGATTCTAAGCATAATGGAAAAGATGACATCTTTTTGGTGATTGCAGATGGCGATGAAGTATTCTACAAAGAAACAAAAACTACACAAAAAAACAGAACTCTAAAGTTCAATCTAAGCCCTGGTGTTGAGCTTGTTGAGATATTTGGAAGTCATGTAAATGGGATCACATTTTCTCAATATGAGCAGCCTATCATAAATATACAAAATGATCAGCTACAAAAAATCGTTACTGAAAACAGCATTTTAAAGGAAAAAAATACCAAACTACTCAACGAAGTAGATAAGCTAAAGGCAGAAAATGATGCGCTAAAAAAAGAAAATAAAAAACTAGACAGCAGAATTTTTGAGCTTGAAAACCTTGTATCTGCAATGGACAAAAAGGTAAAGGATCTTAATGCCGTAGTATCAGAACAAGTAAAGACAATGTACAAGTGGTTTGCCCGCAAGTAATTTTACAGTATTTTTGCATAAAATTTAATCACCTAGTAGCATTTTACAAATATGCATGAAGTGTCTTTCTGTTTCACAGCCATTTGCCGATCTTATAGCAAAAGGCAAAAAGACAATTGAGCTTAGATCATGGAATACAAGCTTTCGTGGCGAGTTTTTGATACATGCGCCAATAAAAATAAGAAAGAAAGATTGCAAAAGGCTGAAAATAAAAACAAATCTTCCAACTGGAGCAATAATTGGTAAAGCCAAAATCTATGATGTAAAAAAATACAGCTCAAGAGACGAAGTAAAAAATGATGCAGACAAACATTTTGCTTCAAAAAATTTCTACAACAGAAGATATGGGTTTTGCCTAAAAAATGCAAAAGAGTTTCTAGTACCAATTCCGTACAAGGGAAAACTTGGATTCTTTGATGTTAATCTAAAACCCACCATAAAAAAGAACCAGATCAAAACAGATCTTATCGAAGAAGAATACAGATACCAGTGGGTAGGCCACCACTAGAGTCAGAAAAATTTACTATGTATATATAAAGGCCCTTTATAAAAGACTCAAAATGCCTCAAACAAAACCCGTTGTAAGTATAGAAAATGTTGTAGCCTCGGCATCTGTTGACCAGAAAATTGATCTAAACGATGTCACAAAAAAATTCCCAGACACTGAATATCATCCAGATCAATTCCCAGGACTTGTCTTTAGACTAAAAACTCCGCGAACTGCAACACTGATTTTTAGAACAGGTAAGATGGTCTGCACTGGCGCAAAATCAGAAGAGATGGCAATACAGGCAGTAAGAACAGTTGTTCAAAAGCTACGAAAGGGTGGAATCAAGATAAAAAAAGATGCAGTGATTACAGTTCAAAATATAGTTGCGGCAATTAATCTTGGCGGAAAGATACATCTTGAACATGCAGCTCGTGTGTTGCCTCGCAGCATGTACGAGCCAGAACAGTTTCCAGGATTAATCCATAGAATGCTTGATCCAAAGACTGTGATACTACTTTTTGCATCAGGAAAATTGGTATGTACTGGTGCAAAAAAAGAGGCCGAAGTATATCGTTCTGTTCATAATTTACATTCTCTTTTAGAAGAGAAAAAATTGATGATATACGATCAATGAGAAGTACCATTTTTATTTTATAAAACAAACTAGAATTATGTATTATTGGCTTTTTGTAGCTGTAATAACAGTATTTTTGTTTTCAAATTTCCAAGATTCATTAGAATCTAGTGGTTACATATCACCAAGAATGCAGGTCTTACAGGGAGTCTTGCCTTCTGATGTGAGTTGTAAAAGTGGATTTGATCTTATTTTTAAAACAAGTAGTAACACGCCGCTTTGTGTAAAACCTGAAACAGCAAAAAGACTAGTTGAGCGTGGATGGGCTATTAATCTCCAAGTAATTGAAAAATCAAAAACTATGCCACAATCTCAGATGTTTGAGGTAATTCCTGCAGCTTCTGGAACTGCCTTGAACTTTTATGTATATGATGATGATCTAAACACAAGTCCAAATGGTGTTGATATAATTTCAACTAGTGGATTAATCGAGGCTACAATTAATGGAGTAGAGATTGAAGTCCCATCAAAGATGGTTGAGACATCGCCTAGATCTGGCAAGTTCTATCTGAGAATAGAACTTCCTGATACAGTAAATGGCGAGGAGCTAGACCAAGATGATGTTGTTCTAGTCAAGTATAATGATCAGTCAGACGCTGCTGGCAATACAAAAGTGGTTTCATCATCATTTGCGCTATCAAAGGCATTTGCAAACCTAGATCTAGCCGGTGGTGGAAAAAGAATAGGGCACGAGTTTACTCTCAGGATTTACGAGCCTGATGCAAATGTGGATTCAAAAAATGAAGACAAGATTTCCCTAGGCTCATTTGAGTTTAGAAGTGGCGGAATAAGAACCACCTTAGTAAATCCTGTGTTTAATGCAAGACCATCTTATCTACTAGAAACAGACCCCAACTCCAATACCTTTGAAGTAAAAATAGAGATTCCGCGAAGCATTGATGGAAAGACAATCCATATTGGAGATTTGTATGAAATAAGATACGTTGATGCATCAACTCCAGCTGGAACTTCGGAAAAAGTAATCCTCAAAGAAAGAATTGGATGATTTTCAAACAGTAGGAAGGCTGCAATATATTTAATTAAAATAAAATCCTATGAGAACAAATTTGAAAAGAAATCGGTTTCTTGCTATCAATTTAGTAATTGCCTCATTTTTGCTAGTTCCATTTAGCTATACAAGTGCCGTTAAAACAACAGAGTACACAAGCAATGATCATATTCATTTTGTTGCCATGGCCGACTCGCCAAGGGCACAATTTCTAGACAATGTTTCAATACAGTCTATCAAGTGTTCAGAAGGACTGGAGCTAATCATGAAAAAATCAAATGGAATGCCTGCATGTGTAAAACCAAGCTCAATTGCAACTCTAATTGAACGTGGATGGGGAGTTCATGTTTTGCCTGACTATGAGAAAAGCGAGGATAATAACTCTGAGCACTTTACGACAGGAGAACTTGCTGTTATAACAGAAAATGTAGTTTATTTTGAAAACTATGAAGGTTATCTTGCACGACCTGGGACAGATGGAGAATATCCAGGGATTGTTATGATACATGAAATATGGGGCCTTAACGACAACATCAAACAGATGGCAGAAAAACTGGCGTCGCATGGATACATTGTACTTGCTGTGAATTTGTATGGAGTTCCAGCGGCTGTGACAATAGATGATGGAAGGCATCTAATGTCTGCATATGAACCAGAGAAAGGAATTGAAAACATGAACGGCGCTGTAAATTATCTTTTAGAAAACCAACATGCATTATCAATTGGTTCTATTGGATGGTGTTTTGGTGGCGGAGAGTCGCTAAACCTTGCTCTAAACAATTACATGATGGATGCAACTGTAATTTATTATGGAAGACTCACAAGCGATACGGAAAGACTTTCGGTAATTTCTTGGCCAATCCTTGGTATTTTTGGAGGTCTTGATCAGGGGATTCCAGTTGATTCTGTAAGGCAGTTTGAGGCTGCATTAAATGAGCTTGAAATTCCAAATGAGGTTTACATTTACGAAAATGCAAACCATGCATTTGCAAACCCGTCAGGTGATCGTTATTCTCCAGAAGACGCTAAAGATGCATGGGAAAAGACACTTGCATTTTTAGAAAAACATCTAAAATCAGTTTAACTATAAAAAAGAAAAAGTATATCAAATTATTCTAAAGGGAAATCAACACCACAGATAGGACATTTGGCTCTTTTTCCACGATATATCGTGCTGTAATACTCTTTTACTTCTGTACTGCAATTCCAGCAAATTATTTCAGTCATCATACTGCCACGACACGTTGTTTTGACTTTTGACGATCGTTATGGTTTTTTGCAATTAAATATAAGAAATAAAGCGAATCATCATCAAGATTATTACTTTCTAGTTTTTTTCTATCAATGCCATATTTTTCAATCGCTGTCCAAATCTTGTCTATGGCAATTCCACGTATTTTCATGAAATGACTGTCACAAGATTAAATATAATTACAAAGTCTACTATGTATTGCATTGTATTGCAAAGGAGAACCTTTTTGATTGAAAAGACTGAAACTGCCTCTTTCAGGCTTGAAAAAAACATCGTAGAAAAGTTACGAAAAGAATCAAAGGAAAAAGATGTTTCCTTAAACTCTCTAGTCGGTCAAATTTTTAGTATGCATATAGGATGGCATGCTAATTCCCAAAAAGCTGGATTCATGCCTCTTCCAAAAGTTTTGATTACTAAGATTCTGGAAAAACTTTCACACGACGAAATAAAAGATGTTGCAGAATACATTGCAAAAAGTGAAGTCAGAAGCATGATATTGATGCTCGAAAGGGAACAAAACATTGTATCAATTCTTGATTCGTTTGAATTTTGGCTAAAAGCAACCGATTTTACCTACAAGCATGATAATTATGATGAAAGTCATAGATTTGTTATAGTTCACAGTATGGGCAAAAACTGGTCTTTTTACTTGGGTTACGTGATGAAATTGATTTTTGAACAACTCGACGCAAAAACAGAATTAGAAGTTAATCCAAAAATATTAGTAATTACTGTAAATGTAGATAAAAAATAAAAAAAATTATGCTAGCTCGGCGCTGCCAAACAGGACAGAGAACTGCTTGCACCAGATAAGAACCGTATCATATTTTGCCAAATCAGTTCCTTCTGGGATGTCATAATTTTGGTTTCCATTGTTTGCCTTTAGTCGTCCCAAATTCACATAGTCTGATGCACTGGAATCTGATGCAAGATATACGTAAAGATCAGGACCATTAGTTGAGCTAAAATCCTCAAGCCTTAGAATCTTCTGGTTATTCTCTAATGGAACAACCAGTGCATGCCCTTGTGCATCATGAATTCCATCCCCTACTCCAACAAATGCACCAGATAATGAAACTGCTACTCTTGATGCGGCATCTTCCATCATTGTGTCATCTTTCATCTTGTCTGCCATCTCGTCTTTTTCCATCATCATGTCTTTTTCAGATTCTGTCATCAGTGCGGTTTCTGGGAGTTTTTCGTCAATTGTTGTGTTTATGAATAATGGGCTTAGTGCATACACACTGAATGGAATAATTATTGTTGCAACTATTGCAGAAATTATTATTTTTTTATTCATAGGCACAAATTTGCTAATATAGTATTAAAGTAAATTTCCATATCTTTTCCAAATCTTTACCAGATTATTCCTAGTGTTGTTTTTATCTTTGTATACAATAAGCAGCATGGTGATTTACAAGGAATGATTGAGATGGATTTTACGCAGCCAATAACTATGGGAGATATTTTCGTATTACTGGAAGCAATAGCCCTAGGTGCTAGCGCTGGATCACTTATCTACGCTATGCATAAAGAACAGAAAGTAAAACGCAGAGATGAAGCAACGAATCTAATAAACAAATATCATGATTCTGAAAAAATGCAGTACGCATTAAGAATATTGGATGACTATAATCTTGAACCTAAAGAGAAATGGGACCACGCGCATGGGTATTATCACAAAGAAAATCTTGGTACAATCTTAAGAGATCATAAAGTGGATCCTATCTACGATGAAGGTGAAGTAGAGATTAGAGATTCATTTGATATTTTTCTAGATTTCATTGGAAACTTGGAACCGTATATAAAAAGTGGCATAATAAAAAGGAACGATTTTGGTTCTTTTCAGTATTACTTGGATATTGCAAATAATGATCCAAATATAAAAAAATATGCAGAGATATACCGTTTTGCTAATTATAAGATAGCCATGAAACTTTTGTATCCTACATAAAATATTAATGTCTTTGATAAATTCAATTATATTTTAAGTTATACTTGAGGTTTTTTACAATTGAAAACAAAAAAGATTGCTGTTATTTCTGGAATTGTTGCTTTGATTTTGATTTTAATTACCATATCTCAGATGAGTAATTTTGGTACAAACATGGAATCTGTATTTGCAGAAAAAAGCTACTCACAGATTGAAGATTATGAGGTAAGAAATGCCGGAGGTGTAATATCTTTTTCAGTAAAGACAAAATCTGATCTGCCTAGCACAGGCAAGGATTTTGAAAAATCAAAAGTGATTTCGTTTGGCTATGCATGGCTTGTGCATGATACTGATGGCAGCTTGGAAGGTATTTTTTCAAATGTACATACAGTAGATGACTTTATTGGCCCATGGCACTCTGAGATTGCAAGGCTTGTGCCAAACGGTGCAAATTTTTGTCTTTTTTCTGAACCGATTGTAAACGGTGTTTCTGCAGGAGACAGACTTGTCAGGACGATTTTGTCTGAGGATCAGCTTGACTTTTCACCACATGATATTGATATGGCTGTATCTGTTGTTATTTTAGAAAATCTTTCGTGCAGTTCGGGATTTGAGGCAAAAATAGTTAATGAGCTCAAAAAAGGCTAGTGCGTTAGCAGTAATTTTTTCTTAAAACTTTGTATAATCGCCGTATAGCTGGTTTAGGATTCTATCTATGATGTCTTTGCCTCCCTTGTTGTCAATTGTTACAAGCATTAAGTGATTGTCTTTTAGTGGGACTGTAACTCTTCGAAGCTTTTCATAAACTGCCAGAACATACAGTCCCTTTCCAATCTTGTCATAGTGTTTCATTCTTGATTTCCATGCATTTGCAGAAGTCTCTAGTGTCTCTTTTGTTTCATCAGTAGTAAGATATGGTTTTATTCCCTTTCTTACTCGGCTTACCTTTTGGTTTCCATCCATATCAAAAATTGTGGCATATCTGATATTTTCATCAAGATCCATGATTCTATCTATGAATTTTTCATGATTCATCAGTTGTATTATAGGTGTTTCAAACTGAAAAATTTTGTCCTGTTTTTAGCACTATACAGTTAGTTTTACAGATATTTTCCAAAATAAAGTTCTCTTTTTCCATTACTAGTCTTTACTGCAAAGGCTCTTGAGCAACGAGTGCAGATCAAAAGCATAGATTCTGTTAGTTCCAGATTTATATCAAATCCTAGTTCTTTACAAAACGGACAAAATGTTCCACTCATTTTTGTCGGTATCTCTTTTTGTAGACATTGTTGTATTTTAGCTTCTTTTTTTGTGGTTTTTCTTCAAGATCTTGGCTCATCTATCTTTTCATTCCAATTTTGCACATACCTATCCTACAGTTATGGCAAACGTAATCATCTGCAGGGTTTTGACAACCACATGAGCAGGTACATGTATAGTCGTTCAACTAAGACCACACAACTTCATTATCTTTTTTGCAGTATTGTCAATATC
>JBQTJY010000080.1:0-2985 GCA_052386635.1 Nitrososphaerota archaeon
AATAAAAAATTAAAAAAATGAAAATTTAATCAAAGGAAATTGTTACTCTTAAATTAACTTAATAGTACTAAATCTTTGATACATTTTTTGCATGTGGGCCTTTTGGACCTTCTGCAAGCTCAAACGACACCTTGTCCCCTTCTCTTAGGTTTCCTTGAACCTCAGTTTTGTGGACAAAAAGGTCGCTACCTGACTCTCTTGCGATAAATCCGTAGCCCTTTGTGGCGTTGAACCATTTTATGGTACCTTCTTCCATGTTATTTTTGCAAACTATTTGCAGTATATAATCGAATGGTATCAAATTTTTGTTAAACTAATCAAAAAATTGGAATTTGATTAATCATAATTTGTTAGTGGGTTTATTCCACTTTGGAATCCAAGCCAGCATAAAATTGTTAGAAAGTTATTATATCAAGTCTTGTTTTATTGCTGCGTGGTTTCACCCTCTTCGATAAATCGTGATATGCTAACTGCAGTTATTGAAAAAGTATTGCTTGGTGTAAGTAATGAGGTTTATTCTTTTGTAGAAAAAAAATTATCTGATGATTACCATTGTAAATTTTCTGATTGTTATGAAAATCCCGAATTTTTGTACAGGGCACTAAAAGAACTTTATGGTAATAATTATACAGAAATCACTAAAAAAATAGCTGACGAACTAGAAAACGTTGCATTGGATCAAAAACTAAGAAAATTTATTGATGTGATTACATGCAAACAAACATAGATGTACTAAAAGAAAAAAAACTCTTAATCATTTCGCTAGTAGCCATTGCTTTTGGCTTTGTATTTACTAATTTATTTGACAAAGAGATAGCTAATATTTTTTCTAATTCTGCAAATGTTGGCACAAATCTAGTTTTAAGTATTTTATCAGTGATGATACTAGTAAAAAATCGCTTTTCAGGCATGCATGGAAAGGCATGGTTATTGCTTGCCATTGGAGTAACATGTTGGCTTGTTGCAGAAATAATTTGGATGATGCATGAAGTAGCTTTTGATGAAATACCTTTTCCGTCAGAAGCAGATTTTTTTTGGTTTTTAGGTTATCCTGCATTTTTTTCGTTTTTGATATTATACATTAAACCGTTAAAAAACGCAATTTCAAAAAAGACGATCATTGGTTCAGCTTTAGCATCTATGACATTACTTGCATTATCAGTTTATTTATTATACGAGCCAGATATGGCAACTGATTTTGAAACAATTATTGCGTTTAGCTATCCAATAGTTGATTCTATCTTACTTGTTCCATGTTTGATTGGAATTGTATTATTTTTTAAAGGCAGAGTAAACATCATGTGGATACTTTTTTGCATAGGTATGTGTTTTTTTGTAGTGGCTGATATGGCATATGCATATCTTGTTTTAGATGACACATTTTACTCAGGTGACCCTTTGATGCTCTTGTATGTTTATGGATATACCTTTTTGTTGTTTGGAGTTTATGAGCACATCAAGATTTTCAATATGAAAATATCGGAAAATATCCGTAACAAGCCACATTAAAAGTAATTAAGTACACATTTTATGATATTTTTTCTATGAGTAAAAAGCAAGATCCAAGAAATCACAGCAATTTGTTCTACAAAATAAAAAATCCAAAACTTGCAAAAAAAGGAAAACTTTCCTATGAATGGGCAAAAAACCACATGCAAATTCTTGATAATACCATTTCCAGACTAAAAAAGTCACAGCCGCTCAAAGGAATAACGCTTGGGTTTTGTTTGCAAATAACAAAGGAAACATCTGTTCTTTTAATTGGCGCGAAAAGTTTAGGGGCAAGGGTTGCTGCATGTTGTGCAAATCCACTTACAACTCAAGATGACATTGCGGCATTTTTGGCCTCACATGGAATTCATGTTTATGCTTGGTCAAATGAAACAAAAAAAGAATATGATTGGTGTATTGGGCAAGTTCTAAAACACAGGCCAAACATTTTGACTGATGATGGGGGCGATCTAAACACTAGAGCTCACAGCGATAAGAAATACAAATCACTAAAAATTCTTGGCGCAACAGAAGAAACAACTACTGGCGTAAAAAGGATAAAGGCTTTGGGAAAAAAGAACCTTTTACGTTATCCTGTTATTACAGTCAACGACGCCTACACAAAACACCTCTTTGATAACAGATACGGGACAGGACAGAGCACAGTTGACGGATACCTTCGTGCAATGAATCTATTGTTTGCATCAAAAAGAGTAGTTGTAGTTGGATATGGATGGGTTGGAAAAGGAGTTGCAGCTAGATGTCATGGTATGGGCTCTAAAATCATAGTAACCGAAGTTGATCCAATAAAGGCACTAGAGGCTCACATGGATGGATTTGAGGTAATGCCAATGAGTAAAGCTGCAAAATTAGGTGATATTTTTGTAACATGCACAGGAATGACTGGTGTGATTAGAAAAGAACACATACTAAAGATGAAGGATGGCGCAATACTTGGCAACGTTGGCCACTTTGATGTGGAAATTGACAGTAACTTTCTTTTGAAAAAATCAAAGTCAGTTAGGGAGGTAAGGCCAAGCCTTGATGAGTATGTGTTGCAGAATGGAAAAAAGGTGTATCTTATTTCAAAGGGTAGAGTGGCAAACTTGGTTGCAACCGAAGGAAACCCTCCAGAAGTTATGGCACAATCATTTTCAAACCAGTTACTTTCTATTTTGTATATACTAAAGAATCACAAAAAACTGCAAAAGAAAATAGTGAAAATACCTCCTGAAATTGATATGCAAGTAGCAGTTGATGCATTAAAGGCAATGAAAATAAAGATAGACCGACTCACAAAACAGCAAGTTGCATACATGAATAGCTGGTAAGAAGGTTTTGATTTTAATTATGGTAACATAGTTTGGACTCTATGTCAACAAGAACTTTTATGGAATTTGTGATAAATGATCTTAAACAAATTTCAGCTGATTTGAAAGGTTTTGTTGAGGTATACTATCCAATGCTAAAGGCATCGTGGAATCCTGAAAATGA
>JBQTJY010000081.1:0-22788 GCA_052386635.1 Nitrososphaerota archaeon
TCGATGATGTAATGAACTCTGCTGTAGTGGCAAGTCCACTAAAGCTCTATGACTGCTGTCCATTCTCTGATGGTGCAAGCTCTGTAATTTTATGTAATGAAAAATTTGCAAAACAACACACAAAAAATTACATTCGTGTAGTCGGATCGGGAAGGGGAGGATCCCCTGCAGCACTGCAAGGACGTCATCACCTAACAACAATACCAAGTACCAAAATTGCAGCAGAGGCAGCCTACAAGATGGCAGGGATCAAACCAAAAGATGTTGACTTTGCAGAAGTACATGATTGCTTTACTATCGCAGAAATAGTTGACAGCGAAGATCTCGGATTCTTTGAAAAGGGTAAGGCAGTTCAAGCAGTACGAGATGGAAGAACAAGACTAAATGGTGAAATTTCGATTAATCCATCAGGTGGACTAAAATCAAAAGGACACCCAATTGGTGCAACAGGTGTGGGCCAAGTAGTTGAGGTTTTTGATCAGCTCACAGGAAAGGCAGGCGAAAGAACTGTAAAGGACGCAAAAGTTGGGCTTACACATAATTTTGGTGCAACAGGTGGAAGTTGCGCAGTACATATTTTTCAAAGTGTATAAGTTGTCAGCAAAACAGCAGTTCATTGAATGTGCAAAGCTAGGTAAGATTCTTGCAAGAAAATGTAAAAACTGTAGTGAGCTGCATTTGGCTACAGTATATTTTTGCCAAAAATGTGGTAACAAAGAATTTGAAAATGTGGAACTTGAAGGCAAAGGCACAATCGTGACTTATACAATAATTACAGTGCCTCCGGCTGGCTTTGAAAAGTATACTCCATACGCATGGATTGTACTTCAACTTGATAGCTCAAATCTAAGAATATCTGGTTTTATGGCAAATATAGCAAAACCATCAGACCTTCCAATTGGTTCAAAGGCCAAAATTGTGGACTTTGATGAGCGTGGGATAATTCTAGAAAAACAGTAAATCAAATTTATTGCATTAATTAAAAACTTTCAAGCGGATTTTTAATAATTTGAGCAAAAGCAGCTTTTACTGTAATGTCAGTAGAAGTAGTTTGTGGAAAATGTGGAAAAAAAATAGCTAACATGAAAATGCTCAAGTCAATTAAAGATGTAGTAAGACCTTACAATAACAAGTGTCCATCATGTGGGCAGACGCTATCTACTGCAGAATTTGCACTCGATGTCCAAGAAAACTGATCTAAATACTTTTCTGAATTGATCGATCTTGATCTTGCAAGTGTTGTAATTTAGTAATTAAGAAAAGTTGTAACACCATATTTTTGTCATAAATCTTAATTACCACTGATCTTTTAGACATTGATATGGAACTTAGCGAGGAACTAGCGGAGCCTAAGCGTGGCGGCATTTTACAATCAACATCAAAGCGCGTAAGAATGATCTTTTCTGTTATGGCAAGCCCAAACAGAATCGATATTTTAAGAATCTTAAACTCAAAAGGACCTCTGACTTATTCGGAATTAAAGTCACTTGCAGGATTCAAGTCAAAAAAAGAAAGCGGAAAATTTGCATACCATTTGCGAAAATTGCTAAGACAATCACTAGTTGCACTTAACAAATCTGAAAGACGCTATACCATTACAAATCTGGGCAAGCTGGTTCTAAGTCTTGCAAGACAGATCGAGGAGAGATCAATAATTGAAAGCGGGAAAATGTATGTTAGAACCTCACATGAATCAATTGAGGAATTTAATTCTCATAAAATTATCCAGTCTTTGGTTCGTGAGGGCAGTCTACCACTTGAACTGGCTCAAAAGATAACAGAAGAAGTAGAAAATCGAATCTACAAATATCAAACAACGTACCTAACAGGCTCTTTAATTCGTGAGATGGTAAACTCGGTTCTTTTAGAACATGGTCATGAGGAGTATAGAAATAAACTTGCAAGGCTTGGCTTGCCAGTCTTTGACGTTCAGGAAATGCTATCTAATGTGGATAATGTGGATGCTGGAGCAGAGGAGCTGTTATTTAAGACAGGCCAGGCATCTCTTGCCGAACACCTGCTTTTAAATACCCTGCCTAAGGATGTAGCAGACTCACACCTTTCAGGCGACCTTCACATCTCAAACCCTGGCATATGGTCTCTGTTACCTGATACCATATTCATCAATGTCAAGGAGTTAATCGAAGATGGCCTTGACCTTAAGGGCAAGTCCCTAGGCGTAACAAGGATTTCATCAATTAAGGACCTAGATAACTTGATAACTTCATTATCCATGGTAATTTCCCTGGTCTCAAAGGAGGCATCTCAAGAGGTGGTAATGGATGGGCTGGTTCCATTGTTATCAAAGCATTCTAAAGACATTTCAGAGTTGGAGCTAAGACTAACAAACGCTTTCTCTACTGCATCAACGTCATCAAAATATGGTAAAAGCCCGACACTTGTTTCATTTCTAGTCCAGTTAGGCACTGATACAAAGATCATCAAAGCAATCCTTTCGGCATACAAAGAATATGCAAAGATAACGCCAGTTCCAAAACTTGGACTGATAATTGACTATGAAAAAGGCAAAGTCGCAGACGTATCGGATATTCTTTCTGAAATAATAGCACTTGGTGGACAAATCCTCTTTACAAAAGAACAAGCATCAAACAAGGGAGTCTTACGTGTTGACGCAAAGAATGCAGGAACAACTTCGATCAAGCTCCAATCACTCTCAATCAACTTACCAAGACTTGCATTTGAATCAAATAAAGATGAAACCTACTTTAGAGCACGACTGGCACTATTGATGAAACCGGCACTTTCTTCTATGTCATTGAGGAAAAAAGATGTTTCAGATCTAACAAGACGTGGACTCAATCCAATACTTGCCAGCAACACGCAATATATGCAGCGGGGATCTGTTTCTCTAGTCGTTAATCTGGTTGGACTACAGGAAGCAGTATTTCATATTTTAGGATATGAGGGCAATAAAGAAGGAAAGGATATTTTGTACAAGGTAATTGATACTGCAGTAAGCGTAGCAAAAAAGAAAGGAAAGGAAACTGGCGATGCAGTTAATGTCTGCATGACAGAAAGTGAGGGATCTAGTAGATTTGCCACATTAGATGGCGAAAAGTACGGTAAACTGTCGATTCTTAAGACCCTAAACGGTGAATCTTATTCGGAAGGAATAACATTTGACGCTGGAGAAATCTCTGGCTTTTCTGTTAAAAGCGATAAAATAGTAGAATGTAACAAGATAGCAAAGATGCTTGATGGCGGCTTATTAACACAAATCAAGTTCTCAAAAGACGCCAAAGTCGACGAAATTAAGAATACAATAGAAAAGGCATCTGATCTGCTTTCCTCCTTTAAACCTGTAAAGAAAGTAGCGATCTGCGGCAATTGTGGATTAAAAGATGAGAAATTAGGCGACAAATGCCCCAAGTGCAAGTCGCCATATATAATAAATTAATACGAAATTCGTCATAACAAAACTTTTTTCGAAAAATCAAGAAAGGACTTTAAGCTATTTTTAAAAAACCCTGAATCTTAACCACTACGAAGTTTATCAGACTAGTGTAAAAGTTGTTGAGCTAAATCGGATCTTGATAAAAATTTTTTTGCCACAGAAGTTATATTCACTTGATTTCTTAGACTATGCCGGGGAGATATTATGGCAGATTTTTCTCAAATAGAAGACTCGATCGTTGAAATTCGCAAACGAAATGGAAAAATGACGAATTTCAATAAAGACAAAATTACAAACGCCATTTACAAGGCGATTGGGGCTACTACGGGTGAAGCGAACCGTGGTTTAGCAGAAGAACTAACAGATGGTGTTTTGAAAAAATTACTAGAGCAGGGCTTTTCTGCATCAAACACACCAAGCGTTGAAGATATTCAAGATATGGTAGAATCCACACTAATTGAACGGGGTTATAGCGAAATAGCCAAAGCCTACATTCTGTATAGACACGAGCGACGCAAACTAAGAGACGACAAAATGAAGGTACTAAACACCAAGTCACTTGATCCCGTAGCCAAAAAGTTTGATCTCAACTGTTTGAGGGTGCTGGCATCAAGATACCTCATGCGAAATAACAAAAACGAAATCATTGAAAGTCCAGAAACCATGTTTGAGCGAGTCGCAATTTTAGTGGGCATTGGCGATGTCTTGTATGACAACAAGGTATTTTCAGTTGAAGGCAACATAAAGCAGGACATAGAAGAGGCAAGAAAATATCTTGAAAAACTTGATGACTTTGATTACAAATTCAAAATAGGTGAATATTATCTAAACAAGTGGCACTTTAGAGGACTGATAAATCACTACATCAGTCTTGCAAAGAAAGGCCAGATGAAGACAAGCTTCAAAGAACTCCTGACAATGATTGCATCAAAGAAGCTTGATGACTATGCTGACAAGATAAGAGAATACATGGAACTTATGACAGCACAAGACTTCTTACCAAACTCACCAACAATGATGAATGCAGGTGGTCGTCTAGGCCAACTATCTGCCTGCTTTGTGCTCGATATGCAAGATGACATGGAAAGAATCATGAAATCAACATCAGACGCAGCACTAATCTTCAAGTCAGGCGGTGGAGTTGGAATAAACTACTCTGATCTGCGCCAGGAAGGAGACATTGTAGCATCAACATCTGGCGTTGCTTCAGGACCTGTCTCCTTTATGAACATCATAAACACAGTAACCGAAGTTGTAAAGCAAGGAGGAAAGCGTCGAGGTGCAAACATGGGCATCTTGGAGGCATGGCATCCAGACGTTGAAAAATTTATCACAAACAAGACACAGCCTGGCATCTTGGAAAACTTTAACGTAAGCGTTGGAATATGGGAAGACTTTTGGAATGCACTTGTAAACACCGAAGACGGCAAGTACATGCTACGCAATCCCCGCGACAAGTCACCTGTCCGAGAAATTAATTCACATCAGCTAATTGATCTGATAGCACTGTCAGCATGGAAGAGTGCAGAACCAGGTCTGATCTTTTTTGATCTAATCAACAAATACAATGTATTTGCAAAGGCGAGGGGTATGCCACTGCGTGCTACAAACCCATGTGGAGAGCAAAGCCTCTATCCATACGAGTCATGCAATCTTGGCTCTATCAACTTGGCAAATCTTGTAAAACGAAAAGCAGATGGACAGTATGAGTTTGACTGGCAACGATACGAAGAGACTATCCGCAAAACTACAAGATTTCTTGATAACGTAATTGACATGAATCATTATCCTGTCCCAGAAATTGATGTTGCATCAAAAGATTCACGACGAATTGGACTAGGTGTTATGGGAGTTGCAGATCTACTCTACAAGCTTAGAATTCCATACAACTCAAGGGAAGGATATGAATTCCAATCAAAGCTAGCTGAGGCACTATCATACTATTCCATGGAAGAAAGCGTTGCCTTGGCAAAATCAAGAGGTGAATTTCCATTATGTCCAAAAACTGAATATCCTGAAGGCAAGATTCCTATTGCAGGATTTTATGAAAAGTCAAAAGAAGAACACAGCCATGACTGGGACGCACTAATCTCAAAGATAAAAAGACACGGGATTAGAAACGTCCTTACAACAACCGTGGCCCCAACAGGCACTTTATCTATGATAGCAGACTGCTCAAACGGAATGGAGCCAACCTTTGCGCTTGTTTTTGAAAAGCGTGTAACTGTTGGAAGGTTCTTTTATACAAACAAAATCTTTGAGCAGGTCCTAAAAGACAATGGCATGTACAGCGAGGAAATTCTTGCAAAAATTGCAGACAACTATGGGTCACTAAGAGGAATCCAAGAAATCCCAGAGTGGATGCAAAAAATCTTTGTTACAGCAATGGACATTCACTGGGCAGACCATCTAATGGCACAATCTGTATGGCAGCTCTGGATTGGCAATGCAATTGCAAAAACAATTAACATGCCACATGATGTTTCAGCAGACGACGTCAAGGCAGCATATCTTTTGGCACATGAAATGGCGCTAAAAGGCATTACCGTATACCGTGATGGCTCAAGACACCAACAGGTACTTCACATGACAAGTGAAAATGCAGAAAAAACTTTTGAGGTAAGACCAAGTCACTTTGTCACCGACTATATCACACACAACATCAAGAACTCGTACATAAGAATCCAAGTTGATAATGCACTGCGACTAAAGACTCCAGAAGAAACACCAAAACAAAGTAGCGTAAAAGAGGAAACAAAAGAAGAAAGTCTATGTCCTACCTGCAAAAACAATCTTGTTTTTGTGGAAGGCTGTAGCATATGCATAGAATGCGGCTTTAGTGGCTGTACTTCTGGCTAATCTATCACAACTTTTTTACTACCTTTTCTTCTGCCAACATCATTGAACAAAAAACTAGTTGGTGGAGTTGGAGCAATAATAGCTGCTGCTATTATAGCAATCGTTTCTATCTTAACAATTGATTTTGAAAACAACAACACAATTCCATTAACTACACATCCAAACCTTGGTCTTGTTGTAAACACACCCGCAGCTGCAACTACACTTGAAGAGCTAAACCGCGTTTATGAGCAAGCAGCAACAACTGGCGTTGGAAGAAACAATCTCTATATGTTTTGGAATATTTTGGAACCAGAAAAAGATCAGTTCAACTTTAAAGAATCTGATATTCTGATGAGCTTTAGTAAAAAAAATAACATGCAAGTCACACTATTTTTTTCTGTAGTAAATGGACCTGCGCTTGGACCCTTCCCTGACTGGATGGGAAGGCAGGCACTAACAGAAAGCCTTGCAGACAACACTGTACGAGTTCTTGATGTTGTTTTGTCAAGATACAACATCATTGATACTGTAATAATTGGTGCAGAAATTGAGGAACACTTTAGATATAACGAGGGAGGAGTTGAAAACTATAAGCACTTTTTCAATATCGTATATGAGAAAATCAAACAAAAACATCCTAACGTAAAAATTGGAAGCTCATTTGCCCTGCATGCCGTATTTAACAAAAACCTAGAAAATCTAGTAAGTGAGCTTGGCATGGGTGACTTTGTTGCCTTTTCATACTTTCCAGTAGACAGCCTAAACGATATAGCAAAAACGCCATATGAGACGCAAACTGATTTGGAAAAAATATTTGATCTGGTTCCTGACAAAAAAGTTGCCTTATTTGAAATAAGTTGGAGCACATCAGAGTTTGTTAATGGAAATGAAAATGATCAAACTGAATTTTTAAAAATTGCATATGATTTCTATAGGAAAAATAAGTCAAAAATTGAATTCTTTACGTGGTACAGACAATATGACAGACCAGAGGGATCATGTTTTCCAGATGAACAGGAAAGCGTTGAATCAAAAATTACTGTTGGCGGGGGCTCTGGCATGGGAAGCAGTGAGTTTGTAATAGAGCGACTTGGATATTATTTGTGCAATGCAGGACTAATCGATGTTAAGGGATCTCCAAAATCTGGTTGGTCAGAATTCAAAAAACAAATCCAACAATAATTTCCATGCTTTCATTAATTCTTGCAGAGTCTTCACTTGAACTTGTTCCAAAAGAACTCCAAGCTCACAACTCTGTAGTTTTACATAGTAAAAGAATTGGCAAAAAGCCATCTGAGATTTTACTTGACAATTCGTGGCACTTTGCTGCCATGAAAGGAATAAAAAATGAGCTCAAAAGAGGCAGGCCTGATCTAGTACACATTTCCTTGCTAGCTGCATGCTCAACACCACTTTATCTTGACAATAAGATTAGAATCTACATTCATACCATAAATGATAACGTAATACTTGTAGGCAAGGAGGTTCATATTCCAAAATCCTATCATAGGTTTGCAGGCCTGATCGAGCAGCTATTCAAAGACAATGTTGTAAAAACTGACGATAAAACACTACTAGAGCTAAAGGACATGAGCATTGATCAATTAATTGATACAATAAAGCCAGAACAAGTCATAGGATTATCGACAGAGGGAGCATCAGGCACATATGAAAATGTTGCAAAAAAACTAGGCAACAAATCATGCGTAATTATTGGTGGTTTTCAGAAAGGGCATTTCTCAAACTCGATTAAAAAAAGAATCACTCAGCTGATCAGAATTGATGAAAATCCTCTAGAATCCCATGTTGTGATTAGTAGAATTCTTTACGAGTACGAAAAAACAATTTTTATGTAGGCCGTAAAGCCTGCTCATTTAAGCGGTTGTAGTATAGCCTGGTAGTACGCTGGCCTTCCAAGCCCGTTACCCGGGTTCAAATCCCGGCGACCGCATCTTATAATAATTTTTAAAATCGATACAATATCATCTTTGTATGAATCAAGCAAGAAAAGAGATTGCACTTGAGCGAATGAAAATTTTAATTGAAAATGCACTAAGTAATGCAAAATCAAATCCAGAGCTGTCGCAAAAACAGGCATTACATGCAAAAAAAATTAGCACGCACTATAGAATTCAGATGCCTTATGAATTTAGGATGATGTTTTGTAAAAAATGTAAAAGCTTTATCGCACCAAGTGTAAACTCACGAACACGGATGGGTCGGTCTTCATTAAAATCGATCCGAACTACTTGTAATTTTTGCAGCCATACTTATCGTAAAGTAATAGCTCAATGATTTATAAGACCAGTAACGAGTTTGACTTTTCATGGCAAAAGTATACGACGTTCCAGCAGATTTATTGATCGAAAAATTAACAGAGATTCTAAAAAAAGAAGATCTTCAACCCCCTAGCTGGCTGCCATACGTAAAGACAGGCTCACACAAGGAAAGACCGCCTCAAAACCCTGACTGGTGGTATACAAGATGTGCATCTATACTACGGAAAATCTATCTTCATGGTCCAGTAGGAATCACTGATTTACGCAGCATGTATGGTGGAAGTAAGCCTGTTGGGTATGGTGGGGCCCACCATAGACTAGCAGGCGGTGCAATCATACGCTCTGCAATTCATCGATTAGAAAAATTAGGATATGTTGAAAAGGTTGAAAAAAAAGGCCGTGTCGTATCAAGACAGGGAATGCAAAAACTTGACAAGCTAGCAACCGAAATTTTAAACGAACTTACTGCTAAAACTCCACACTTGAAAGTTTATTCATAATGTGATATCATGAGTCATCATGAATCTAACGAAACAGACGATAATGAACTAAGAGATGCACAAATAGCTGCACAAAAAGAAATAATTTTAAAACAAATCCTGTCTTCTGATGCAAGACTGCGCCTGAACAATGTCAAGCTAGTCAAGCCAGAACTTGCAAACTTGGTTGAAAACTATTTGATAAGCATGGCATCGCAGGGGAAAGTACAATCTCAAATAACTGACGATCAGCTAAAACAAATTCTTTTATCAATCCAACAACCAAAACGCGATTTTAAGATAAATCGAAGATGATCTAAGAAAATATAATTAGGGGAAACAGGGGGTTTACTCAATGAAAGCTGTAGTTTATGAAGAATATGCTCCAAATGATGATTACAAAAAAATTTTAAAAGTAAAAGATATTCCTGAACCAAAACCAAAACCAAATGAAGTAGTATTCAAGGTCAAGGCAGCAGCCTTAAACTATAATGACATTTGGGGAATGCGGGGCCAACCTGTAGCCGTTCCATTACCACACGTATCTGGATCCGATGCAGCAGGTGATGTGATAGCAGTAGGTGAGGATGTAAAAACTATCAAAGTTGGAGATAGAGTGGTATCTCATTCAAACATGTCATGTAGAGTTTGTAGTGCATGTACAGATGGTCGTGAATATGATTGCAATAACAGAACAATTTGGGGATTTCAAACAGGCCCTCTATGGGGTGCATACTCTGAGGTTACACATCTTCCTGAGGTAAATGTTCTAAAAATTCCACAAAATGTAAGCTATGAGGAAGCAGCAGCAGCTTCGATGACATTGCTTACCTCTTGGCATATGTTGGTTGGACGAGCAAAGATCAAACCAGGCCAAACAGTTTTGATTATGGGTGGTGGCTCTGGAGTTGGCAGCTTTGGCATACAAATTGCCAAACTATATGGCTGTACAGTCATTGCCACAGCAAGCCCAGACAAACTTGACAAATGTAAAGAACTTGGCGCTGACTATGCAGTAGATCACAGAAAGGAAGACTGGGATAAAGACGTTAGAAACATAACAAAGGAAATCTCCAAAAAATTTGGCGTTTCTCCTGGAATCGATATTTCATTTGATCATATAGGCCAGACTCACTGGAACAAGCAGCTTACACTTCTAAAATATGGTGCAACACTAGTATCATGTGGCGCAACTACTGGTTATGATGCACAAACTGATCTCAGACACATATTTTTCAAGGGAACTAACATTTTGGGTTCAACTCAAGGAACTCGTGCAGAGCTAGAGCAGGGATTCTTTTGGATGGGTCAAGGAAAGATAAAGGCAGCAATTGATTCAATTCATTCCTTTGAAAACGCTGCTGAGGCCCACACAAAGATGTTAACCGGAAAAGGCCTCTTTGGAAAAATCTTACTGAAACCAGAAGGCGCCTAAATTTTTTATGGCAAGGCTTGTCCGTAGCCTCCTCTTTGTTCCAGGAAATAATTTACGCTTTTTAGAAAAGGCAAAAACATTACCAGCAGACATTGTTTGTTTTGATTTAGAAGACTCTGTACCTGACAACGAAAAGAAAAATGCCCGCCAACTGATCAGTGAGACACTAAAAAGACGTTCAGAATACACACCTGATGTTTATGTACGAATAAACTCGCCTTCTTCTGGCAAGATCATAGATGATCTTAAAGAAATCACTACAAAAGGCATCGATGGTATTGTAATTCCAAAGGTAAACAACGTAAATGAGCTAAAAAAAATCGAAAAAACTTTATCATCACTTGAAAAAAAACGAAAACTCAAACCAATTGAGCTTATGCCATCAATCGAATCAGCAGAGGGTGTAGTCAATGCATATGCCATTGCCTCATCTACAAAGCGTACTGCAGCTCTAGTTTTTGGTGTATTTGATCTGCTAAATGACATGGGTATAGAATACACAAAGCAAGCAGAAGGCGCAAAATATGCTAGATCAAAGATTCCACTTGATGCAAAAGCTGCAGGAACATATGCAATTGATGCAATATGGCAAGACCTTAAAGACGTAAATGGCTTACGTGAAGACTGTATCACTGGAAAAAATCTTGGATATTCAGGAAAAAGTATCATTCATCCTGACCAAATACAGGCAGCACATGAAATCTTTTACCCAAATAATTCGGAAATAGAATGGGCAGAAAAAGTTTACAAAAAATATCTAGAGTCAACAAAGAGTGGACGTGGTGCAACCGTTATTGAAGGAAAAATGATTGATGAAGTACATTATAAACGGGCAAAGTCACTTTTGCAAGTAGCAAAAAGAATAGACTCTTGAGTAGTTCAACATGTGTAGGCACTTTGTGCTAGCCAACATTTTATACATCCAAACAATCATTCCATGAATATGTTCACAGGCATTGTGGAAGGAACTGGCATTATAGAAAAGATTGAAAAAAATCCAAAAAACAGAAGTGCAGTTAAAATGACAATTGATCTAGGAAAACAAGCTGCAAATCTTGAGATTGGGCAAAGCGTAGCCATCAACGGAGTATGTCTTACAGCAATTAAAATTTCAAAAAATAAATGTAATTTTGAAATGATCGAAGAAACAACCAAAAAAACTTCACTTGGAAATCTGAAAACAGGCAGTATAGTAAACATTGAACGTAGCATAAAGGCAGGTGATAGACTGGAAGGACATTTTGTATTAGGACACATAGACGGAGTTGGAATAATAAAAAAAATAGAAAAAAAACCAAAAGAAGTTAAAATCTGGTTTGATATCCCAAAACAGCTTGCACGATATGTTGTAGAAAAGGGCTCCATCACAGTTGATGGAATCAGTCTTACAGTAGTTGATGCAATAAAAAATCGTATATCAGTTTGTTTAATTCCACACACCATGAAAGTTACTAACTTTCATACCAAAAGAGTGGGAGACAAAATTAATATTGAAACTGATATTTTAGGAAAATATATCCTAAAACAAACACAATAATCTACTAATTTAGTAGTAGTTACCAATTTTTTAGTAAACTTTATAATCAGAACAACAAGCATTTTGATCATGACTATTTCAGAAGCAATAACATCACTAAGAGAAGGCGAATTTGTTTTACTACATGACTCAAGCGGCAGAGAAAACGAAATTGACATGGTAGTAGCAGGCGAATTCATCACACCAGAACATGTTGCACGAATGCGTCAACATGCAGGGGGACTACTATGTGTGGCAATAAGTAATCCACTTGGCGAAAAACTGGGCCTGCGATACATGCATGATATTTTATCAAATTCTAACTCTTTTGATTCAAACTCAAAAGAGATGATCATGGGGCTTGCACCATATGGCGATCATCCAACATTTTCAATATCAATTAACCACTACCAGACATATACTGGAGTTACAGATAGGGACAGAGCACTAACCGTTAGAGAAATGACAAATCTGTATAATGCAGATGATCCAAGAAGAAAATTTGTTTCGTCATTTAAGACACCAGGACATGTGCCTGTTTTAATTGCAGCAAAAGATCTTCTCTTACGTAGAAGAGGACATACTGAGATGTCTGTTTATTTGACAGAGCTTGCAGAGCTTAGGCCAGTTACTGCCATATGTGAAATGATGGATGCACAAACCTATTCTGCGTTATCAGTAGAAAAGGCTCAAAAATATGCAAAACAAAATGCCATTCCATTTGTTGATGGCAAAGAGCTAATCGAATACGCAAAGGTGCATTAATTCTGAACATAGCTATAGTGGCCTCGGAGTTTAACCACAAAATAACATCAAAGATGCTTGAAGTGGCACTAGAAAAGGCAGAACATCTTAAAATTAATGTAAAATACACTTGCAAGGTTCCAGGCATTTATGACATGCCAGTAATAATTGATGAGCTATTATCAAAAAGCGATATTGATGCCGTAGTTACACTAGGTGCTGTAATCAAGGGCCAGACAAAACATGATGAAGTCATAGCCCATACAACTGCAAAAACACTCCAGGAGCTATCAATAAAGCACAAAAAGGTAGTATCTCTTGGCATTTCTGGGCCTGGAATGCAGGAAAGGCAGGCATATGCACGAATAAGACCTGTAGCAGAACGAGCAGTTGAGGCAGCAGTTAACACTTCAAAAGAGTTGCAGAGGATACGATAAATTGGTTCAACTAACAATTCTCAAAATTACCAAGTATGGTCCTTGGACTCTATCATTAGGAAGTGACAGAGAACACCAGCTACAAATGCTTCAGGCATCACTTTACAAAGATATCCAGAAACTATTTTCTGAGAAAAACTCTCTTGTATTTTTGAATCGTGCTGATGAATTTTTTGCTATAACAAATGGACTGACACTAGATGATCACATAGAAATACAAAAAGAACTTGCAAAGAACTTTGATCTCAAGCTATCGATGTCTATTGGATTTGCAGTAACTCCTTTTGCGGCAAACCTTAGAGCCCATGAAGGAAAAAAGACAGAAAATTTTTTGAACAAAGAACACAACATCTATGGCTTTGTTAACGGAAAATCAGAACAGAAAGTAACAATCATTCATTTTGACGTTGAAAACCTAACATCAAAAAGGCAAAACACTTCGCCATTTGAAATCTCATCTATGATATTCAAGCTTTATTCAAAAATGGCAGAATTTTTTCTTGGAAAAAACTCACTGACCTTCTTTATGGGCGGCGATAATTTCATGGTTGTATCAGACGAGTCTGCAAGCAAATATGCAAAAGAATTCATCGATTTGGCAAAAAAAGAGCTTGGTGTTACATTAAACGGTGGGATTGGAACAGGAAAAACCGCACGAGAGGCTGTCAAACTTGCGACAAAATCTCTTGATACTATACGACAAATTAGAGATTCTGGAAAAGAAAAACCAGAGATCTATGAACTATCATGCTTTTAAAAAATGCAAGTATTCTCTATGGAAAAGATTTACAATACATAGAGAACACAGACATTAGAATTTCAGGACAAGCCTTTACAAAAATAAAGCAAAATCTTGCATCAAATCAAAACGAAGAAAAACTTGACTGCCAAGGACTAGTAATAATTCCAGGATTTGTGAATGCACACACTCACATAGGAGATTCAATTGCAAAAGATGCTTCACTAGAGAGCACAGCTGAGGCTAGAATCCATCCTATACACGGAATAAAATCAAAGATACTCAAAAACACAAAACCGTCCCATCTTGCAAATTTTATGAAAAACTCGTGCCTATCTATGATAAAAAATGGAATTACTAGCTTTGTTGATTTTCGTGAAGGTGGACTAGAGGGAGTTTTGTTACTAAAAAAAACTGTTTCAACACTTTCAATTCGTTCTATGATACTTGGCAGAGTAGAATATTATCAAAAACAAAATGAAATAAAGCAAAACACTTCATTTGCAAAATCAAAACAAAAGGAACTAGACGCAATTTTACAAAAATGTGATGGGATAGGAGTTAGCGGTGTAAACGAGTACAGCGATTCTGTTTTAAAATATTATTCAAAAACAAAAAAAATCCGTGCAATTCATTCAGCTGAAACAAAACAAAGTTGTGCACTATCAAAAAAAATGACTACAAAATCTGAAACCAAGCGAGCTCTTCTTTTAAAACCACACTTTTTGGTTCACATGACACATGCATCAAAAAAAGATCTTTGTATGTCTGCAAGAAAAACAAGAGGCATTGTAGTATGTCCACGTGCTAATGCCGCGCTTGCAGAAGGTATTCCAGACATTGAATTGATGTTAAAAACAGGAAATAATCTAGCAATTGGAACAGACAATGTTATGATAAACTCCCCTGACATGTTTCGAGAAATGGACTATCTTTGGAAAGTTTCTATGGCCACTCATAAAAAAAGAATTGATGCAAAACAAATCCTTAAAATGGCAACATCAAACGCTGGTAAAATATTAAACAAAAAAATTGGCGTAATTAAGGAAGGATACTTTGCTGATTGCATTCTCCTTGATAAACATGCAATTGATCTTGAACCAATGCATAACCCTTATGCTTCAATTGTACATCGGGCCTCAGAGTCAGCAATTAAAGCTGTAATGATAGGCGGAAAAATAGCTCATGGCAAGATATAGGCCACATGTTATTCTTAGTGCAGCAGCGTCTCTTGATGGTAAGATAGCAACAAAAAGTGGGGATTCTAGATTTTCCTCAAGAAAAGACAAGATACGTGTATACAAGTTACGTGGTACCGTTGATGCCATTTTAGTTGGCAAAAACACCGTCAAGCGTGATGATCCAATATTATCAGTACATCAGGTAAAAGACAAAAACCCAATTCGAATAATTTTAGATTCTAGGGCAACCATAAGCACAAAATCTAGAATCATAAAAACATGTAATAAAATTCCAACAATAATTTCAGTATCAAAAAAAGCATCAAATAAAAATCTTGAAAGGCTTAGAAAATTTCCACTTGGGATAATTGTTTCAGGAGATAATATCGTAAACATAAAAAAACTCTTGCAAACTCTTTGGAAACTAAAAATTAAAAAAATTCTAGTTGAAGGAGGAGGTACAGTTAACTGGGAATTTGTAAATCAAAACCTCTTTGATGAAATATTGGTCACAATTACACCATTTCTTGTGGGAGGAAAAGACGCAGTTTCTATAATTGAAGGAAAAGGCTTTTCTAAGATTGCAAAATCAAGAAAATTGAAACTAGAAAAAATTTTACATTTAGAAAATGAAGTGGTTTTACATTATACAAAATCTAAACGATAGCTCAAAGTAATTATTCTAAAAACCATCACTTTGCTGCACAAAACAAATACAAATCATTAAACTATCGTCAGCCGAGATACATAATCATGGAATTTGTAAAATTATGTGAAAATATTCTTGGTTTGGATCCAATGATTCGCTTTGTTACAATATTTGATATGAAAGGAAAAATAATTCAAAGCAAACACCGTGAGGGCTTAACTAGCATTCTTAACAAAAAAGAAAGTAAAAAATCCATTAATGAAATTTTAATATCAAATAAAACTCATATTGAATTAAGCAGCAAATACGGAAAAGAGAACTATTCGATCAGCGTTTTTGAAAAAATTGTACGAATGACTACTCCATTAGATAAAAAACACATACTTTACGTTACAACTGATGTAGATGTTGATCCTTTTACAATAATTAAAAAACTAACCAAATTATTACAAAAATAAACTACTCAAGACTCATCTTTAGTCTCTAATTCTCTTAACTTACGAGAACAATCAAGCATCTCCTTGTTGGTATGTTTGCTTTTTGGCTTTTTGCACAATGGGCATATCTCATCTCCACCTGTTGGTTTTGGAGGCTCTGCCATCATGTCATTTACCGAAGTTTTAGATCATATAGTATTTTTTGGTTAAACATTGTTATGGAAACAAAATTATTTTCGCATGTCCTTTCTTATTTCATCAATCTTTACAGAAAATGCTTTTTTTGATTTATCATTTTTCTTCAAGTTTAGAACTTTTCCACAGGAAGGACACTTGAAGAATCCCTCAAGTGCATCTTCAAATGTTACTCTTGGGCAATCCTCGTTGCCACAATGATAAAAGTCTGATGCATTCTCATAGTCTAATCTTTGCTGCAGTCTTTCAGAAATTTTCTTTTTCTGTCCCTCAATGAAATTTTCTACTTCGTCTCTTCTTGAACGCCATCTGTAAACAAACCAACCCTTTCTCTCATCTTTTACTCTTATTCCAGTAATGAGCGATTTGCCAAAAAGATCGTAGAGAACTTTTCTTACCATATTTATTCTCAAACCAGTAGAGCTTGCAATTTCTTCATCTGTTGCATCTTCAGATTTTAACAGTGATCTTGCAACCTTGAGATATTCATCTCCACCTATCATTGAAGCAATTCTTACAAAAGGATCTTCGTATTGGTCAACCAACATCCCACTTCCATTTACACTGATATTAATCCCTTGTCTTCTTTACAACGACATTTTTACCTTGTTTAGTAGGAATAATCTCTCTTTGAGCATTTTGATATTTTGTAAGAAACTGATTTCCTTTCTGTATTCTGTCCAACAAAACTGCTAGTGCACTTATTTCTGAATGCGGTTGGTTTCCAATAGCTACATTATAGTCAGCAAGTTCGTATATTTCACGTGGTACTTTTTCAGCTCCTACTATAACCAAAATATGATTTTCTTTTTCTATTGTATAATCAACTTCGTTGATATTTTGGCCATACATAGTCAAATGAACAATCTTAATTTTTTCTCGTTTCTTTTCTTGAACTATTTTTTTCCAGTTTGTGATAAACTCGACTTCAAATGCTCCACCCCAAGTTTTGCTTATTTTGTCTAAAGTATCTTTGATTTCAGGATTTACTTCATTCATGTAGATTTTTGAGGCACCAAATGCACGTGCTACAAGCGCAACATGGGTAGTAACCCTATCGTCTCGTACTAGACGCTGGCCTATTCTTAATACCTCAATTTTCATAAATTGCACCAAACACTACCGGCTTTTTTTCAACTACCGGTTTTGGTGTTTCTAAAAGTTTTCCAATAAGATCCTTTAACTGCGATATGTTTTGGCCTGTAATTGCAGATATTGGGATCCATTTTCTAGTATCCTCAAGCTTGAGCTGCTTTGCTTTTTGTTCAATTTCATCAAGTGCCAGCAGATCAGACTTGTTTAATGCAAAAATTATGCGGTCACGTTCAACACCTAAGCCATTTAGGGTAGTAGTGCAGCTTTGAAATTTCTTTTTTAGATCAAAATCAGGATCGCCTGCATCAATTACAACTATTACAACATCTGTATAGGTGAGCTCTTCAAGTGTTGATTTGAATGCCTCAATCATGTAAGCAGGAAGTTTGCTAATGAATCCTACCGTATCTGAAATGAGAACCTCTTGACGATTAATTGTAATTTTTCTTGTTGTAGTTGAAAGTGTCGTAAAGAGCTCTTTGCCTTCTTGGTGCTCCTCACCTGTTAGATTATTGAAGAGTGTTGTTTTACCCGCTGACGTATATCCTGCAAGCGAGATTGTTTTGAATCCCAGTCTATTCCTTGATTGTCTGTGAAGTGCACGCTGTTTTCCAGCCTTTGTAAGCTTTGATTTTATTGTGTTCATTCTATGTTTTATGTCATTATAGTACACATCAACTTCGAATTTTCCAATTCCCATAAATCCTGGCTGTTCGCCCATTTTTGCTAGCCTGACTTTTTCTTTTGCTTTTGACATCTCATAACGAAGCTGTGCCAATTTTACTTGAAGCTGTGATTCTGAACTTTTTGCTCTGCTTTGAAAAATCTCTAGTATCAGGGCCTCTCTATCAAGTATGTTTATTTTCAATCTTGATGCAAGATTGTAATTTTGACTTGGTTTTAATATTTCATCATAAACTACAACATCTGGTTTTACTCTCTTTATTGTGGCCTCTAATCTTTTTACTATTTCCTCACTGATTCCAAATTTTGGTCGATTAAGATACTTTTGCTCAACAATCTGTACAGGTTTGTAATCTGCGGCATCACATAATGCTACAGCTTCTCTAATAGCGTCCTCTTTACCGTATGTTATTAGAATTGCAGTTTTCAATTAGTTTTATTCACGCTTTCTTTTTGAGTGCTTTTTCTACATTTATGTTAAGAACAATTTCTGCTATATCGCTTGCATATTCAGCAATTCTTCGAATATTTTCTACCATCCTTCTTACCCTGTAATGCTCTTCTTCATCTTTTATTGATCTGGCGCTATCAAGAACTTTTTTCTCATATTTTGTAATATCTAACGCTTTTTCAATTGTTTTTTCTGCTTGGTAAAAATCTTCTTTGAATAATGCCAAGCATGCCTCATCCATTAACGAAATCGCAAATTGGTTCATCTCTTGAATCTTTTCGAGAATATCTTTTTTTATTGATTTTTTAAACTCAATCAAGTCTTTGGCAATAATTACAGCATGGTCTCCTGTTCTCTCAATATTTTTTACAACTAGCCTGTAGCCTAGGCAATTTCGTGCATTTGAAAATCCCATTTCTTCTAGCATGTGCTCATTTTGTATTGCGATTTTGAGCTGGCGTATTATGTAAAAACCAAATCTGTCTACCTCATCATCTGCATGTATCACCTCGTTTGCAAGATCAAAATTTTTCTCTTTAACTGCCAAAAACGCATCATTGAGCATTGATTTTGCTATATGCAGCATCCTTTTGAAGGCGCCATCAACTGAAAGCTCAAAGAGATTTACTAGCACTTGAATTGTAATCTCATTTGACGAATCAGAGATAATCTCTGTTCCCATAAGCATCCGCTTTACAGCATCTTTTACGACCATTCTTTGCGATGGTTTTATCCTGTCATTTTTTGGAACTATGTTTATTGTTTTAAACCCTAAAAAGTAAAGCGATATCAGTTTTCGTACAATTGAGTGCTCTTTGTCATCTGGGCCAATCTCAAATGTTGCCTCGTCTATTTGTGAACTTTTAGCTTGTTCTGTTGTAGGAGAAATCTTCAAGCCAGAGGAGCCTTGCCTTGCAACAATAACTTGATCCCCTTGCTTTAATCCAAGATCTACAATCCATTGCTTTGGCAGCGAAACAATATAGGAAGATTTTCCTGTAAACTGGATTTTTCTTGCCTCTTCGCTATCTCTCATAATATATACGAAATTTACTTTTCTATATAGTTCTTCCTTGAAATATATACTTTGTAAGAAACTACGGTTTTCACTTATTCAGAATCTGAATACTTTTCAAGATAATCTAGCATGGCATCTTCGATGCCGCTTTTGATATCCGCTTCATTACTTTTGTATTTGTTTGACTTGTACAACTTCAAAAAATTTTTGTCTTCACTGGAATCCATCCTTTTACTACGTCTTTATGTGATATAAAGTTAACTATCTAACTTTACTCATCAAAAATTTGGATTTGGTGAACCAATCTTAAGCTATACACTGACTAGAAAAAACAAACTAAATTTAGAAATTTTTTTAGATGATCTAAAACTCATTGTACATTTCAATTAAGCTAAGATCTAATGTCTGAATTTTTTTGAATTGAATTTTTTATTCTATATCAAAAGTGTAGTTATTTAGCAAACTCTACAAGACGTAGTTTTGGTCCTTTTACAACCAACACTATTGACATTATAGCTATTGCAAGAATTATCACAGCATAGGAACCAAATTCAGGTACCACAAATGTGCCAATAATTTCTATTTTTTCAGTTCCTGCAGAAAATGGTATAGTTACAATACGTGTGTTAAAAGTTGTTTTCTCTGCATACATTCCAGCAGGCAAGACATTTTTGAATTCCTTTTCAGCAAAGTTTGCATCTACTTTAGAAAATGAATTGCCATCTACTAACACCATAAAGTCTCTATCGTAATTAGTTGTGTGCTGTTGTGCAATACCAGCTCCTGCCAGCCCCTCAAATTGTTTTGATGGTTCTTTAGCATCAATTATGTCTCTTGACAAATACAACTTTAGTGTTCCATCAGTTTCTGTATCAGAAAGCATTATGGTTAGAGTGCTAGTTGTACTATCTGCAATAATATCTGCCACATTGCCTCCTTCTATCTCATATCTTGCCCACATATCAGAGCCAACATAATCAAGCACCTTTACTTGGACTCGGTATATCTTATCGGCGTTAGGGCCAGTATATGCAGCAATGATATATGCTCCTTCTTTTTTCCATAAATTGCCACCTACTTTGAAATCAGCTATAAAATCGCCATTCTCATCTGGCGTAACCTGCTCAACAGACACTATGCTGCCTAGTGGATTGATAATCCTCAAAGTAACAGGAATTTCACTTGCTATATTTGAATGACCAAAAACGTGTATGGTAGAGCCTGTATCATAAATCGGAGAATCGGTCCAAATTACTATTGGTGCCAGTTTTCTGTTATTTTCAAAGTCTTGCTGATCAAGAATCTCATCACAAACAATACATGATTGTTCAGTAAAAGCCACTTGGCCAAAAACAGTCTGTGGCATAATCGCAAATACAGAAAATATTGCAATTGCGGCAAGTATGTTTTGACTCATATGCTTTTTCCAGCTATTTTGGGATAGATCAGTTATATGCATTACCCATCTTTTGCTCTAACGAATTTTTTCCAAACGAGAACTTTTTGATTCGTAATATAACAGCATAATTGGACTAGAACCAGATTTTAAGAGATAAAGCGGCGTTCCATCTATGGCTTTTTTTAATTTAATTATAGTATAGGAAACATTACCAGGTTTTCCCCCTTCTACTATTTTTACAATGTTACCAATCTTGAATTTATGAGCTATATTTTGAATCTGACTCTGCATTCCTTTGAATTGCATACCTGCACCGTTATTTTCCGTTCAATAAAGGTTTAGGTAGGAAACCAAAATTTACAAGAAAACCAATTAAAGTCATCTGTTGTGCCTCGCAAATGTGAAATTATTATTGTAAATTCTTCTAGCAAATAATTAGTAGATTGACTTTAATCAATATCTATGGAACAGAGGATCTGCTGGGCAAATACTGACAGTTTTGATGAAGCTGATATTGTCATAATTGGTGTACCAGACGAATCACAATCACATGCTCTAAGAAAAGGAACTTCAGAGGCACCTGACTGGATTAGAAGAATTTCAAACTTGCGAGACACTTACACAAGAAAGGGGAAAAAATCACTTGGCCTACCTTACTCTGGTTTTAAACGTAAAGTATACGATTATGGAAACATAACAAGAGACAAGATTGACGAGGTTTATGATAAAATACTTGCAAAATCAAAAATTCCGATATTAATTGGTGGAGACCATTCCATTTCAACACATGCAATAAAATCAATCTCAAAAAGAAAAGGGCCTCTATCGCTTATTTATTTTGACGCCCACCCAGACCTTGTCAGCTCAACTACAGATTACTATGGCTCTGTATTTCATGATGTACTGCCACACATTGACATTAAATCTAGTTTACAGATAGGAGTTAGGACACCAGAACAAGAGGAGCTTGATAATTTAAGAAAATATGATCTTAAAGTAATAACTCCATTTGAAATTGCTGAAAAGGGACTAGAACATGTTACAAAGTCTGTTCTAGATAAGATTGGAAAAAACGTATACATCTCTTTTGATATGGATTGCATAGATCCTTCCTTTGCACCTGGCGTCTCAGTACCTGTTCCACTTGGCATAACAAACATTCAAGCAGTTTATCTTCTCAGGGCAATTACAAAAAAAGGAATTCTGGGCATCGATATAATGGAAGTATGTCCTAGCTACGACATAAAGGACAGAACATCACACCTTGCATCACGCATGATCTCAGAAGTAGTATCTTGCTGTTGATTTAAAATAACATAAAGAATATAGCTTATTTATGTTTGAAAACGAGTACACGTGGGGCAAAGCAGTAGCTAATAATGCAACAAAAGAGTTTGACGATAAATTTGAAAAAGCTGTTGAAGAAATAAAAAAAGATCTAGGCAAAGACTATCCAGTAATAATAAACGGAAAGGAACTTTTCTTAGATGAAAAATTTGAAGTTAGATCCCCTTCTGATACAAGAATTATACTAGCCAGGTTTCCAAGCGCTACAAAAGAAGATACTACCAGTGCAATAAATTCTGCAAAAGAATCTTTTCCAAAATGGAGTAAGGGTTCATATCAGCAAAGAGCAAAGATATTCAAAGACTGTGCTGACGAGTTTTCAAAACAAAAATTTCATCTAGCTTCTATAATGTCATTTGAAAACGGAAAAAACAGACTAGAGGCAATGGGTGATCTTGATGAGGCAATTGACTTTATGCGATTTTATGCCTATCAACTAGAAATTAA
>JBQTJY010000082.1:0-1771 GCA_052386635.1 Nitrososphaerota archaeon
GCTGAATTTACATAACTGAATGAATTCTCTTAGGTAAGAATTGTCAAAGTATGATATCGCAATAATTGGTGGTGGAATACTTGGTACAACGATTTCATACTGGCTTTCTACATTATATGATCTGAAAATTTGTGTTATCGAAAAAGAGCAAGACGTTGCAATGCATGCAAGCAGCAGGAACACAGGCGTAGTACATTCCCCATTTTACCTCAATCCAGACACAAAGAAGGTCTTGGCAAAATCTGCCATTCTATCATATGAAATGTGGAACAAACTGGCCAAAGACAGAAACATACCATGGAAAAATACAGGCGTTTTTGAAGTTGGTTTTGATGAAAAACAGCACAAAAGCCTTGAAGAATATCTGAAATGGGGAGAAAAAAACGGCATTCCAGAAGGTGATCTTGAGCTATTAGAGGGTAAAGAGATAGCAAAAAAAGAACCTAACGTACAATGCTATTCTGGGATTTTTTGCAAAAGAGAGGTATCAACAGATTTTGGCCTGTTTACAAAAGAACTAAAAAAAGAGTCTGAAAGAAATAACACAAAATTTCTTTTTGGGAAAAACGTGAATAATATAGAAAAAAATAATGACTATACAATACAGTTTGATGATTCACAAATTTCTTCTAAAATAATAATTAATTGTGCAGGTGGAAACTCACTTGATATTGCACAAAAGTGTGGCTTGGCAACAGACTATTCTGATCTTCACTTTCGTGGGGAATACTGGATTGCAGATGATGAGTATAATGACTTAGTTAAAACAACGATTTACACTGTAGCAGAGTTTAAGGGATATCCATTTCTTGATCCACACTGGATAAAAAAAGCAAACGGCCAATCTGAGATTGGTCCTAATGCAGTACCAGTTCCAAGTCCAGAAACTTATTCAGGATACTTGGGTGATATCACCACATCGTTATCAAAACTAAAGGAAATAGTAACTGGAAATGCCTTAAAACTATTGGCAGATCCGGAATTTTTATCCCTAGTATCAAAGGAATGGCTAAGCTCAATTTCAAAAACTGCGATGATAAAGCGTGTACAAAAATTTATTCCAAAAATTCGTCCAGAACATTTTTCAAGACGTGGCATAGCCGGTATTCGTTCTCCAGTCATATCACCAAAGGGGAAATTCTTGACAGATGTAATGGAACTAGAAGACAAAAACTCCTATCATATCATAAACTATAACTCGCCTGGTGCTACTGGTGCTCCTGCTTACTCTGCACTTGTCATAAAAAAATTACAAGAAAAGGGATTTTTAGATTATCAAGCAAAACCAAAAAAATCAATTTGGGATTTTGATGCAATTACTATTTAAGCAAATTTTCCAACATCATTAATATGGATTAAAATTAAGAACTAGTACAAACTAAATTGGCTACAGGCTCAAAAAAGGCAGTTTATGCAGCATTATTTGGCAATCTTGGCATTGCTATAACAAAATTCATAGCTGCGCTTATGTCAGGAAGTGTTTCAATGTGGGCAGAGGCATATCACTCTACATCAGATACTTTTAACCAGATTCTATTGTTGATTGGACTAAAAGCTAGTGTAAAGCCAGCAAGCCATCTACATCAATTTGGTTATGGCAAGTCACAATTTTTTTGGTCGTTTATTGTAGCAACAATGATTTTTGGTATATCTTGTGTGCTAGCATTAGAACAAGGTGTTTCATCATTAATTAACAGAGAACATCATTTCGAAGATCCTACACTTAACTATGTTGTTCTTGGTATAGCTGCTATATTTGAGGCAAATGCAT
>JBQTJY010000083.1:0-3888 GCA_052386635.1 Nitrososphaerota archaeon
AGCAACCAAAATCAGGTGGCGGATGCTTGATTGCAACTGCAACATATGGCTCTGAGCTTGCACCGCAAGTACAGTTGTTAAGAGAAATAAGAGACAATACTGTACTATCAACTGCATCTGGCACATCCTTTATGACTACATTCAATTCATTCTACTATTCTTTTAGTCCAGCAGTATCTGATCTAGAAAGACAAAACCCAATTTTCAAAGAATTTGTTAAACTAACAATTACTCCATTGCTGTCATCATTGTCATTGTTACAGTATGTTGACATTGATTCAGAGTCTGAAATGCTAGGATATGGTATTGGAATTATACTACTAAATACTGGAATGTATTTTGTAGCACCAACGTTGATAATATTCAAACTAAAGAACAGAAAAAAATTGCATTAGACTCAGAGCCAAGACAAGCTAAGAATATATTCAAAAACACTAGTTTTTGTTCATGAGTTGGGATGAAATCGAAATCCCAAAGGACGTACGCCCAATTATGCTTGATGATGCAGAAGAAACTAAACTAGGACAAAAAAAAGGCGCAAAAAGGCAGTACAGATATGGGAATTTGCATATTCGCGAACATGATGACAAGTATCTAGTACATATGGATAGAATTGATCCAAGAAAAAGTCCACTAGGACATCTTCTTTTAGATGCACCAGAAGTGATAGTTGGTCTGGCAGGTGCAGCTATAGGTGGAGCCAAAGTTTTTTCATACATAAAAAACAAACAAAAAAATTCAATCTTTGCAAAACAAACAGCTACAGTATCAGGACTGCTTGCATCACTTGCCGTTGGATATCTAGCGTACTCGTTAGCTAAAAAACTAAAAACTTAGGTGCTGCCTTGACTGCCTACCGAACCATTACAGTTCTTGTAAAACTTGTCCCACTAATCATTGCATTAAGAAAAGACAGAAAGCAGTGGGTAAAAACTGAAGGACAAAATGTTGATGTTGAAAGGTTTAGAAAAAATGCAAGAAAGGCACTAAACACATTTGTGTCGCTTGGTCCAGTCTACATCAAGCTTGGCCAGTGGCTCTCATCAAGGGCTGACATCCTACCACAACCATACATGGAAGAGCTTGCAAAGCTGCAAGATGATGTACCAGCAGCTCCATTTGACCAAGTAAAATCAATCATAGAAAATGATCTAGGACCAATTGATCAAAAGTTTGATTCAATAAATCAAAATGCAATATCAGGTGCATCGCTTGGCCAGGTCTATCTTGCAAAGACAAAAGGCCAAGATGTTGTAATTAAAGTAAAGCGGCCAGATATAGAAAACATAGTCACCGAAGATCTAAAAGTTCTTAAAAAAATTTTGCCTGTTGCAATGAGGTTTGTTGATCCTAACCTAAAATTTTCAGCTAGAGCAATGCTTGCACAGTTTATTGAGACAATCCATGAGGAGCTTGACTATACCATAGAGGCAAAGAACCTAAAGGCAATCAAAAAGAACATGGAAAGATACCAAAACGTCAAGATTCCAACAGTCCATGATGAATATTCATCAAAAAATGTACTTACAATGGAGTATATTCCAGGAATAAAGGTCACAAATGTCGAAGACCTTGATAAAACAGGAATAGACAGGCAGAAACTAGTCATCGATGTCCACAAGGTCTTTTTTACGATGTTATTGAGGCATTCTATTTTTCATGCAGACCCGCATCCAGGAAATATCTCAGTAGCAAAGGACAGCTCGCTTATCTTGTATGACTTTGGGATGGTAGGAAAACTAGACAATGAGACAAGACTGAGATTAGTGCGCCTCTATCTTGCACTTGTCGAAAAAGATCCCAAGCGAACCGTAAATGCGATGAATGATCTTGGTATGCTAACATCTGACTTTAACCGCACAGTAATTGAAAAAGGAATTGAGATGTCAATTCGCGCAATGCATGGAAAAAAGCCTGACGAGATGGAAGTTGAGGCACTAATGGAGCTTGCAAACAAAACAATGAGCCGCTTTCCGTTTATTTTACCAAAACATCTTGCATTGTATCTGAGAATGTCATCAATAATTGAGGGAATCTACAAAACACACAAAGCTGATTTTAAGTTTGTCAAGGTTTTAAAAAATATTTTAGAAGAAGAAAAGCTGATCAAAGACGCATACATTGAGGAGCTCAAGTATTCGTTTACAAGGTTTGCAGAGTCAATTGATGCAACGATTTCAATTGCACCTGAGCTAAAAAAATTTCTTGATGAGAACAGATCATTGCACCTAAACGCAAAACCAAAATCAAATGTTCTGCTTTCTGGAAGCATCTTGTCTGCTGCTGTATTTGTCGGCTCGGCAGTTCTTTACTCATCAAATGATATAATTGGCATTGCAGGAATGATTGGTTCACTAGTTATAATGGGAATTTTTGCTGTCTTTAGAAAACGCTAGTCGATTGAAATCTGCTTTCCGCCATCAGCTACTGGGATCTGGATTGTAAGAACACCGTCTGCATATTTTGCAGATTTTACGTTTTCCTCGCCTTCCTTGATTCTAATCGGAAGTCTTATTTTTTTATCAATAATGTTTGGTCTCTGCTTCCAGATTATAGTCCCGCTAAGCTGCTCTGTGTTGTTTTTCTTGGCGCTGATAGAGAGAATGTTTCCCTGAATTTTCAGTTTAATGTCTTTTTTGTCAAATCCAGGCATGTCAATTGTCACAGTCAGGTTGTTGTCATCAATTTGCATGTCAACTGGTGGAAGCACAAATTCGTAGAATTCGCGTGATTTGTTGCCTATTTCTCGCATTACTTCTTTTACCAAGTATCTTATCAGACCCACTTCCTAAAAAAAGTCAGTTTTAGTTATAAATTTTGATAGGCAAAAGTCTGAGTTGGGTCAGATACTTGTAAAAGAAAATTAATGAAACTTAAGTATAACTTATGTAATTGTAATCAAAGATATTTGGAAACAAATTCTAAACCATCAAAACTTGAAACTGAAATTAACTGTTATGTTATAGCAGCGCTTTTTGTTGTAAGCATATTTTACTCGATAGGTGCAAGTGTAGAGCCTGGCAATACTAGGGAGCTAGAATTTTTTGAAACAAGTCTGATGCTAAGTTTTGTTCCAGTAGTAGTTTTTGGAGCTATGGTAACAAAAAGATACTGGCACTCGAAAGTTTTTGGTAGAGCCTATCTGTCTTTAACGATAGGATATGCATTATATTTTGTTGGTTGGGTGCTTTGGTATGTTTATCAAATAATTTATGATATTGCAAATCCCTATCCATACTATCCTGATATTTTCTTTTATTCGCTGTTTCCGTTTTCAATCTACCATTTGCATACAAACATTCACTACTTTAAGAGAAAGCTGAATCTTATGCAAAAATTTGTGATAGTAAGCATTCCTGTTGCAGTTACGTCATTGTATTTAGCTTTTGGATATTTCCCATTTGAGTTACCTAGTGGACTCTTTTCTGCAACGCCTTTGCCAATTCCAGAGTATGATATGGAATTCTACACAGAATATTTTGTTGGGGCAGCATATGTTTTTGGCACTACACTAGTATTGTCTTATGCAATAATAGGTACCCAAGTCTTTCGAGGAACAATTCTTGGCCATGCTTGGGGGCTCTTGCTTGCAGGATTTGCTATGAAGACATTTGCCGATATACCGTATTATTATTCTGAAGTAACTGGAAGCTATGATCCGTCAGATCCAACAAACGCATTGTGGCTGACAGGTAACCTGATCGTATGTTATGCACTTTACAAACACAAGGACCTGTGACATTTTACAGAAAAATTATAGACTTAGAGTTCTTTGTTAGTTCCAATTAGGTTCCAGTTTATACCATCATCAAGTGTGCGATAAACTTCTTGAAAACCTTCAGAAGAGTATCCAGCAGCATAGATTATCTTGTTTTGTGAATCTATAGC
>JBQTJY010000084.1:0-13015 GCA_052386635.1 Nitrososphaerota archaeon
TATCATACAAGGGAAAAAACATTGCCGATGTTTTAGAGATGACAGCGTATGAGGCTCTACAGTTTTTTGAAAACATTCCTGCAATAAAGCGAAAGCTCCAGACAATTTTTGATGTTGGTTTAGGATACATAAAACTTGGTCAATCATCAACTACACTGTCTGGTGGTGAAGCTCAACGAGTAAAGCTTGCAACAGAATTATCTAAGAAAGGAACTGGAAAAACACTCTATATCTTAGATGAGCCAACAACAGGACTACACTTTGCTGATGTACAAAAACTGCTTGATGTTCTAAACAGACTAGTAAACTTGGGAAATACTGTAATTGTAATTGAACACAACTTGGATGTGATAAAAAATTCTGACTGGATTGTAGACCTAGGTCCAGAGGGTGGTGACAATGGTGGACAAGTTGTTGCCACAGGCACACCAGTACAGATTGCAAACAATCCAAAAAGCTACACAGGACAACATCTTGCAAAATTTATGAAAAGATGACTCTGGATATGTCTAAAATAAACATACCTAGTCATCCAGGAATTTATTTGATGAAAGATAAAACTGGAAAGATAATCTATATCGGCAAAGCAAAAAACATCAAAAATCGTGTAAGATCATATTTTTTAAAAAATCAAAACTATAAAACACAAAAACTTGTTGAAAACATTTCAGATATTGAATTTGTTTTAACAGATAATGAGCGAGAGGCATTTTTGCTTGAGGCAAACATGATAAAACGATACAGACCAATTTTTAATATCGAGCTAAAAGACCAGCAAAGATACACTTACCTTAGAATTACAAATGAAGAATATCCACGACTTTTGGTTGCCCGCAGGACAAGAACTGGCAAGTTTTTAGGCTCAGGCAGGATATTTGGACCATTTACGCAAGGTAGCTCAAAATTACTCACGATTGGCTCTTTGCGAAAGACCTTCAAGATACGAATTTGCAAGACACTTCCAAAAAAGGTCTGCCTTGAGTACCATCTTGGAAACTGCGAAGCACCGTGTGAGTTCAAAGAAGCCCAAGAAAGATACGCAGGACATGTTTCTGATTTGGAATCAATTCTAAAGGGAAAACAAAAGATGCAAGATTTTATTGAAAAGCAAAAACAGGAGATGAAAAAGGCTTCTGACTTGCTGCAGTTTGAGCAAGCACGAGAGATAAGAGACACCTTACAACGACTAGGAAACCTCCAAACAAGACAGAAAATGGAATTTGTTCAAAACTCTGATGAAGAGTTCTTTGGTGTAATGATACAAGATCAAGTTGCTCAGATCATGACATTTAGAAAAACTAATGGTGTGATTAGAGATAGCGACAAATTTTCTTTTGATCTAGTTGGCGATAACTCGTTTTCTAACTTTTTGTTCCAGTACTATACTACACATAAAATTCCAAAAACAATTGTTACAAGCCAAGTTCCAGAAAGAAAGGAATTTTTAGAATCATTGCTATCTGAAAACGCAGGATATTCAGTAGAGATTGTTGTGCCAAAGAAAGGTAAGAGAAAGGAGATGATTGATCTTATCATGAAAAACTTGGACCTAATTGAAACAAAGGGGGCAGAACCTGGCCTTGTTGAGCTAAAAGATCATCTTGGCTTGTCAGAAATTCCAAAAGTAATAGAGTGTTTTGATATATCAAATCATGGAGAAGCGTTTGCAGTTGGGTCAATGTCAAGATTTGTAGGTGGTAGGCCAGACAAGACAGGCTACAGAAAGTTCAAGATAAAAACAGTAAAGGGAAGAGACGATTTTGCAATGATTGGTGAGATAATAAAGCGCAGATATCATAGACTAGCTGAAGAAAAACAGCATTTTCCAGATTTGGTTGTAATAGATGGAGGAAAAGGACAGCTTAGCTCTGCGCTAAAATCACTTCAGGCCATAAGAGCTGATATTCCCTGTATTTCGCTAGCAAAGGAAAATGAGGAAATATACGTGCCTGGAAGAAAACCTCCACTTGTGATTTCAAGAGGCAGTTCTGCTCTAAAAATTCTTCAATATGCAAGAGATGAAGCACACAGATTTGGGGTTAGCTACATCAGAAGCCTTCAGCTAATTTCTTAGGATTCTAGATTTTTTCTTTGATTCTGGCCTTTGCGTCTCTGTTCCATACATGATGTGAGTTCTTCTTTACTATGATTTTTAATTGATTTTCCGCACATTGCACATGTTGGATCAGAAACTATTGGCTTTCTTTCAAATGGCATGTGCCATCAAATAAAATCATCAAGTGATTCTTCACGCAGTGATTGTGCATCTATTCCAAGTGATTTAAGATGTGCAGAAAACTCTTCTACAAAGCCATGAATCGTATAGACTTTATCAGCACCACTTTTCTTTACAAGCTCAACTAGCTCATCAAAGTCACAATGATCACTTAGCGGTATTGAATAATCAGCTCGTCTCCCAAAAGAGAATCGCGAAGATTTTGCCCAGCCAGAAAATCCAATAGTTTCTGCACCATACTTTGATTTCATTTGCTTGATAAAGTAACTTTTTTCTGACATAAATGGTGCAACCATTACCCATGGCTTTTTTTCAAGAAGTCCTTTTTCTTGAGCCTCTGTATGACCAATACAGTCTTTAAGATTTACACCAAAGCTTCGATGCAAGTCATTCATTTCCTTTACAGAGTCATGATAGTACAATGGTTCCCAGTGGCCAAATAGCTGCGATATTGTCTGTGCTTTTCCAAGCTGATACCCAAACAAAATTACTGGGATTCCACGAGAATAATGCTCAGATATTATCTGGTTTACAGTTTTTTTTATCTCATCTAGTTTTGGAAAAATAAATTCTGGCAGCCCAAATGTGCATTCTGTTATCAGTGTCTTGCATTTTGGAATTTTTGCGCCAGAAAGAAATCCCCGACTTCTTGTGCAAATATCACCTGTGTAAAATGTATCATCAAATAACAATCCACGTGAGCCAAAAATGTGACCACTGTCTAGGAGTGAAAAATCCTCTAGGCTATCAATAGAGTCCATCTTGCAGCCACGAAGCTTTGCAATCCTACTAGTCTCAATTGAAGCCAATGTAGGTACGCCATTTTGGGTTGGCAGATGATCAGAATGCGCATGTGAGACAAAGTTTACACATTCTTCTAGTGGGATTTTTGGATCCAAAAGTACGGTTTTGTTATTTGTCTTGCATACAATGCCGTTTTTTGTCATCCTTATTTTTTGGGCCAAACACAAAAACAAACGTGAGATTTGATATAAATTGCAGCTTTAGCCTAGTTTTGACTAGTTGCTAAATCTTGCAATTTTGATCTCAGGCCGTGGCAGTAACATGGAAGCAATTCTCAAGGCGATCAAGAAAAAAAAGATTCCTGCAAATCCAGCAGTTGTCATATCAAACAAGCCTGATGCAAAAGGGTTAGAGATAGCAAAAAAGCTTGGAGTAAAAACCGAAGTCATAGACAGTCAGAATTTTAAAGGCGACAGGTTGGAATATGATAAAAAAATTATTGCAGTGTTAGAAAAATACAATGTTACCCCAGAAAATGGTCTTGTTTGCCTTGCAGGATTTATGCGAATTATCAGTCCCGAGTTTATCAAAAAATACAAGAATCGAATCATGAACATCCATCCTGCATTACTTCCATCATATCCAGGACTTCATGCACAAAGGCAAGCACTAGAAGACGGTGTAAAGTATTCTGGTTGTACGGTTCATTTTGCAGATGAAAAAGTGGACCATGGCCCAATAATTTTACAAGCTACAGTTGAGGTAAAAGAAGACTATACAGAAGAAACTCTTTCTGAGCGAATTTTAGAACAAGAACATAAAATTTATCCAGAGGCAGTTAGGCTCTTTGCATTAGGCAAAATCAAATTAAAAGAAAAACAAAACTAAGAGTCTGGTCCGCCAAAAAAGTAAATCACTACAAGCTCTTTTGTGTTGCCAAAAAAATAATGCTCCATGTTTTTTGGAACAAAAAATGTCTTTCCTTCCTCGATAGTATAGTCTTTTTTATCTATTTTCAGATATCCGTTGCCACGAATTACATAATACAGCTCATCTGAATCATGTGGCGCCTGTGTATCTTTTTCTCCTGGCTGTAACACTAAAACGCCTGCTGCAAGAGTGTCTTTATTGATAAATGTATGAAAGTAATTACTTCCTTTTTGAAGCTCATCTATGTATTTTCTAGTATCAAATTCAAATTTCATGATCTGCTTTGAATCCCAATCCATTTTTAAAATTTCAGATTCCAAGGATTAAATAGCAAAAATATCGAACAAAGACGTTGACTGGCACAAAAATTGATGGTCTTGAAGTAGCTCAGGCTGTAAAAGAGCGTGTAAAAAAGGCAGTCAGTGAGATAAAATCACAAGGAATCAATCCATGTCTTGCAACTGTACTTGTTGGGAACAACCAAGCATCTGCCACATATGTAAAAAATAAGCAAAAGGCATGTGCCGAAGTTGGAATAACACCCAAAGACCATCACCTACAAGATTCGATTTCTCAAAAAGAGCTAAATTCTCTAGTTGATTCACTTAACAATGACAAAACGGTTCATGGCATACTGGTGCAGCTGCCACTGCCAGCTCAGATAAATGAGTTTGAGGTAATATCTAGGATTTTGCCAACAAAAGATGTTGATGGTCTTACACCACACAATGCTGGGCTTTTAGCTATGGGAAAAGCTGTACTAAAGGCATGCACACCATCTGGCATAATGGAGTTATTTGAATATTACAAAATTGAACTTGCAGGAAAAAATGTTGTAATGATAAATAGAAGTAATTTAATTGGAAAACCACTGTATAATTTGCTTTTAGAAAAAAATGCTACAGTTACTACGTGTCATTCAAAGACAAAAAATCTTGCCGAGTTTACAAAGTCTGCAGATATTGTAATTACTGCAGTTGGAGATAGGACAAAGTTCACGCTAAAGCAAGACATGATAAAAAATGGTGCAGTAGTAATTGATGTTGCAATAACAAGACATGATGGAAAGCTTGCTGGCGATTGTGATTATGACGAGATAGTAAAAAAAGCATCATTTGCAACGCCCGTTCCTGGTGGAGTTGGACCAATGACAGTTGCCATGCTATTAAAAAATACTGTAACTGCTGCATCTTTGAGTAAAGGGTTTGGAAAGTAACAAAGAAAAGGCAAATCTTCGCAAGTTTTTGCTTGAAAATAGAGATGCAATGTCATTTGATCTTATAAAAATAGCAAGCAAGCAGATTCAAAAAAGCCTAAGAAAACTAGAAGTTTTCAGAGAGGCAAAAAGCATTGCAAGCTATTATCCAATTGGAAGCGAGGTAAAAACTCAGGAAATAATGCAGGAAGTGCTTTCTGATGGAAAAACATTAGCACTGCCAAAGGTAAAAGGCGAAGACTTGGAATTTAGAAAAGTAACAGATTTTGGAAATTTAGAAAAGGCCGGATTTGGAATAATGGAGCCTAAAGACTGGTGTAGTATTGATGAAGACATTGATGTAATACTTGTTCCAACTGTTGGCATCACGCGAGACGGTGTTCGTTTAGGCTATGGTTTTGGCTATTATGACAGATTTTTAAAAAAAACTAGCGCCAAAACAATTGCACTTACATATGCAAAGCAAGTTGTAAGGTACATTCCTCAGTCTGAAAATGACGTCAAAGTAAACTGGATTGTTACAGAAAGTGAATGTATTGATACTTCAAAGAGAGTCTAGTCCCTTTTTCCCAATGTCTTTTCTGTAATACTTGTTTTTCCAGTGGATCTTTTCTGTTGTAGAATATGCATTTGAAATTGCTCTAGCTAGTGTGTCTCCAAGTGCTGTAACACCAAGTACTCGTCCACCATTTGTTAGAATTTTGTTTCCCTCTTTTTTTGTTCCTGCATGAAAAACAATGGTGTCTTTTTGCTTTAAATCAAGGCCTGTAATTTCCTCGCCTTTTGGATATGCCTCAGGATATCCTTTTGACGCCATTACAACACATACGGAGCTTTGTTTTTTCCATGATGGTTTTGGTAAAGAAGACAGAGCTCCATTAGCACTTGCAAAAAGATAATCATACAAATCAAAATCCATTCGCATAGTTATTGGCTGACACTCTGGATCACCCATTCTTGCATTAAATTCTAAAACATAGGGCTTGCCGTCCTTTATCATAACTCCCGCATACAAAAATCCGCAAAATCGGATTCCTTCTTTTTTCATTCCCGAAATTGTTTTTTCAATGATGTTTTTTTGAATTTTTTCTGCAAGATTGTCATCTATTAGTGGTGTTGGCGAATATGCGCCCATCCCTCCAGTGTTTGGACCCTTGTCTCCATCATAGATTCGCTTGTGGTCTTGGCTTGTCGCCATAGGGATTGTAGTGTTTCCATCAGATAATGCAATGTAAGATACTTCTGCGCCGTCAATTCTCTCTTCAAGTATGATTTTTTCTCCTGCATTTCCAAATGTCTTTTTTACAAGCATTGTCTCTATTGCGGAAACTACCTCCTGATGGCTGTTGCAAACAATTACGCCTTTTCCTGCTGCAAGACCGTCTGCTTTTACTACCAGATTGTGCTTTGATGACTTTGCATATTCGATTGCCTTTTTTGGCTCATCAAATACCTCAAATTGCGACGTAGAAATTCCGTATTTTTTCATGAAGTTTTTTGCCCAGATTTTACTTGATTCAAGTTGTGCTGCTGCGCTGGTTGGACCAAAAATTGCTAGTTTTTTCTTGATAAATTCATCAACGATTCCCATTGCAAGTGGTGCTTCAGGGCCAACCACTGTAAAGCAGTCATTTTTTAAAGCAAAATTGGCAAGATCATCGATTTTATCTACGGCTATAGGAACATTATTTTCAGTCCCACCATTTCCAGGTGCATAATAGACCTTGTTCACTTTTGGACTATGTGATATCTTCCATCCAAAGGCGTGCTCTCGTCCACCTGAACCTATCACTAAAACATTTACCAACACCACATCTTTTAGAGTCTAATATATAATCCAAGTTTGAAGATTGTAGTGATTTTAGAAAATGGAGCTAGCCAAAGAGTTTGAGCCAAAAAAAATAGAAGATACTGTGAGGGTGTATCTTGCTGATATTCCAGTACAAAAATTAATTTTTGATTCACAAAACAAGAATCAAAAAATTACATTCATTGAAGGTCCACCAACAATGAATGGCGAGCCACATGCAGGTCACCTAAGAGGGCGTGTCTTTAAGGATCTTTGGTACAGATTCAATACACTACGGGGCTTCAAAATTTCATTTAATGCAGGATGGGACACTCAGGGACTACCAGTAGAGCTACAGGCGGAAAAAGAGCTTGGCCTGACAAAAGGAAAATCAGAAATTATAGATGATGTAGGAATTGAAAAACTAGTTGGCGAATGCAAAAAAATTGTTCACAAGTATAATGAAAAATGGGTTTCAGTTGACAGACAGCTTGGCATGTCATTTGATCAAGAAAATGCGTACTGGACATACAAAGACGAGTTTATTGAACGTGAGTGGCAGTTTCTAAAAAAAGCATATGAAAATAAAATCCTCACAGAGGGATATCGTGTAGTTGCATACTGCCCTAGCTGTCAGACATCACTTAGTCATGCAGAGGTCAACCAAGGATATGAGGAGGTAACGGATCCATCAGTATACTATAAAGTAAAGTTGCAAGACGAAGACGTGTTTTTGATTGTCTGGACAACAATGCCTTTTACTTTAGTTACTGATGCAATGGTTGGCCTTAATCCAAAAGAAGATTATGTGCATGCCAAAGTAAATGACGAAACATGGATTGTTGGAAAAACACGTCTTGAGGAATTTATGAAAGAGGCAAGAGTTGAAAATTATAGCATATTAAAATCAGCCAAAGGAAAGGATTTTGATGGCAAAAAATACGTACACCCGCTATTAGACCAGATTCCTGGCCTTTTTGAGCTATCAAAGAAATCAAACTATCATATCGCAGTTTCAGAAGAGTTTGTTGATGTAAATACTGGAAGCGGCATAGTACACTTGTCTCCAGCAAATGGTGAAGAAGACTATGAAATTGCCACAAAGCGAAAAGTTCCTATTTTTAATCCAATAAATGATGAGGTCAAGTTCGCAAAAGAGGCAGGAGTATACTCTGATCTTTTTGTAAGAGATTCTGATGAAAAAATTACGCAGGCACTGCGTGAAAAAAACGCACTTGTCAGACTAGGTAAAATAAAACACAAATATCCATTGTGCTGGCGTTCCCATCACAAAATTGTATGGCTTGCAAGAAGAGAATACTTTTACATGCTTGACAGGCTTGGCGATAAAGCAATAAAGGCAGCAGAGGCAGTAGAATATTTTTTTGATCAGCCAAAAAACAGGTTCTTGGAGATAATAAAAGAAAAACATCCATGGTGTATTTCACGTGAAAGATTCTGGGGATGCCCACTTCCAATATGGAATTGTAAAAACTGTGGTCATACTGAGCGATTGTTTTCAAGAAAAGAAATCATCAAGGTAGCAACTGAGCTTCCTGATGGCCAAGGCTTTGAGCTGCACAGGCCTTGGATTGATAGGATAATAATTACTTGCAAAAAATGCAAATCAAAAATGCAAAGAGAAGAGTTTGTGTTAGATACATGGCATAACAGTGGTTCTGCACCATATTCGTCTTTGAGAGATGAAGAATACAAAAAAAGTATTCCCGCGCCGTTTTTGACAGAAGGAATTGATCAAACGCGTGGGTGGGCATACACGCTTTTAATTGAAAATGTTATCTTAAACAATAAACCAGTATCTCCTTTTAGAGCATTTTTGTTTCAGGGTCACGTATTAGATAAAAATGGAAACAAGATGAGCAAAAGCCTTGGAAATGTAATTGATGCAGCCCAACTTTTAGAAAAATACCCTGTAGATTTGATTCGATTCTACTTTATGTGGAAATCAAGCCCAATAGAGCCACTTAATTTTGATACTGATGAGCTAATGTCAAGGCCATATCAGGTTCTAAGTACTTTGTATCATCTACACCTTTACTTTAAGCAAAATAGCGATTATGACAAGTTTGATTCATCAAAATCTACTATCAAGTGGGCAAAAGACCAAAAGTTGCTTGCACCATCGGATGTGTGGCTGCTATCAAAACTTCAAAGACTAGTCACAAGTGTAACGCAGTCAAATGAAAGATGCAGATTTCATGAGGCTGCAAGAGCACTAGATGATTTTATCATAAATTCACTTAGCCAAGTTTACATTCCAATAACAAGGGGCGAGCTTTGGGAAGAAGACGAGTCAAAAAAGAACAGGCGGTTTGCAATTTATGCAGTATTATCAGCAGTACTAATAACGCTTGATGTTTTGATGCACCCCTTTAGTCCCTTTGCAAGTGAGTATCTGTATCTTTGTACATTTAAAAAAATGCAAAGTGTTTTGCTAGAGTCATGGCCTGCGCCTGATCAAAAACTGATAAATGATAAAATCGAAGAGTCATTTGATCTCTTAAAGGAAACGATTTCTGTTTCAGCTGCTGCAAGAATGAAAGGAAAGCTAAAACGCAGATGGCCATTAAATGAAGCAGTTATCTGTGTTAAAAAAAATCAAAGACAACAGCTAGAATCACTTTCTGATCTTCTAGTAGCACAGCTAAATGTAGAAAATTACAAAATAGTCGAGATAGAGCATTTTGAAGGATTGGAATTATTAAAAGAGCTGAAAAGTGCAAACCTTCCAGTTACAGCAAAGATTCAGCTTGATCGTAAAAAAATAGGTCCTAAGGCAAAAAACGAGATGACAGGTTTGTTGCAAAAATTTGAAAATACATCACATGATGAAATTGCAGAGGCGTTACTAAAAGAAAATCACTTTACATTTGATATTAATGGAACAAAAATAAAACTTGAAAGAGACGATTTTGTAGTTGATTTTGATGTAAAAGAAGGCTATGCGTTTTCAAAGCGTGACCAGCTTTTAGTCATAATCTCAACTATTCGAAATCGTGAAATGATGGCCCGTGGCCTTGTAAAAGACTTGGCAAGACGGCTTCAAACCTTAAGAAAGGAGCGTGGCTACAATCCAACTGACGTTCTGAATATAGCCTCAATTCTTGATTTAGATGAAGAATCACTTGAGATGGTAAAAGAGAGAGCAAAAGAGGTGGCGTTTTTGGTGCGTGTAAAGGAGGTTAATTTTACACAGTCATGTAGTAGCTATAAAGATGACGATATTGATGGCCAGAAAATCAGAATATCTGTAGAATAAGATTATGTTACATTCCTGCGCCTGATCAATAAAAAATCGAATAGAATTAGTCTATCAAATGGTTAGCTTTTAGTAAATCAGGCATAATAAATAAGAAAACTGCTAGTAATAGACATGGTAAAGCAGATCAGCCTAGATACCTGGTCAGTACAGCACCTAGCCGACCTTCTTCGCAAGGGCTCACTTGTTGTAGCAAAAACAAACACACCAATTGTACTATACAGACAAACCCTAGAAGAAAACGATAATGCGTATGAGGAAATAGTTTGTACTCTGACAAAAGATTATGTAATTGAGCAGCTTGTGATTTCAGGCGGCATTATAGCTCCTGCATTTCATCAACAGCTAGTTTTTACATTAGATGAATTTCCAGATAGGCTGCTAAGAAAAAGTAAGGATCTATTTTTACAAGTTGTTGAAACATTAGAAAATCAAATAGAATAGTTATCATACAGATTATAAGGACGTCTCTGATGATTTTTTCATGCGTCTTTTAGAGTACCAAGCTAAGCAACTGTTTTCAGAATATGGGATCAAGATACCAAAAGGCATTACATCAAAAAATATGGAACAGGGAAGAAATGATGCAAAAGAGATTGGCTTTCCATTTGTTATCAAAGCCCAAGTCCCAGTAGGAGGTCGTGGGAAGGTAGGGGCTATACAAAAATGCAATAATGCTGATGAGTTTGAGCTAAAATATCCACAAATTTTAGAGATGACAGTCAAAGGAGAAAAAACACGCGCAATTTTGCTTGAAAAGATGGCAGAGTACAAAAAGGAGCTGTATCTTTCTCTTTTTTTAAACCGTGGCAAAAGGTGCTACACAATTATTGCATCATCTGAAGGTGGGGTTGAAATTGAGTCTGTTAAAAATCAGATAATACGAGAGGTTGGCTTGGGAAGTGTTGAAAAATCTGTGGCAGAAGAGGTTGCAAAGGCAATTGGCCTCAAGGATAATACCATAAATGAATTTGTTGACCTTGTACAAAAATTATCAAAGCTTACAGTTGAAAAAGAAGCAGAGCTTGCAGAAATTAATCCAGTTGCAATTTTAAATGATGGTAGCGTTCTTGCGCTAGATGGCAAGATAATAACAGATGATAATGCAGGATTTAGACACCAAGAGCTTGCAAAATTCCAAGAAAGGTCAGAGCTTGAAGAAAAAGCTGAGAAAAGTGGATTTACTTTAGTTGAACTTGATGGAAACATTGCAGTTGTAGGAAATGGTGCAGGTCTTGTCATGTCAACACTTGATATGCTTTCAGATAACGGTGGAAAGGCTGCATGTTTTTTGGATGTTGGAGGTGGCGCCACAACAGAATCAGTCTATGAGGCTCTAACATTAGTTAGTAAAATGAGCAAGGTCAAAGGAATTCTTGTTAATCTTTATGGAGGAATTGTTAAAACAACAACAGTTGCTTCTGCATTTATCAAGGCTTATGATGAAAAACTAATCGACTTGCCAGTGTTTGCAAGACTTATGGGGGCAGAGTCTGACAAGGCAAAAGAGATGTTAAAAAATACGAAAACAAAATTGTTTGATTCTGTTGAAGCTGCAATCAATGCTGCAGTAATTGGGATAAGAAAATGAATAACATATTTGAGATTCTTCAAGGAAAGCAAGGAGAGCCTGATTACAAGAAAAAATCAGTAATTGTACAGGGAATTACAGGAAAGTTTGGCTCACTTCACACAAGATTGATGCTAGATTATGGAACAAACATTGTAGCTGGAGTTACACCAGGTAAAGGAGGGCAAAAATTTGAAGGGATCCCAATTTATGAGACAATTAGCGAATCTGTAAAGGCGACCGGAGCAAAAATTTCAATTATGTTTGTTCCTGCAAAATTTTTTCTTGGAGCTGCAATAGATGCGCTTGAGGCAGGCATAAAGATCCTTGTGGCAATACCTGAACATGTTCCAGTACGAGATACAATGACTGTACTTGAGCTTGCAAAGAAAAAAGATGCGATTATGATTGGCCCAAACACACCCGGCATAATGATTCCAGAAATAATTAAAATTGGCATAATGCCTGCAAGCTCCTTTAGAGCAGGAGATATTGCAGTACTATCAAAAAGTGGCACTTTGATGTATGAGGTATCACATAATCTAACTGAGGCTGGATTTGGTCAGTGTATAACGCTTGGCATTGGTGGGGACCCAATCAATGGCACAACACTCATTGATGCGTTTGATATGGTAAAAGACCATCCTGATCTTAAAGGAATTGTAGTTGTAGGTGAAATAGGCGGAGATGCAGAAGAAACACTTGCACAGCATGTTATTGACTCTAATTTTGAAAAACCAATTGTCGCCTATATTGCAGGCCGTGCAGCACCAAAAGAAAAAAGAATGGGACATGCAGGTGCGATAGTTTATGGAAACTATGGTTCTGCTGAATCAAAGGTTTCAATGTTTAATAAAGCGAACATACCTGTTGCCAAAAGACCTGCAGAAGTGCCAATGCTTTTGGCAGGCAAGTTTGAAAAATACAAGGATTAAAAGGGAGCATTTTTGAGGAAAATTATATGCCAATAACTGATTCAGAAAAAAAACAAATTGCTCAAAAGGCACGTCTACATCTTAAGATCTGTTTTCATTGTGGAGCACGAAATTCAATTTCTGCAACAAGATGCAGAAAGTGTCACAACAGTTACCTAAGACTCAAAAACAGAACACTTGGCATCAAAAAGTAATACAAAAAGACAAAAGCCTCCTTTATTTTATGACCTTTGGACCGGTAGTCTAGTGGTTAGGATGACGCTCTCACACAGCGTAAAGATGCAATCAAACATCTCGCTAAGGTCATGGGTTCAA
>JBQTJY010000085.1:0-6677 GCA_052386635.1 Nitrososphaerota archaeon
CCCCAATTTAAGCTTCACAGATGATGATTTTAAATAATATTCAAAAACAAACAAACCGTTGAAAATTGATGACTATGTTGCAGCTGGAAAAATAGCTGCAGAAGTTCGTGAAAACGCAAGAAAAAAAAATTGGGTTGGCACGTCGCTTTTTGAAATTTGCAACGATGTTGAAAACGAGATTGTAAAGCGCGGTGGCAAATGTGCATTTCCTGTTAATGCAAGCTTGAATGAAATTGCTGCACACTATACTGCCGAGCCAAATGACCAAAAGACTATCTCAAATACAGACTTGGTAAAAATAGATCTTGGTGTCCAGATAAATGGCTACATAGCAGATACAGCTGTTACTGTATGCTATGATCCCAAATATGACACTCTAGTACAGGCCGCAGAAGATGCACTAAAAAGTGCAATGTCAATTATTAAGACAGGCGTCAAGGCAAGCGATGTTGGAAGAACAATAGAAAAGACAGTAAAGCAGTTTGGTTGCAAACCAATCATAAATCTAAGTGGCCATTCACTTGGCCAATATACAATTCATGCTGGTAAATCAATTCCAAATGTATGGTCTATTGGCTCTTTTTCCTTATCTGATAGCGAGGCCTATGCGTGTGAGCCCTTTGTCACTACAGATAAAGGACTAGGTTTTGTGAGAAATGACAAGACAAAAAACATCTTTGCTCTAGTTTCTAGGAAAAAAACCAAAAATGATGAGGCAGACAAGTTAGCCGAATACATTTGGACAAATTTCAATATGCTTCCCTTTGCGTTGCGATGGATTGTAAAGGATTGGAGTGAGCAAAAGGCAAGAGAACTACTTGATGTGTTGATTAAAAGAAAAGTCGTACATGTATATCCTGTACTTGTCGAGGCAAGCGGCCAGAGAGTAGCGCAGGCAGAACATACCTTTATCCCAACAGGAAGCGGGGCAACTATTACTACGCTTTTATAGACTCTGCAAAAATTTTTTCGATTATAATTTTTCCTTTACAAGATTGGCACTCGCTTGTTTTCTTGAAAAGAAAATCTCCTGCTTTGAATTTTCGCTTTGTCATGTTATTACATGATGTACATATTTCAACCGTATAGGTTTCTTTTTCTTCTTTTTTTGAGAACATTATTGTGAAACTCCCAGTGTGTTTCCCACTCCTACAACAAGTATTGATTGTCCCGGTTTTGTGTGTTCAGTAATCATTTCATAAAGTTGAGATCTTGTCTCATCTGCCTTGTCTGCAATTTCTTTTGTCATAGTAGTAATCGCCTCTTTTACTGATTGTTTTATTACAATTGCAAAAATCGGTATATTGTTTTTTGTTGCAATTTCTTCAATTTGAAATCTGTCAGTTCCAATTCCACCAATTGCTGCACCAAAGCCTTGAGCAACTGTAGCAGAGTCTTCACCCTCTAGCTTTACTGCAGCATCAATCATTATTATTGCGTCTGGTTTGTGTTGTGATACGATATGCTCAACAGCATCCCCTGGTCTTCCAACAGTAGCTAATGGACCCTCTGCCTTTAGCAAGTACAATTTTCTTCCCTCATGTTCTTTCTGGCTCCAAACGGTTTCAAAAACAACCTTATGCTTTTCTGTCCCAAGCATCATTTTTCCAACAACCATTGGCCCTATTCCATCACCAATTGGTTGACCGTGTTTTAATGCAGAAATTGCTTCTTTTAGTGCATCTGCCTCTTCCATGATAAATGGCAACATCATCTGTAGTGGCAAAATTAGCGGATAGTTGTTTTGTTTTTTTGCGGTAAGAAACAGATGGTTTACAATTTTGTAGAGAAGTTGAAGTGTTGTAGCAACCTCAAGTAAGTTTTGTACTTTGGTTATCTCCAGAGCATCAATGTCAGAAAATATTGCCTTTACTTGCGCTCTCGTATACTCCTCACGTGAGCGCATGATGTGTCTTACCTTTGGTATGATTCCATTTGGATCCATATCCACAGGCATTATTGTAAAATAACTTATGAACCGGTCTAGCTTTTTAGTCGGATCAGATTTTGGATTTAGTTCTTTTTTGATATAATCGATTAGCTCTTTTCTTGATTCTTCTTTTAGTTGTTTTAGCTTTTCAATGTTTTTTTTGATATCACCTGATGTTATCTGTAATTGTATTCTTTGGCCATAAAACATGAAAATAACAATAGGCACAATCCAGATCAACCAAAGTATTGGATTTGTGTCATCACCAAGACCAAAAATTTGATCAACATCAAAATTTGCAAAATCCATTAGACAGACCGTTGGAATTTCTAAATTAAATCATTCGTTATTTCTTGGCTTGCAAGTACGATTTGTTACGAACAAGTGTCTGCCAAGGTAGAATATCAAAAAATTGTACTGCATAGTAAATATTTAGTGAGTGGTTTTGTTATAGTCGACTGAGACTAGCTAGAGAATATGCCTCAAACTAAACCTGTTGTAAGCATTGAAAATGTAGTAGCGTCTGCCTCTGTCGACCAGAAGATGGACCTAAATGAAATTACACGTACATTTCCTGATGTTGAATATCATCCAGATCAATTTCCAGGTCTTGTCTTTAGATTAAAGAGCCCAAAAACGGCTACACTAATTTTCACATCAGGCAAGATGGTCTGCACTGGTGCAAAATCAGAAGAGATGTCAAGAAAGGCAGTACAGACAGTTGTTCAGAGACTAAGAAAGGGCGGAATTAAGATAAAAAAAGATGCAGTTGTAGAAATACAAAACATTGTAGCATCGATTAATCTTGGTGGAAAGATACACCTTGAGCAAGCGGCAAGAACTTTGCCAAGAAGCATGTATGAACCTGAACAATTCCCAGGACTGATACACAGAATGCTTGATCCAAAAACGGTAATCTTGTTATTTTCCTCAGGAAAGCTAGTCTGTACTGGTGCAAAAAAGGAGCCAGATGTTTATAGATCTGTTAATAATCTTCATGCGCTTTTAGAAGAAAAAAACTTGATGATTTACGAGTAAGGCTATTTTATTTTTGTTCCAAGCGGCACATCGTCAATAACTGTAAGCCAAAATGGTTTGTCATTTACATCTGCTGCAAGAAGCATCGCGTTTGATTCAATGCCTGCAATTTTTTTGGCTTCAAGATTAATTACAGCGACGACAGTTTTCCCTACAAGATCTTCTGGTTGATAAAAGTCTGCACCGCCAATTATTAGATCACGTTTTTCTGAACCAATATCAATAACACCTTTTACTATCTTTGTTTTTCCTGGAATTTTTTCTACTGATATGATTTTGGCTATGCGTATGTCCAATTTTGCAAAGTCATCATAAGTTATTGACATAAAAACAGTTTATTTGTCCATTTAAAATTAATTTCGCAAAAAACAACGACTATGACAGATCGATTTTTGAAAGATTGTTTCTTATTTCCTGTGCATAATTTTCAGTGATTTGATGTATTTCATCAAAAATGCCTGGCTCTAGATTTATGCCGTAAAGTGTAGTTACAATTCCTGCCAAATATCCATTCAAAAAACCAATTATCTCGCCATAGATAAAATCAGCATGATTTTGATAATTCATAGTTGTTTTATCAAATGGCTTTTCCTTGACTCTTTTTAGAATTATTGGCAATATTTCTGAAATTTTTTTTGATATTGTTACTCGAAGGTATTCATCCAAGGGTATATGTTAAATTCAGATAAGTAAATATTTTTGCGTAAAAATCAAACTATCTTTTTGCTAGTTTTACAAAGATAAAATAGAATGAAAGTGTGTTTAACCACATTGCAACAACATATCAAAACTTTGCAAAACATTGTTACACGAAAAGGCTCAAGTAAGGTCTTAACTTTTAGTGCACCACATGTTTTCATGGCCTTGCAATTTTTGTCAAGGCAAAAATATGTCAGTCGCGCAATATTTTGTAATGAATTACATTTGGGCGAGGGATCAATCAAAACACTCATCTCTCATCTAAAAGAGGCAGGACTGGTAGAATCAATCAAGGCTGGAACAGTACTTACCAAAAAAGGTAGCATGTTTGTGAAAAAATTTCTTGAAATTATGTCCTCAGAATGTACTGTGAAAAAATGTGAAATTGCTCCTGCACGGCATAATCACGCTATCATATTAAAAAAATATTCAAAAGCAGTAGGAAATGGAATGCAACAACGTGACTATGCTATATTATACGGTGCTGTGGGTGCTACAACGCTAGTTTACAAAAATAATCAGTTTGTGTTTCCTACTGGAAAATCGGATATGCAATTTGATGATCGTGTAACTATGAATAATTTGGTAAAAAAACTTGTTCCACAAGAAGGCGAGGTGGTCATAATTGCCTCCGCAGATGAACCATTTGTTGCAAAAATTTCAGCCATAAATTCTGCTTTATGGACTCTAGCTACACATTAAAGAAGTTAGATAAATCGTAGCATATCAAAACAAAAGAAAACTCCATATTTTAGCATCAAAAAATTGTCCATATGGCAGTAATTCAGTCGTCAATACGTATCAACGCTTCCATTGATAAAGTATGGAGTATCATTTCTGATTTAGATAATGAACCAAAGTTTTGGAAAGGAACAAAAGAAATCAGAAACATCTCAAAGGAAGAAAACAAAGTAACAAGAGAGATAACAATTGCGTTTAAGGATTCAAAATGCATGCAGGAAGTAATTTTGGAACCAAAAAGAAAGATTCAAGCAACATTCACTAAAGGAATCATAGATGGAACAAAGACAATAGAGCTAATTCCAGTAGAAGATACAACTGAAGTCGAAGTTACATGGGACATAAAACTGTCAGGGCTGATGGGTATGTTTACTGGCATGGTAAAAAAACATATCAAAAATGGAACAGACCAGGCACTTGAAAGCATAAAGCAAGAAGTAGAGCGATAGTTTTTGAGCCTTTTTTTTGATATTTTCAACTACATATTTGTAGCAATTTTTGTTGGCGTTTCACTTACCTGGATTTTTTTTATTCGTACCATGTTGTTTACTTTTAGAGATACGCCATATCTTGATAGGTTTGAAAAAAAACAGCATGAAAATCCCAAAGTGTCAATAATCTTGCCTGCAAGAAATGAGGAAAAGTTCATTGCAAAATGTCTTGATTCGCTTTTGGATCAAGACTATGAAAATTACGAGATAATTGCAATTGATGACTCATCTGATGATTCAACACCAGACATAATCAAGCAGTATGCACAAAAAAGCTCCAAGATTGTATACGTATCTGCAAGGAAAAAGCCAGAGGGGTGGATTGGAAAAAACTGGGCTTGTGTAGAAGGATACAAAAAGGCAACAGGGCAGTTGCTACTTTTCACGGATTCAGATACAAAACATTCCCAAAACGTCCTATCTCTTGCTGTATCGCATCTTTTGTCTTTGAATCTTGACGCACTGACTGTGATTCCAAAAATGTTATGTCTTGACAGATGGACAAAAATTACACTTCCAGCAATTTCGACATTTTTGCATACTAGATTTTCTGCTTTGCGGGTAAATGATCCTACAAAAAAAACAGGCTATTTTTTTGGTAGCTTTTATTTAATTAAAAACGAAACGTACAGATCTGTTGGAACTCATGAGGGAGTAAAATCTGAGCTCATCGAAGATGGAGCCTTGGGAAAAAAGGTAAAAGAAGCAGGATTTAGGATGCGGATGGCAAGAGGAGAACATCTTGTCGAGGCTGTTTGGGCAAGAGATTTTGATACTCTCTGGAATGCACTAAAGCGCCTCATGATCCCTCTTTATCTACAAACACAAGGCATTGCAGTTGGAATATTTTTTGCAATCCTGTTTTTACTTTTTATGCCGTTTCCATTTTTGCTTTATTCTGCGATACTTTTTGGTTCAGCCATGTCATTGTCGCTTTTGTTTTCTGTTTCTCTTCTTACCTCAATTCTAATTTATGCTGCAGCGTTAGTTGAAACAAGAGGTTTACAGATAAAACAAAAATATGCCTTGCTTTGGCCTGCCGGGAGCTTTATTGTAGTGTGTGGTTTTTTGAGTGGCATATTGCAAGCAAAGAGTAAAAGTGCAGTATCATGGCGTGGAAGAGAATATGCAATGAAAGATCAAATCCAAGATTCGATTAGTGTGTAGTAAGAACGAAGCTACGATATATCAGCGGTTAACCTCAACCTTTTTGTAAGATTTGTTTGTCTGACACCTGATGATGTCAGATTTAGTACAAGCTTTTTCTTCTTATCTAAATTCAATATACATACAATCAAGTAGTAAAAATACATTATTCTCATATCGAAGTGGTCTTAATCATTTTACAAAATTTGTTGATATTCAATATCATTGGACAATACAAGATACTATAGCTCAGCTAAAGGAAGGTAAGGAGGATCTATACAAGCTACTAAACGAGTTTGTCATTTACCTGGTAAATCAAGAACTAAAACCAAAATCGATTAAGCTTTTTGTCGGTGTTGTAAAGGGCTTTCTTAGACATTCAGGGATAAGGATCTACGATGAAGACTTTAGACAGCTAGTAAAACTACCAAAGGTTCGAAGACATAGGGAAGAACCACTAACAAAGGAACTCCTGGTTAGGCTGTTACGTAATTCAGGTTTCAAGCAAAGATAATTTTCCAGATGCATCTAGCATCCATTGATTTGAAATCTTGCTTTGTGGTGTTATTATTTCAACATCTATTGGTTCTAAACCAAAATCACCTTCAAGAGGCATTACAGAATCAAGAAAT
>JBQTJY010000086.1:0-4327 GCA_052386635.1 Nitrososphaerota archaeon
TAAATTATAGGCGTGAGGCGGCATAGACATGTTACTAATACTAACAGCTCAACTTATGCTCAATTCCAATCTAAAAAGGTCATTATAGCGACCAAACTATACGAGGCCAGGAATTGAAAAAGACAAAGATACTTTTACGATTGTTTGCACTATTTCTGCTAGGAGGATCTGTCATTCCGGTACTTGGACAAACTGATACTATAGCTGATCATGTTGTAATTAACGAAATTGATATCAATCCACCAGGCGATGACTCAAAGTCGATCGCTGAATGGGTTGAGCTGTATAATCCAACCGACTTACCAATAGATATTGGAGGATGGTCTATAGCATCTACAACACTTCTTAAAAAAACACTAAAGATTGCAGATGGAACATCAATCGGTCCAGATAGCTATTTGCTTCTTAGCCATCAGGCATTATGGTTTCCAGACGTAGCAGAAGTAGTTGAGCTAAGAGACAAAGCAGGTAATGTTATTGATAAAACACCAAAGTTTACAGACTTGAAAAATGATTTTACAAGCTGGCAGAGAACCTATGACGGATATGACACTGATTCTGACGGTGATTGGGTATTTGAATTTGGAACTCGCGGAAAATCAAATGGAAAATTACCAATAGAAGAGGAAATAACGTCTATCACAGTTTCTATAACAACTGATAAAGAAAATTACATTTTTGGAGACATTGCAACAATTGCAGGCAAAGTTTCTGAACGTGTATTTGTTGAAAAGCCATACTTTCAGCCAGCACAAATTAAGGTAACAATTACAGGTCCTGAATTTTTTTCAAAAACTATAACACTTTTTCCTGATCAAAATCTTGGTTTCAAAACAACAATAAATTTGAGCAAAGTGTTGGGCTTTAACGGTGGCGAGTACACAGCTACAGTAAAATATGCTGAAGGTAGTACATCAACTAAATTCTCACTTGGCAACAAAGTTGTAGAAGTTGAAGAAAAAGCACCTGGTTCTCTTTCAATATCAGCAGAAAAAGAGGCATATCTTATAGGACAATTTGTAAAAATCAAGGCAACAACTAATGATGTAATACCACTTGAAGGCCTAAAATACAATGTTATCAATCCAGAAAAACAAACTGTTGCAAGCGGTATTCTTTATCCAAACGCAAAAGGTGAATTTACTGGCTCTGTTTTTATGAATACAGTAAAGCCAGTTTATGGGGCATATAGAATAACAGCAGAGTATTCAACATATTACACAGAGGCAACATTTGATCTTGTTGCAGATCTCAAAGAGGCAAAATTAATCACCTTAAAGACAGACAAGACATCATACAAGCCTGGAGAAAAGGTAACCGTTACTGGGAGGCTGAACACTTCTTGGATTCCATCTTTTGATATTGAAATATTGCAGCTAGGATCACCTGCTTCTGCAAAGGAGATTCGTTCTGGTGCGCTAACAGGAAATATACAGAATCAATTTAAGAAATTAGATGTAGTAAGACTTGCAGGAGACAGTACATTTAGCTATGAATTTACAATTCCAAATGGTCCTGAAAGACTGGGAAATTACAAAATAACAGTCTCAAAAGATATTGGTTCTGAGCAAGTCTTCATTAAGGTTAGTGAAAAAGAAGATGACACAGTAAACATTGAGCCATTTACAATTGCAACAGACAAAACATCTTATGATATTGGTGAAAAACTAGTCATATTTGGAAACGTATTCAATTTGCAAACAAGAAGCAGTTTTGAAACTCCAACAATTACTATTGGATTTAAAGATTCTAACGGAAAAGACGTAACATTTCTTGGCTGTCCTAATCTTGATAAACTATTATGCAGAGACCCAACCAAGTTAACACTAACAGGAATACCAAACGTTGCAGGAGATTTTAAATCCGAACTCAAAATCTCAAACGAGCTTTTCAAGCCTGGAACATATACAATAAAGGCAAGCTTTGATCAAGGCAAACAAACCGCCAGTGCATCTTTTACAGTAAATGAATTAGTTACACTAGGGGTTAATGATATCATCGTCTCACTTGACAAAAAAGCCTATAGTCTTGGAGAAAAAGTACAGCTAACTGGTAAAGTTTCTGACAGATTTCCACAAAAAACACTAGCAATAACAATCACAAAACCAAGCGGTGACACAGAAAGACACGGTGTTGTAATTAGCAATCAAGCGTTCTCTTGGAGCTGGACAATACCAACTTCTGAAAATTTGGCCATACAACTAGGCACTGATAGGTCTATGTCAACAAGCGTCTTTGGCACATACAAAATAAAGGTGTCATCAGAACGAGACGAAACAAATCTCTTCTTTAGAGTATCGCCTAACCCTGAAGAAGACTTTGTCTTAGACGTGCCATTTGTAATTAAAACAAACAAGGCAGTTTATGACGCAGGAGAAAAGCTAGTAGTAACTGGAAAGACTACAAAAAGACCACAAGCAACATCTGGACAGATTCCAGAAAGGATTCAAATACTTGTAAAATCGCCACAGTCAAAAGTTATCTACGAATCATCTGTTCATCCTGAAGTATCAGGTGACTTTAAGCAAACATTTGAAATGCCAGTTACCGTCTTCAAAGACGGTACCTACAAGGTAACTGGTTCTTACTTTGGTTTATACGATGAAACATCATTTCAAATAAACAACAACTTTGTAGTGGGAGGAGACGAGCAACTTGCATTACAAATGGAACTAGATAAGGAAGAATACTATCCAGGAGACGTTGTAAAAGCCACTGGAAGATTAAACAAATTGATCTTCCTTGAACACTTTGAACTTACTGTACTAAAAGAAGATCCTTCAGGTGCTACATGTGGTGCATTCTACTGCGGTAAAGGGGTGCCAGTAGTTACTGTAAGGCCAGATAAGGCGGGTGGTTTTACATATGAATTCAAGATTCCAGACTCGCCAACAAGTTTGGGTGGATATTTGATGACAGCCGACACTGACTTTGGCACTGTCTCAAAGCTATTTACGGTAATAGAAAAACCAGCAGTATCTGAAATTCCTGCAGAGACTGAAAAACCAGCAGAAACAGAAAAGCAAACCGAAATACCACCACAGAAATTCTTTGAAAAAGAAAACAGGCTCACTGAGTCATCAATTCCAATTATAGTAGGCGAAAAAACAATTAATGATAAAACAGTACAGCCTCGCTCAATTGACGGCTCTCTTCTTACAACAAAACGTGGAGATGAAGTAAACGTCAACATTCAAGTTACTACTGAATCAGGAACATGTGTAATTGGACAAGACACAAACTGTCTTGTTTCTGAATCAACACGAGCACCAGGAACCATTTACAAAATAGTTGAAGTAGATGGTGTTAGCTATAAGATAAGATACAGCGGACCTGATGCAAGGCTGGAAAAGTTCACAATAATACCGGACTTGGCAGGTGCAACAATGCCAGACTCTACTTGGAATGTAGAAATTTTGAAAAGTGACGAGCCTTCAAGATTCTACTACAAGGTTGCCTACCTTCCAGCAGCATAAGATAAAATAAACAAAAATTAATTTTCCTTTTAATGCAAATTCAGGTTTTGATGTTTAACCAAGACGATCCAAAAAAATGCACTGCTGCAAAGCTTGTAAAGTTTGGAATGGCAAGGCCAATTAAAAAAACAACGCAAAACACTCTTGTTTTAGACCCGTTTGCAAAACAAACTCTACTTTTCTCTGACAAGGACCTTTTTGATTCTGTCACAGGCATTGACTGCTCATGGGAAAAAGCAGAGCAGGCATTTACAAAAAATTTTGTTGGATTAAAACGCAAACTTCCACCATTATTTGCAGGAAATCCAGTAAACTATTCAAAGCTAAACAAACTTACGACAGTTGAGGCAATAGCGGCAGCTCTGTTTATTTTAGGATATGCAGAGATTGCACACAAACTACTTGATAAATTCAAGTGGGGCCATACATTTTATGATCTAAACCAAAACTTGCTTTTGGATTACTCTCAGGCAAAATCAGAAGATGACATTCCGTCAATTCTGCAGGATTATAAAATACACTGAATTAGAAATACACAAATTTACCGGCATCCTATTCTATCTAGTGCGAGCCGGTGAACGACACGCTGATTCGTCAGAGGAAACTTCTCCCCCCTTGCAGGCAATGCGGTCTGGTGACAGATTGTCAGAGATGACAGGCAACGGAATAGAAACAAATCCTATCTGGAGTGTACTGTGATGGCAAAACCTGAGATTTCCAGAGTCGGAATGAAAAATCTGTCCCGCATGGAGCAAGGCCAAACAGAACTATAGGTGCCTGCACCTGGTTCAGGTAGGCTGCAAAGCGAAATATCGTTAAAACAGAAGGAGAGTTACTACTGGCACGCACTA
>JBQTJY010000087.1:0-6334 GCA_052386635.1 Nitrososphaerota archaeon
ATACTACTAAATATTGGAATGTACTTTGTTGCGCCAGCGTTATTTGTAGTTATATTGAAAAGCAGATCTGACAAGCCACGTGCATAATTCAAAAGAGAATATCACACTTCTCCAACTGACAATTTTGTTTTTGAACTAAAAGTTACAATATCAAGGCATACCGCAATCAGGATCACTTGGCTATATCATAGCTCCAGATAATCGTCAGCAATGGGTCCAATAAAGACTCATAGAAGCAAATTCCACTATTTTGTAGCAATTACCACACTCATAGTTGGATTAATCTCAAGTACCCAATTTGCTGATGCTCAAACAATCATTAATGCTAATGCAATCATTCCTGCCAACACAATCATTGTTGCTCAAAATTCATCATCTCTTGGATGTGAAACAACTAGTAGCTGCTACCTTCCAGCATCACTGCTAGTATATCAAGGCGATACAGTAACATGGAAAAACTACGATACTATAGCTCACACAATTACAAGTGATGATCAAAGCGAGGATTCAGACAATATAGGCGAATTCTTTGATAGTGGGATGTTGGCTTCTGGTGAAATATTTTCAGTCACATTTGATAATCTAGGCGATTATCCTTTTTTTTGCATGATTCATCCTTGGATGACTGGAATTGTATTTGTAGATGCAACTCCAACAGCTGATCCACTTCCACTAGATCTGTTCTATAATAAAACATTGTATGTGTATGTTGATCAAATGCCAAAACAGTGGGAAGATGAATTTGGAAATATACTGCATAATGCTACCGAGTGGTGGGAGCAAAGATTGCCTGGGCTAGATTTTCAAGAGGTTCAATCTGTTGCAGACTCTGATTTTGTAGTCCAGTGGTCAAGTCAGTATCTTGATAAAACTTTGGGTTACTATACTCCTGACACAAATAATGACTATGGAAAACCATACCTGACAATTACTTTGGGCCACTTTGATGATGAATCAGTACCAGCAACTCAACGAAAATTTAATCTACACGATTCAGAAGTTGTACTTGAGATAACAAAACATGAGCTTGGACACGCACTTGGGTTTGAGCACAGTGATAATCCATATGATATAATGTATCCATCAATCTAAAGAACATCTAGCATATCAGATAACAAAACTTACGAAATCTTAAGTAATTGATTTACAGATTACACTGTATGCTTTTTATCGCCTTGATCAAGTTTAAGAAAAAGGCACGTGATGCAGCAGAATACGGAAAATCGATTCTTGAAAATCTGCCAAAGGGAGTCAAAATAATTGGAACATACTGGACTCTTGGCAAATATGACGCAATATGGATTTATGAGGCGCCATCAGAAAAGGATGCAATAAAGCTTGGAATTGATGCAGGCGAGGTAATGCAAACCCAAACGCTTGTTGCAATAACACGAGAAGAGGCCATCAAACTGCTTGGTAGGCTCTAGTTCTGAACTTTGTTTCCCGGCTTGAAGATTCTCATATAATCATACATTCCATATGCAATAAGAAAGTACATCCATTGAAATAGCATCTCAAGTGGATGACCTGTGTAATAGCTTTCTTCTACCTGAGTATACAAAAAGGATGTATCAGCTATGTACAATGAAATTATACCCAAGCAAACAAGCGTCCACATAAAATTGACCTTGCCTTTAAAAAACAAGACAACTCCAATCAATGACGGTACCAATACTATTGCATCTGCTATTGGGTAGCCTGTAACAAGAGCAAATTCAAAGGGCTCAAGGTCGCTTTCTTCAGCAAGTATAACGTAGAGACTAGATGCCAAAAGAATCATTGTGGCAACACTTGAGATGGCAAGCATCTCTTTTGTAATACCTTTCTTTAGTGGTTCTAAATAAGAAATCAAAAACATCAATAAAAATGGATACCCAACAAGATAGAAAATGTCTACAGTTGAAGGAAACGGGTCGATTTTAAGATAAAGTTCTTGGACTGTCCAAACCATTTCTGCAATAAACCAGCATATTGCAAATCCTACAAGCGCGATAAGTGATGTGCCATGTTTTCCTGATGTACCAAGGCGATAAAGCACAAGAATGCTGACTCCGACAAGGCTACCAGCAGCAGGAATGTACATAAAATTGCCAACAAGTATGGCAGCTTCTTCTCCAAAATAATTTGAAATTAGATTGACTGCAGCAACAGAAATTATTATTAGAAAAATCTTTTGTTCCTTGATTGAAAATCTATGCGTTGTCATTTTTTGGTAGAATCAAAAACTAGAGAGATTACATCTAATGCCTGATAATCAACAAAAGTAACTTGTTTCAACACTGATCGATCAATTTCTTTACTTATATTTTAGATCAATTCTTTGAATTTCCATTATACAATAGTTTTCTTTTTATATTTTAATCAAGTTTTATAGGTCTCTTTATAACAATGGTTAGCTTAATAGAATTGTAATGAGTCAAGACATAATAAATAAAAATCTGGTAGCCTTTGTCATTGAAAGGGTTCTACTTGACATAAATGACGACACATACGAACTTGTTAAAAAAAGGCTATTGGATGATTACAAGATTTTCTTTACTGACTGCTATGGCAAACCAGAATATCTAAGAAAAATACTAAAAGATGTTTTTGGCGACTCTAGTATCACAATAATTGGCAATATAGCTGAAACGCTAAAAAACCATTCCATAGACACAAAAGTAGAGAAATTTGTTAAAATTTTAAGCAAATAAAATTACAAACTCTAATTGAAATAATCATCAAAGCTTTGCTGTCTTGGTTTAGTATACTTGGCAATTCTAACAAGCAGCAAATAGAGCCTGTAAAGGCGCCTGTTTTCTTTAATTCTTGGACCTATCTTGTCCCAAAAATACCTGGCATGAATCTCTGAGAATCTAGAGTCACGTATTACCAAAAATGATCTCTTTGATTTTTCGATCAGCTCCATTGTCTTAGGACTAAATGCCTGCTCTGACTGGTTTCCAGAGCCCACCATAATTAGTTCAGGTGTGTCTGTGTTAAAGTTTTGCAATAATTTTTGAACAAGCTCATTAGCTCTAACATCTAGTCTTTCTAGTGGTATCTTTTTCCAGCCAAGATCAAACATCTTTTCATTGATTTTGTTTATGATATTAAGCTCTTTTTCTGGAGTGTCTGTTGTTGCTCTAACAATTCGTATCTTGCTGCCTTGAGATTTTAGAAAAGAGTCAGCAACATCTAGTGCCAGATCACAGTGTCTTCCTCTGTCATATGATACAACTACATTTGAGATTTCACTATCAAAGTTGTCTCTTACTCTAACTCCAATTATATCACATGTGGCAAGTGACATGAGTTTTCTATTGTTTTTTAGATCATCAAAGTCTATGACAAGAAGGTTGGTGCCTTGCTCTTCGATTGTAGCAAGAATTGCTTCTGTAACATCATGTGACAGTCTTATTAGATATCCTGTAGAGTCGCTATCGCCTAGCTCTTTTTTGAGACTCTCAAGTGTATGTACTTCTTTATCGGCAATTTCTCTTGATGAGGACAGTGGAAGCTGGATTGGAACACTTACAACATTGAGATAGGAAATCTCTGCATTATTTGCACTGGCTATGACATTTGCAATCTTTACTAGATTTTTAATTGATTTACCATTATAATGAATCAGTATTCTATAGTTTTGACGTTTTTGCGGAATCTCATTTATGATTGATGGAGCATAGTGCTCTATCTCTTTTTTTGCAGTATACATCTTGTAAAGTGTGAACCCAATCATTATCCAAATGACTGCAATAAGCCAGCTTAGTGGATTAAAGATTAGCAGGTAAATTGCCAGTCCAATTTGCGTAAATACGCCAATAATTGGAATTAGAGGAAAGAACGGCGTTTTAAAACCATAATCTAGTTTTGAGCCATAAAGTCTTCGAATTGTAATTGCAGCTATATTGACTTGTATAAACAAGAAAAGAAACATGACACCAGCTGCTAGCGCAATCTGCTCAAGTGGCAGTGATACTGCCATTATAACCATTACAATACCAGAAATTATTGTAGCAAAGTATGGAGTGCGATATTTTGCATGAATTGAACTAAATGTTTTAGGCAGGTTAAACTGTCTGCCCATTGCAAACGCTACTCTACTTGATGAAAAGGTTGTAGCGTTTAGTGCTGATAATGTAGACACAAATCCGCCAACAAGTACAAGTATGGTCCCAAACGGAATGATATAGTCTGCAGCCTTTACTATTCCAAGTTCTTTGTTGTCTCCTATGAACTTCCAGACCTCGGTTCCTATTTTTTGTGAGTCAATACCGCCAAGAAACACAAATGTGAATAGTATGTAAATGCCAACAACGCCAGCAAGAGAAAGAAAAATTGCTTTTGGTATGTTTTTCTTTGGATTTTTTACCTCTTCGCCTGTCTGTACAATTATCTCGTATCCTTCAAATGCAATAAATGTGAGTGCCATGGCAAGAAGTAGTCCACCGGCACCATTTGGCATAAAGTTCTCAAAGTTGGCAGTCCAGTCATGTTCAACAAAAAAGGTTGCAATTAATCCAGCTACGATTAAAATTCCAATGATTGCAAGCTGAGAAAATGTAACTGCGTTTCCTATCTTTCCAGTTTCAGAAATTCCTTTTACATTGATGTAGGTAAATAAAATAATGGAAAGAACTGCGATCAGCTTATCAATTCCAGCAAATTGCACAAGGCCAATAATTGTTAAAAAATGTCCTAAAAACGAACCAAAGCCGACTGCATATAGACTTCCTGCAATCATGTGGGCAAACCATGCCATCCAACCGCTAATGAAGGCATTAGGGCGTGGAAGCCCCTCTCTTATCCACTTGTATCCACCTCCTGCTTCTGGCAAGGCAGAGCCAAGCTCGGCGTATATGAGTGCAGTAAAGAATGTAATAACGCCATTTATCACAAATACAACCATTAATGCAGGACCAGCCTCGTTCATTGCAGGTCCAACAAGAACGAAAATGGCTCCACCTATCATGGCAGCTATTCCTATCATTGTTATGTCAAGAAGCGAAAGGCTTCGTACCAGCTCTGAGCGTCGTTCAGCCATGACCTAGAGCAAAAAAGATGTTATGAAAACCTATCTCTTAACAATATAGCACAAAATCTAATTTTCCTAGAATACAATTAGACCTTGGATTAATTTAATACAAATTGTACAGTCTAGCCAGTGCAAGCTTGTCAGCTGGTTTTACGGTGGCAATCTTTCCATCAACTTTGACTTCATAGGTTTCTGGATCAATTTCGATTTTTGGTGTAAGGTTGTTGTGTACCATATCTTTTTTTCCAATCTTTCTACAGTTTTTGACAGGGACTAGTTTCTTTTTTGCTGAAATTTTTCTGTCCAGTCCTTTTTCGATAGCAAGCTTGGATGTAAATGTAAATGATGTAGAATGCTTTGCAGAACCTAGTGCGCCAAACATGGGCCTATATGTGATTGGCTCTGTTGTAGGAATTGATGCGTTAGGGTCCCCCATAAGCGAATATGCAATCATTCCACCTTTGATTATCATCTTTGGCTTTATCCCAAAAAATTGCGGAGTCCAAATAACAATGTCTGCCAGCTTTCCTGACCCTAGCGAGCCAACATATTCAGAGATGCCATGAGTTATTGCAGGGTTTATCGTATATTTTGCAAGATAGCGTTTTACCCTGAAATTGTCATTTCTGTCAGTATCTTCTGGTAGTTTTCCTGCCATCTTTTTCATTTTATCAGCAGTCTGCCATGTTCTTGTTGTAACCTCGCCAACTCTTCCCATGGCTTGGCTGTCTGATGACATCATGCTTAGAACGCCAATGTCATGCAAAACGTCTTCTGCCGCTATTGTCTCTGCCCTTATTCGAGATTCTGCAAATGAAACATCTTCAGGAACTGATGGATTTAGGTGATGACAGACCATCATCATGTCAAGGTGCTCATTTAGTGTGTTTACGGTAAAGGGTCTGGTTGGGTTTGTAGATGACGGCAGGATGTTTTTTTCGCCAGCTATCTTCATAATGTCTGGTGCATGTCCGCCACCAGCTCCTTCTGTATGATATGTGTGAATTGTACGTCCAGCTATTGCAGATATGGTATCATCAACATAGCCACATTCGTTTAGCGTATCTGTATGAATTGCAACTTGAGTGTCTGTTTTGTCTGCAACTTTGAGTGCAGCATCAATTGTAGCAGGAGTTGTTCCCCAGTCCTCATGGAGTTTTAGCCCACATGCGCCTGCCTCTATTTGCTCAATTAGCGCGTCTTCTTTAGAGTCGTTTCCCTTTCCCAAAAACCCAAAATTAAGAGGATATTCCTCTATTGCCTCAATCATTCTTTGAATGTTCCATGCACCAGGAGTACATGTTGTTGCATTTGTCC
>JBQTJY010000088.1:0-22631 GCA_052386635.1 Nitrososphaerota archaeon
TGCTTCTACTGTAATAAGTGGCAATGATTCTATTGTAGGTGCAGTTGTATCTACAACCGTGACAGTTTGAGTAGCAGTTACTGAATTACCAGAAGAGTCAGTTGCAGTCCATGTTACTATAGTATCACCTAATGGAAATACAGCTGGAGCGTTGTTTGTAATTGATGCTACTTCGATTTGATCAGAGGCGATAGCGTCACCAAGTGATACTTGGGTATCAAGTTCAGATGTTGCTTCTACTTGTAATGACTCTGGTGGAGTTAGCACTGGTGCAGTTGTATCAACTACAGATATCTTTTGTGTGGCAGTTGCTGAGTTGCCAGAAGAGTCAGTTGCAGTCCATGTTACTATGGTTTCACCTAATTGGAATGATTCTGGTGCGTCGACTTCAATTAAAGCAACTCCAACAGTATCCGCTGCAGTTGCAATGCCAATTGAAATTTTATTAGATGTTGGATTTTGTGCCTCAAATGTAATATCTGCTGGTGGAGTTATTGTTGGAACAGTTGTGTCTATTACAGATACAGTTTGATTTGCAGTTGCTATATTTCCAAAAGAATCTATCGCAGTCCAAGTAACTGTTGTTTTCCCAAGATAGAATGTTTCAGGAGCATTATTAGTAATAGAATCCACTTTGATTGTGTCAGTTGCTGTGGCCTCACCTATGGCAACAGACATTCCTGATGGACCTATTGCTTCTACTGTTATGCTTTCAGGAATGCTAAGAATTGGCGAAGTTGTATCATGTACTGTTATTATTTGTGTATCAGATGCTGTGTTTCCTGAAGTATCTGTTACAGTCCATGTGACTGTTGTCATTCCCAATGGAAATACGTCAGGTGCATCATTTGTAATGGATTCAATACCTATGATATCCTTAATTTTTGGTTCTCCAAGCTCAACAAAGTTTTCTTCTAAAGATGCCGCTTCTGCAACAACATCTTTTGGTGCATCTATTGTTGGTGAAGTTGTATCGACTATGGTTACTTTTTGATCAGCAGTTATTATATTTCCATAATTATCTGTCACAGTCCAAGTCACAATAGTTGTTCCCAATGGAAAGTATTCAGGCGCATTATGAGTTATTGCTGCTACACCTGTAATGTCCTCAACTGAAAGCTCGCCCAAATTAACAACATTATTTTCTAATCCTATAGCTTCTGCTGTAATATCATTAGGTGCTGTAACTTTTGGTGCAGTTGTATCTACAACCGTGACAGTTTGAGTAGCAGTTACTGAATTACCAGAAGAGTCAGTTGCTATCCAAGTTACTATAGTATCACCTAATGGAAATACTAATGGTGCATCGTTTTGGATTATTACTGGTTGTACGTCAATTACAGATGGTGCAACCAATTTTACTACATTTTCATCAATAGATGTAGCTTCAAAACTTATGTTTTCAGGTGGAATGATTTGTGGAATTGTTGTATCAACTATTGAGATCTTTTGTGTAGCAGTTGCAACGTTTCCTGCTTCATCTGATGTCATCCATGTTATTGTGGTATCGCCAATGCTAAAGGAAGTAGGTGCGTCATTTGTTATTGAAATAATCTTTCCATTGTCAACAACTATTGCTTCACCCAGTTCTACAACATTTTCATTAAAACTTGTAGCTTCAATTACAACATCTTTTGGTGCAGTGATTGTTGGTGGAATGGTATCAACTACAGTTACTTTTTGAGTTGTAATAGCAGAGTTTTTTGCTACGTCTGTTGCAGTCCATGTTACTATAGTATCACCTAACTGGAATGATTCTGGTGCATCATTTGTTAGAGAAAGAACACCTACCATATCCTTTACATCTGGCATGGTTAGCTCGACTGTTTGCTTTGAGTTTGATGATTCTACTACCAAGTCAGGCAGTGAAGAAAGTACTGGTGGAATTGTATCAACTACGGTAATTGTCTGAGTTGCTATGCCAACATTTCCTGCTCCATCTATGGCAGTCCAAATAATGGTAGTAGTTCCTAAGGGAAATTGAGAGGGGGCGTTGCTAATAAGTGACTGTATCCCGCTTTCATCTGTGGCAGTTGCTTTACCAATTGAAATTGGAGTTAATCCCCCTACTGCCTCAACTAACATGTCATTTGGTGCAATGATTAGTGGCTTTGTAAAATCATTTGGGACTGGGTTAACTGTTGTTAATGGTTGTGTTTCTTGTACTGGTTGAGCCTCTTCAACTATTGGCTCTATTATTTCTGTAGTGGTTGGCGTATCAAACTTTTGAATTCTATGACCGTTTGAGTCAACTACAAACAAATGTCCTTGCTGGTCCATTGCAACATCAAGTGGTACCTTGAACTGACCATCGCCAATACCTGTGCTACCAAAAATTGTTATTGTGCCACCTTCTTTGTTCAAGTATAAGATTCTGTCACGAGACCCATCAGCTGCATAAACATTACCTTGCAGATCTGTAGAAATTCCATAAGGTGTCATTGGATATCCTCCAACGTTAGGGCCAAGTTTTTTTATGAAGTTTTCATCAGAGTCATATTGTGAAATCTTGTTAAGATAAGGATCTGATACATAGATGTTACCATCTTTGTCAATAGCGATATCTACTGGCAAGTCCTTACTGTATTTACTATCACCTGGATAAAATTCTGAAATATACTTGCCATCCAATGTGAATTTTTGGACTCGATGATTTTCAGTATCTGCTACATACACAATGCCGTCTTTACTTACAGATATTCCATTTGGTTTTGTAAATTGTCCTTTTTCTTTGCCGACACTTCCCCATTTTGTAATAAGATTACCAATAGAATCAAATTTTTGTACAGTACCTAATTTGCTGTCTACAACAAAAACTAAATCGTCATACACTGCAACACCCGTTGGTTCTAAAAACTCTACATTTTCGTTATCATTTCCCCACGCTGTCACAAAAACGCCATCATTATCAAATTTCTGAACTCGTTTATTTCCAAGATCTGTTACATAGATATTTCCCTCACTGTCTATTGCGGCTTTTTGAGGTAGTGAAAAAAATCCAGGTTCTGTTAATCCAGAGCCGCCCCATTTTAAAATAAATGGATGTGAGCCTGTTGCAGAAAATGCTTCGTGCATAGTTCCAGCTAGTACGATAAATGAGACTATTACAACTAGGGGTAGTATTACATTAAACAGAAATTAGTTTCAAGTTTCAAAAAAGATCACTCTAGTTAGGAATTATTACAGTTTTTGTCAATTTTGGGTGAATTAAAAGGGCTTGTTTACTTCACGAGTGAATACGTAGCTTGCTAATCCTACCATTACAGCCACAAATATGGCAATTACTCCTATACTCAAAATAGTTGATACCCCTTCTGTGACACCAGTCATCATTTCCCGGACCAAAAGTACGGTGTATGTGACAGGGTTTAATCTGGCAGCTGTGGCAAGCCAGTCTGGTAAAAGTTCTAATGGAAAAAGTGCAGGGCTTAGCATAAACAATGGCATCCCAAGAAAGTTGATCACACCCCAAAATGTTTCCTGAGATTTTGCCGTAGCTGCAATTACAACAGATATTCCAGAAAAGCCCAATGAAAACAAAACCACGATTGCCATGATTGGCGCAATCATCCAAGGGTTTGGAAAGCTAACACCAATAGCAAGAGCAATTCCTAAAATTAGACTAGATTGTATTGCAGCAATTAACGATATTGCAAGCATTTTTCCAATAGCGATAGAAGAACGAGAAACAGGAGCTGTCAGTGCTTTATTCATAAATCCATATCTTCGATCCCAAAGTGTGTTGACACCGCCAAAAATACTTGTAAAAATTGCAGTAAGGATAATGACTCCTGGTGCCATAAACTCAATGTATTGCCCTTCAAATCCTACAGATTGAATCAGTGGCTGTGTTCCAGCAAACGTATTCCCAATGACTATAATCCAAATTGCAGGTTGAATCAATCGTATCAGCACACCGCTTCGTGATTTTCGGTATCGTTTCATCTCTCGCCAAAAAATAGAGTAGGTATCTGACTGGATCATGCTCTGATCCTCTTCATTTTTATGTGCTCTTTTCTTCTGTCGTAGGTTACGCCATTGTCACGTAGGTCATGGCCTGTGTATGCAATAAAAACATCATCAAGTGTTGGTTGAGTAAATGTAATAGAGTTAATTTCTATTCCAAGTCCTGAAGATAAATTAAAAATTGATGACATTATAGATTCTTTTGAAGAAAAGACTGCTATTTTTTCATCTTTTGTTGTAATGTCTTTTACATGTTCGAGTTCTTTTATTTTCTCAAGAAAATTATTTTTCTTGCTTAGATCATTAATTGTAAATGTGACGCTGTAATTTCCTAACGCAGCCTTCATAGATTTTGGTGTGTCATTTGCTTGTATTTTGCCATAATCAATGATGGCAATTCTATCACATAGTTGGTCTGCTTCCTCCATGTAATGGGTGCTAAGAAAAATTGACATCTCAAATTCTTCATGTATTTTTTTAATATACGCCCAAATCTTGCGCCTTGTCTGAATATCTAGTCCAACTGTTGGCTCATCTAAGAACAGTACTTTAGGTCGGTTTAACAAACCCCCTGCAATATCAAGCCTTTTTCGCATTCCTCCGGAATATGTCAGGGCGGGATCCTTTTGTTTGTCAGTTAATTCGACAAGTCCTAAAACATCATCAATTCTTTTTTCAGTCTGATCCTTTTGAACATGGTTAAGTCTGGCTTGAATGAGAAGATTTTCTCGTCCTGAAAGAAATTCATCTACTGAAATTTCCTGTTGGACATATCCAATGTTTTGTCGTACCTTTGTTGCCTGCGTTACTACATCAAAACCTGCAACCGATGCGCTTCCTGATGTTGGTCTCAAAAGTGTTGTAAGTATCATCATTGTTGTGCTTTTTCCTGCACCGTTTGGGCCAAGAAAACCAAAGATTTCACCTGTATCTACCTTAAATGAAATGTTGTCTACTGCTCTAATCTTGCCAAATTCCTTTGTTAATGAATTTGTTTCAATTGCATACAATAACATGAACATATTGTGCAATTATAAAATGGTAACACTATCAAATATCGTACAAACACCGTAGAAAAAAAATTTATTCTACAGATTTGACATTATAAATTATGAAAGGACTTTGTCATGTCTGCCATACATCAAACGTAGATATCATCACAAACGATGGAATTACTATATGTCGAAATTGTCTTAATAAAAATAAATTATAAAAAATTTTATTTAAAAATTATTTTTTTATTTTAAGTTCTTGAATTCATCTTTTGTCATGTGCAAGATGATTTTTTCACCAACGCCCCAAACATGCGACTTGGAAACAATCTTTGTTTTCATAAATCCAGTTGAAATTTCAAGTGATTCCAGCTCATATGTTTGTGGGTTTCTTTGCAGTCTTTTGATAGTTCCAATTTTGTGGCCATCTATATCAACTACTTGAGCGTTTGGCCTAATTGGCGGAATGTTTAGTAAAAGAGACTTTTCTGTGAACTTGTCAATATATTCACTTGACAAAAAGTAGTCGTTGTTAAATCCTTCATGAATTGTAACACCTGATACTGTCATTGTTTCTGGATGTATGTGAATGTGTTTTACCTTGCCATATGCGATTCCTTCCCTGTCTACTACCTTTTTTCCTGTAAATTCATCTGCAGTACAAATTTTTCCTGGCATTCCTTCAAGTTTTGACATAGCCAGCATTTTTAGGATTGATTTATGGCAGCCAATATCAGAATTTTCAATCATTGTAGTTAAATTACTTGACTTGATGGCACTAGAAAACTCATAGCTAATGAATCCTATAGTTAATCGTAAATGAACTAGGAAATGATTTGAGATTTTTTATATTATAAAATTATATGCTTGAAGGTGGTTTTTATGCTGAAGGTTTTTGATATTTCTGGATGTAATCTGTCATTGCCTCTTCTAATGCGTGTTTGAGATCTCCTCGTCTCAATCCGTATTTAGTGTATATTGTATCGCGAAAGGCCTTTAGAACTTCGTCTTTGATTTTTGTAGTAATCTGTGCCATCTTATATCACATAGTTTCTTTTTGAATTTCTATGGGCCTCTACTATTGCAAGAGTATAATGTTCGTGAATATTTTCTGTCTTTTTGATTTTTTTATTAACTTCTCCACTACAGAGAAATACAGTTGGAATTAGTGCTCCTATAACTACTGCCATTATCGATGCTTTCATGTAACTAGTTATCTAGTTTACTATATATAAACCTAGACAACTAGATTGATAGATAACTAGACTATGTGAACGATAGTGGTAACGCCTCTTCTTTCTAATTCAGAGCCATCTTTTACTTCAGAAACAATTACAGTAAATGAGATAAGATCACGCTGCTTGCATTCTTCTGTGTAAAGTTTTAGGTTTACGTCCATCAAGTCAAACTCTTCTTGCGGTATTGAGCTTTCATCAAAAAACACCTTACCAGTAGTTTCTATTCTAAATCGCTGATCTAGGTGATGAAATCCAAGTTTTGTTTTTCTGTTTTCTCTTCCTGCTGCTTTTACATTAACGTCTATGACTCCTGAATTTGCCTGAGTGTATCCTGCTTTTTTGTTTACAAAAACACCAATCTGAAAAGGCTTGCCTGCAGTAGCTTCGGCCATTTTTTGAACACCATCGTTCATGACAACATCAACACCCTTTATGGTTTGGGCAACCTTTGCTATCCATTCATTTGTTCTTTCAACTATAGCAGCAATTGCATCTCTGCGTATTTTGTCCTCTTCTTGAGGAAGCTTGTAGTAATCAACCCATTCAAGATAGTCGCTAGAAATATCTTTGATAAATTCCATACATGTTACCTTATAGTCCTCAACACTACTTGCCCTCTCAGAAGCTTCATCAGAGCGTAATTTGTCAAAATCTATCGGTAAGGCCACAGAATCTAAAGAAAATGCGGTATAAAAAACCAATCCCGCGATTTTAGAAATCATTGAATATGACAGCTGACAAATTTTGTACCATGAGTTTTGAGGCAATAACTGCTAGTTTAAAAAAAGAGCTAAAGTCAAATTTGCCTCAGATTAGATTTATGTTAACGAAAAACCCTGCAATGGCCTACACAAAAATTACAGAGATTGGCACTCAGGTAGGCACAAAGTATCGTGTAAAATTACTTGTAAATTTCTCAGAAAAAGAAAAAATCTATGACTTTGATTCCTATGGAACACAGGATCTTAGCATAATTGTTGATATGGAAAAAAAGAACTTTCCACTAAATCGAGAAATTATAAAGTCAAAAGCAAAAGAGTTGTTAGGCAAAGTAGAGACAAAGGATGCCTACATGTACGAAGGAAAAGAAGGCGTAAAGGTTTTTTTAGACTCTGGACGAATTGACATTTTGCCTCATTCGTTGCATGTTTGGTGTGAGTTTTCAGATAATGTGACAAAGTTTTGTGATTGGTTGCTTGCTGAGGTTTACCAGGTTAAATCTAGTTTCTAACTGGTTTTAATAATCTATAATTTTTCTAGCTTGTCTAGTATTTCGTCTATTTCCTTGTTTTGAGGATCGATTTTGCGCAGCCTCTCACAACAGTCAACTGCCTGCTCTTTATCTTTCAAGTAAAGATGTAGATTTGCTTTCATGAAAAGTGCTTCTGTATCATTTGGGTTTAGTACCAATGTTTTATCAAGATATGATAATGTATTTTTTGCATCACCATTAATGTAGTAGATACTTGCAATCATAAATAACAAATCAGGATCATCAGGATGTTTTTGTTCTAGATTTTTTCCAAAGTCTAGTGCCTCAAGATAATCTCCATCTTTTACAAGCTTTCGTAGGTGACGCTTTGGATAGCTAAAAAGACCAGTCAAGTAATTTCACTTCAAGTATGTAAAACAAATTTGAGAAATTTATGATTTAATCTTTAGAATTCCGTTTGTTATCAAGTACTGAATACCTGAAACAAAGTCTTGATCAGTGATCTGGCCGTTTGCCCAAAAGCCTGCATTGGTTTTAATCCATTTTGGAATTACATTTGTACCTGTACCACTACCTACTGTAGTAGAAGGAATTTTCATTACTTTCTGATTTATCAAGTACTGAATACCTGAAACAAAGTCTTGATCAGTGATCTGGCCGTTTGCCCAAAAGCCTGCATTGGTTTTAATCCATTTTGGAATGTTTAGCGTTGTAGTTTGAGGTGATTCACCTGAAATTGGAATGTCTATTTGGAAGTAGTCAAGCTCTGTTGCAGGTGGAACGATTTGTTCAGGATTTGTACCATATATCCATATTACATAATGGGCTGTTCCTGGTTTTTCCTTTACAGTAGTAAATGTTTGAATCTGCCCTGATGCGCTAAATAGTTTTTGTCTTCCATCATCCTGTGCAATTGAGCGTATTGGCTTGAGGCTATCATCTACTACCAGTATATCATAATGAACATCGTTTAGAAATTCTGTGTCTTTATACTTGTTTTTGAAGTTAATGAACCACTCTATTTGGCAGCCAGGTATTGGCTTTGATGGCCCATATTTTACCTCAACTAGTATTGTAAACTGTTTTGTGTTTCCTCTTTTTTCTACAAGATCATAATTTTGAGGACAGCCAGATTTTACTTGTGCTATTGGTGTTGATACAATTCCTGAAAATGGATCCACTTTGACATTTTGTTTATAGTCTAAAAGTTCGAATCTATACTCCTGTGGAGGTATTCCTTCTGCAACATGTGCCCAAGTACTTGCCTTTACTGGAAAAGGAAAGTCATCTACTATCCAGACATTATTGAAATATCCACCTGTTTTCCATTGAATTAAGACAGTTTCAAATTTGCCTTCAGGTACAGTTATGGTTTCAAGGGCAGTTGGGATAATTTGTTCTCCACCAATATTTCCAATTTTACCCCATGATGGAGCAGAAAACTTTTTTGGTCCTTTGACTGCATCGCCAGGACTGTTTGTTGCATATGCAGATAGCCATACTATTGATGACTTGAAAGCACCACGGTATACTGATAATTCAGTGCTGCCACCAGTAGGCTCTGGCGCAACTTTTCCAAGCTCCATTTCACCTTTAACAATTTTATTTCCATCATGGACTACAGTCTTAGCAACCCACTTGTCTTCTGTTCCAGTCTTTTTTTCTCCAGATATCCAAAACTCAATTTGAAATTCTGCGCACTCCTTATGGTCAACATGACATAGTTTGTAGCTAAAATAATCTCCAACCTTTAGTCCTTCACCAACATACCAATCACCTGGCTTGTTTACCCCACCAGACTGAAACTGTGCAAAGGCATTGTGTAAGCCAGATCCTATTATCATAACAACAAGTAAAGATACAACGAAAGGAAATGACTTCAACTAAAATTAATTTGTGAATTTCCCTAGTTAAAGGTTTCAAATAAGCAAATATAGAGGCAGTAAGGAAAATTGCTAGAATATGTGCGACTGCTCCAAGGTTCATCTCTATGAGGTAGAGTTCAAGCTTGATGGCATGACTGTTGTACCTACACACAAAAATTGTGGAGACCCATTAAATGAAAAGCAGGCCGATAATTTTCAAAAAGAGCTTGTCAAGTCTTGGGGCCTTGAAGAAAAAGAGTAGCATTTTAGATTTTACAAAAAAGAAAGAGTGAAAAGTTCTCTAACGTAGTTCACGGACTGCTTCTTTGCATACATCTGTTTTGCATTTGCAATCTTGGCTGCAAATACAATGACCTTGCATAGCACAATCACATGCGTAATCGGGATCGCCGCTATCGGCTTCGCATCCACATGCTTGATCTACCATGTCTTGATGGATCTCAGTCGGGGTTTTAAAAGTTTTCAAATACTGCCAAAATTACGCATTTAATATAGCCAGCATTTGGTTTGCGGCATTATGTAAGGTACTTGTCTGTGCTTCAATTTTTGCCATATCACTTTCAACATCAAATGCCACCTTTAGTACATGAATCAGCTCAGGCATCCTATGCAGACTTTGCTTGATTTTGATTAGATTTTTTTTGTTGATATATCCAAGATAAAAATAGCAATCAGAAAAAAGCGAGTTTTCAATAAAATAGTCGTATTTTTTTTGAATTATTTTTGAGTGGTTGTTTGTTTCAACAATATCTGAAAAACCTATTGTTGATTTTAACATTCGCAAAAGAAGCGACGATGTTGCTCTTTCAATTCCAATGCATTCATTTACGATTGTAAAGTTTTCATTGAATCTGTTTTTTTCTAGTCTTCGTATATCTTCAAGCATGTGTGCAGGACTTGGCCGCCTAAGATTGTGTATTGATATTGCATCTGCAATAAAATATGCTGCACACTTTACCCATGATGATGTGAATGGATCGTTATTTTGTATTCCATCCTTTGCCTTTGTTGCGCAAATTGTTGCGTCAACAAGACAACTTTTTGCAAAAGAATCAAAAAGTTGGTTTCTTTTTTCCTTAATATTTGATAAAACGGTATTTAGTTCCCACTGCTCATCAAAAAGAATCTGCATGTTGTCATATTGTATTAATGAATCCAAGCTTGCACCTGACAACATGCCATGGTGAATCTTGATTAGCTGGCCATCAACATCTTTTACCAAGTCAGATTCATTTGTATTATCAAAAATTGTGATGTTGTATTCACAACAAGAAAAATTATTTTTTTGAGCTTGGCATCCGCCAAGTCCAACAGGATGATCTCCAGCTAGGTTTTCCAATAATTTTTTTACATCCACATAAAATTTACTTGAGAATTTTTGTTTAAATGATATCAATTACTTATTTTTACCAAATAATTCAATGTGAAAACATTCCTTTAAATTGAATTAGTTATGGCATTTACCATAAGCTCCTGTGGTGTAGTCCGGCTAAGCATACTGCCCTCTCAAGGCAGTGATCCCGGGTTCAAATCCCGGCGGGAGCACTTTATTGATGGGGATATAGACAAGGAATTCAGAATTGATTATTAATCAGACTAGATAAATACAGGAGCAAATTAGTTCATGTATGACAAGTATGAAATGTGTAGTTTGTGGGATTGGATTCTTTTCTCCTACTGGCTCAAACAAGTGTTCTAGATGTGCTAGCAAAGACCAAGAAACTCACGCAGGTCATGATTCTTGTGGTTGTGGAAATAGCCATTAATCGTGCTGAAAAAACCAAAACAACTCTTGTTTTACATCTAAAGAATTTTTTATCTAGTCTTGATAGAATGCCTACTTAAGAAACGATTATTGAGTTAATGTCAAGATTACAGCACGGGATATTTCCATGCTTTTTCTTGTATTCATCTAAGAGCTGGATTTTTTTTTCGTGTGGATCTGTCATAAACGTTCTTTGATAGGCATGTGTTTTTTGCTTACAAGGATTATTTTCAAAGTTTGTGTCAACATAGTTGGCAAATTCATTCTGAAGATTTTGGCTTTCTCCAATGTAAATTACTTCTAGTTTTTTATCATAAAGAACATAGACGCCTGATTTTGCTTTTACAAACCTCGCGCTTTCAAGCCACAGGTGGACCTTCTCGTCAAGAATTTCCATGTGTTAGCCCATTTTCTGTCAGTATTTTTTCTACTTCACTTTTGTGCTTTTTGCAGTACAGGCCTGATTCCTGACAGTCAGGGCATTTTAGGTACTTGTAGAAATTAATCATCCTAGATTATTCCACATCCGTTTATGGCTAATATTAATCAGACCTATTTGCATTGTAATGTAATTTGTCAAATATTTGATTAATAATGCAGGTATCAAAAAGTTTAGATCGTAAACTATAGTTTTTCATAATAATTTTTTTATGATCAAATTATGAGATCTTGTTAATTGGCAAAGAACTTTTTATTGTCAATAAACTAGATTATAATGTAGTTAATGCCCAAGTATCAAAGATGAAGCCGTTATTTCAGCTAAGCACTAGAAAATATGAAGAAGAAATAGAATTGGTAAAAAAGGCAATGATAGATCTTGAAAGTATTTGTAATGTAAAAGATGGATACGAGATTGGGGAACCTTTTACAAAAGCTGGCTGGACTTTTTTTAATCTTCAGATAAGCTCAGACATGGCATCGATAATTGAAAAATCAGGAATGCTTGAGGGTGCGTTAGGGTATAGGATAGCAGAACAGTTAAAGAATTTTTTAGGACATTTTCTTGAATCAAAGGGAAGTCAAGTAAGAATAAAAAAAATCGATTATTAAAATAAAAGGAGTTAGTTGCTACCAATTACAAATATTACATTTGCTGTGGTAGAAACTTCTTGGTCTGATGAAAATACTGGTGTTGATGACTTGAAGGCTGCACCCTCATAGCTTGCTACTGCATCATAATATGGAATTGGTGGTGGCATTCCAAACTCAGATAAGGAGACTGCCTTGACGCCTATTATTTTATGATCAAGTGGTGCCAATGCCTTTTCTGCTTTTGATTTTGCATTTAAGACTGCTTGTGCAAGGAGACTGTCATTTACCTCAAGCTGCTTTTCTGGCGATAGTGTAAAGTATACAGAATCAACTCTATTTGCACCTGCTGCAACTGCAGAATCTATAATATCTGCTGCAAGTGATAGCTGATTTGTTTCTACCATCAAAATGTTTGAAACACGATATCCGATTAGCTCTTGTGTGTATCTGCCAGTTAGCTTGTCTTCATAGCTGTCATAGACAGGGTAAATGTTCAGGCTTGAGGTGCTAAGCTCATCTTCTGTTATGCCTAGTTTTTTTATTGCATCTACGATTGCAGTCATTTGACTAGAATTTGCCTCAAGTGCTTCTTTTGCTGTCTTTTCTTGCGTCTCTACTCCAAACTGAACTCGTAAAAGATCAGGCTCTACTGAAGTTGTTGCAGTTCCTGTGACAGAAATTATCTTTTCCCGTGAAGGAAATGGTGTTGTTTCTTGTGCTGTTGCCTGTTTTTCTTGAGGTACAAGTGTTATAGCAAATGCAAGTACCAGTACTATTGCTGTTATTGTGGCAATCAGTGTTTTGTTCATATTTACAAAGCTTTTTTGTCGCTATATATTGAATGCGTATCAAAGACTAGGTCAGATAATTTTTGTTCTTATTTAAATAAGAAAAATGCATTTGTTATGTGTGGGACTACGAGACATTGCCTTAAAGGAGCAATACAGATCCGACAGAGACGATCTTGTCTCAGAATTTTTTATTCCCTGTCTTTACTATTGCATAGAGTATGATAGGGCAATAGAATATGTTGCAGTCAAAAGTCTTACCAACTTTTATTTTGGCCTTAGAAAGTTTATTGAAAACGAACCAAAAATTAGAATGGTCACAGGACATAGATTCCGAACAAATGATCTTAATTTTCTAGTCAAAGTTTTTCAAAATGGCAAATCAGCATTGAAGATAAATGGCATTGATGAAAAAAAGGTTCAAGTTCTTCAAAACATGATAACAAATGACAAGCTGAAACTAAAAATTGCAATACCAAACTCTGATAAGGTCTATGGTTCTTTTTCAGAAAATATTGGCGTTTTCAGAGACGAAAATGATGATGTTGTAGCATTTTCTGGAAAATCAAATGAGACATTTGATCCTGAAAAGAAAAACTTTGAGTCAATTGATGTTTTTACTTCATGGAATGACAAGAGTAGAGTAGAGACCAAAGTCATGGATTTTGAAAATTTGTGGGAAAATAAAACAGAGACAGTAGAAGTATATGATTTTGTATATGCTGCAAAAAGCAATCTCTTAAAATATTCTGCAGAGTGGCTACAAAAATAAGCTAGAAATTAAAATTTTCAAGCTCAATGTTGCCTTTGTTTTCAAGAAAATTTATTCTAGAGATTTTATAATAAATTACCTCGCCTCTTCTTTCTATTACTGCAACGATTGGCTCTTTTCCCATATGGGTAATCTCTTCAATCTTTTTTTGTAGCTGGCCTATCTTTTCTTGTCTACCTTCATTAAAACCAAATATCAAATATTTTGCGCCCTTTTCTCCAAAATGTCCTCTATCATATACTCTAAAGTCAGAGCCAAAGCCAAAGCCATCTTTGACTATATAGCCTCGAGTTCTCAGGTCGCGGTAAATTAGAAACTTTGTTAGTGCATCCTCATCCTGTTTTATACATGTTTGAAGCAAGGTATCAAAATCAATCTTCTTTTTTCCTTCCAGTTTTAGCTTATCGCAATACATCAGATACAGCGATTCAAATGGTTTTAGGAAAAATTTTTTCTGTGTTATTTCCCCATAGCCTTTTTGCTCAAGGCTGTTTTGCATCTCCTTGTTTGTAATTAGTGTGTGATCCTTTACCAATACTCCTTCTACTTGGGGTTCTGAATCTTGCTCCATTTGGTAAATTTGGTAATATTTTCCATATAAGGATGAATTGGATTTGTGTCCTAGTTTTGTTATGTATGGTTAACCGTTAAAATATGGGCCTTTGACTCGGAATAGCTGGTAATATTATGCACGGTGCAAATTATCGAAGAGGAAATGGACAACCATATACAAGAAAGGAGTTCATTAAAGGAAAGCCCCAGATCAAAATAGCCAAGTTCAATGGCGGGCAGATGGGAGACTATGATTATTGTGTCCAGCTTTTAGTAAATGAAAAAATTCAGGTTACCCATATGGCCCTAGAATCAACAAGGCTTGCAGCAAACAAGTTGATTGAAAAAACCACCGGCGAGACAGGCTATTTTTCTAAATTACGTGTTTATCCTCACATTCTTTTAAGGGAAAACAAAATGATTGCGACAGCAGGAGCAGACAGATTGCAAGAGGGAATGCGTCGAGCCTTTGGAAAGGCAGTAAGCCTTGCAGCTCGTCTAAAGGCAGGTCAAGTTGTCATGGAGATGTTTGTAAAAAAGGAACATCTTGATGCTGCAAAAAAGGCACTAAAAAGTGCATGTGTAAAATTATCTGGAACCCCAACTATCAAAGTAATCCCATTAAAAAAATCATAATCTAAAATCAAGTTTTTTTCTAAACTCTTGTTGTCTTTTTTTTAATATATCCAGAAATTCTAAAAACTCCTCCTTTGTTGGGTCTCTTTTTAGAATCCTTCTTGATTGGTAATAAAATGAGTTATACAGCCTTCCTATAACCACGCCAAATCCAAATGAGTTTGTATTATCAGATAGTATATCCAATGACTTTACAATATGCTTTATTTTATCTGTATTTTCAAAAGTCTCACTTATTTTTTGTTCCATCTTTTCTTTAAGCCTTTTATCCATCACAATAATAGAATTAATCAGGATTAAAAACAATCTTAAAACAAAAATAAAAAAAAAGTTATTCCTAGATTACTAGGAATGTACCGATTCCTGCTCCTATTGCTATGCCAAGACCCAAAAATAAAAGGTCAAAGGCAACTACCTTTCTAAAGGAAGCATGAACCATTTTGTCCCAGATGTTTATTCTGGTTTGAGTTGTTTGTGTTTTCATAATTATGATTTAGCAAAATTGTTGATAAGACATGGTCAGCTTGGTTGCTTACTAGTAAACAAGATTTCTAGCAACCATGCCTAGATAATACGATAAGCGATCAGATCGTTTTTATTGTATAACTATTAAATCGCTTTTTAATGACAAAAGTTAATCACGTAAAATTTGCAACATTGTTTGCAATAACAGTACTTCTTACAACTTCGATTGCAGTACAATCAATTCCTGCATATGCAACTCACAATACTACTCCATCAAGAATTTGTGGAGATAAAATTTGTGATGCAAATAACAGTGATGATGCCGCAGCAGAACGCGAACAAATGAGACAGCAAGTAAAGAGCGGTCCACCTCCAGAGGAGCCAGTAGAAGAAGAAATTCCAGTGGAGGAAGAAATGCCAGTTCCAAGCGAGGAAACTCCAGAAATGGAAGTAATGCCTGAAAAGATGCATGGATGGCAAACAGCTACTGGAACAATCACATCTATGCAAGACCCAGGAGTTGGCCATGAGACACATCAGCTTGCAATAATTTTGCCACCAAGTGGCAATGTCTACAAAGGAATACTTTCCTATTCTGCATCTGAACCAATTCAGCTAGTAGCACTACATGGTCCATTAGCAGAAGGTGAAGACGCAGGACAGGCAATATGGACGCCAGATGGTACAACAAAGTTTGCACTTACCTTTATTGATCCAGAAACCGCTATGGGAAGCTGGATGTTTACAGGTAATGCACTTGCAGTACATACGATGAACACAGAATCATTTACTGTAAGCTATTCTGTTTCCTATATGGAAAACGAAATGTCTGATACAGTAATGACTGGAACAGTCACATCTATGCAAGACCCAGGAGTTGGCCATGAGACACATCAGCTTGCAATAATTTTGCCACCAAGTGACAAAACATACAGCGGTCTTTTGACATATTCCGCATCTGAACCAATTCAGCTAGTAGCACTACATGGTCCATTAGCAGAAGGTGAAGACGCAGGACAGGCAATATGGACGCCAGATGGTACAACAAAGTTTGCCTTGACATTTGTAGATAATGAAGCCGCAGCTGGAACTTGGAAATTTGCTGGTAACGCACTTGCAGTACATACGATGAATACTGAACCATTTACAGTAAGTTATTCTGTAGTAGCAGGTCAGTAAACAAAACAACTTTTTCTAATTTTTTATTTTTTTAGAACAACATCTAATCAAAATTAAGTAAATTCATTACAGTTTAATAGAGAATATTTGGCTTTACCGATTAAGCGGTTGTAGTACAGCTTGGTCAATATGCGGGATTGCCAATTCCGCGACCCGGGTTCAAATCCCGGCAACCGCACCATTTTTATTTTTTGCCTGCTAGTAGACCTTTTTTTATTATCCCAAGTGCGTTAACTGCTTTTTCTGGCCTTGGTAGCTGAATCATAAAGATATTTTCCTTGCCAATCTCAGGCGGTGAAGATAATGCAAGCATTGCAGTTTTTGCAAGCAATTCAAAAAATTCCAGTGATTTGTTTGCATAAAGTAGAATTTTTTCACTAATATCACCTATTGAAAATGTCAGATTAATCTCAACAAAGACATGGCCAAGACCATCTTGTAAAATATTTAGATTGGTATCAACTGAGACTGGCCTTCCAGCTATTCTACCCAAGAGTGTCTCAAATTTTTTTTCAGGAAATATTATACATGGAACCTCGGTTTTGTTAAAAGTAAATGTTGTAATTTCTTTGTGTGTTTTGGATAATAGTCTATCTAGTTCATTATTTGACATTAGCTCAAGCCTTTGCAAGTTTTGGAATTACTTTATCTCCAGCTTTTATCAAAAATGGAGAGATAAAGGCAGTAATTATAGAAATTACTCCCATCAATGGAAAAAGAAAAGGACTCACCACCCCAAGATCAACGCCAGACTTTACAATTACAATGGAAAACTCACCTCTTGGCGCTGCAAGCGAGAACGCAGAACGCAGTGATTTTTCTTTATCTAGTCTAAACAACAAGTTTCCAATCATATTTCCACCAAACTTCATCCCTATTGCTACTGCAATCAATACAATTGCAATTACGATATAGTTTTGAAGCATGCTAATATCCATAAGTGCGCCTACAGATACAAAGAAAATTGCAACAAACATGTCCTTAATAGGACTTGAGATTATCTTTGAGACTTCGGCTGATTTTGACTCTGCTACCAAGACTCCTGCCAAAAATGCACCAATTGCTACTGACAGTCCTACAATATTTGCAAATAATGCATAGCCAAAGCAAATACCAAGAACGCTAAGAAGCAGGATCTCGCGGTTTTCTGCACTTGCAACTCGGTCAATTAGTTTTGGTACTACTTTGGTTCCAATAGTAAAGGTTCCAATTATTAATGCTGCAGCAACAGCAGATACAACTGCAACACTTTCAATTGATACTGCATCTACAAGTGCGATTGATTCTAGTGATGCAATTAAAATGACTGCAATCACATCTTCAACAATTAAAATACCTAGAACAAGAATTGATGACTCTTTTTTTATTACGCCAGTGTCTTCAAAAATTTTTATCAGTATTGCAGTACTGCTAACCGATAGCGCTGCAGCAAGAAATAATGAATCCATAAAGTTAAGGCCAAGCATTAATGAGGCTAAAAACAACAAGCCTTGTGTTGAGAAAAGCCCTAGTGTGCCAATGCCTATTGCTGTTTTGCCAATAGCACGTATTTTCGAATATGGAAACTCTATACCTATTACAAAAAGCAGCAAAATAATGCCAATTTCTGCAAAAACATTGAGAACCGAGACATCAGATAGTATTCCCAGTGTACCCGTACCGCTTGTAAAAGGATCAGCTGGCAATAATGAGGTCCACAGTGGAGAAAGGGGGCCAATTAGCATTCCTGCAAACAAATAGCCTATGATCAAGGGCTGTCTGATTTTAAAAAATGCAAGCGTAACAATTGCAGCTAAAATCATTATAATTGCCATATCGGTGATGAATGTGTTGTGTGGAAGTTCAGGTGTTATTCTTTCTACAATATTTGAGATTTCTTCGTTAATGCTAGATTGAACCCTAGAGCCTTCAAGCTGAAGAAAAAAATTTTGCATTAAATGGCTTAGCCTAATTTAGCTAATAACATTTTAGTTTTTTCTAATTCCAGTAAATGGAGCATTTAGAATCTTTTTTCTTGTCATTTTAACAACCTCGTAAATCGAATCTCTAATATCTGAAGCAGAATTGCCTGTCAATCTGACAAGTACTCCTGAATCATGAGGTAGAATTGATGCACCAAAAGAAATTTTTGCTGTGTTTTTTAGGCTTGAATTGATTTGATCACATAGTTCTGCTACATAGTCTGTTTTTGTAATTATGTATATTGTACCTACAACTGTCTGTTTGCCAAGTATGCCAAAAGTATTGAGGTTTTGTTTTTTTGGCTCTAGCATTGCTACATCTACAAACCTAATATTTTCTTGATTTTTTGCTACAGTTTTTAGATAACAAATATCATACTCAAAAGACTCGTTCATCGCTGTTCTTCCTGGTACAATAATTTCAGAGTAAATCATTGAAGCACTGTCATGTACATCAAGTGAAACTTTTTGGTAGAATCTAGAGTTCTTGTATGGGATTATCTGATCTGGAATAAACTCTAGATAACAGTTCTTGCCAACCGTTACATTGACTAGCTGCGTTGCAAAGTTTGAATCCATTTTGTAGAGTCTTGTTGCACCCTGGGTAGTAAGATGAGCTACTGCATTATCCTGTAAAGAGATATCCATCCTATACCTGTCACCCTGCAGTATTCCACCTGAGGGGCAAACAATCTGTAGATATGCCATTGAAGGAAGATCTGTTTCATAGTAAATAGCACGTTGTGTCAACAAAGGAACCTGTGAACTTTGTTCATGTACTATAGTTTTTCCGCTATGTGTATCTCTTTTTAATCCAAGTGACAAATATCCTAGCTTTCCAACAGAGCCAACTCCAAGCTGTTTTACCTCAGAGTCATATGCAAGAATTTCACTTGGTAGATTATCTGGTGTGAAAAAATCAATATCTTGCATTTTTTCTACCTTTTTAGCTGTTGTGCTTTTGGTGGCTCATCAAACAAGACACTGTGCATTATGTGTGATGCAACTAGATCAATTCCCTTGTCTGTTTTGCAGTTAACAAAAACATATGGTTTGTCACCTCTTATCGCTTTTGCATCTTTTTCCATTACTTCCAAGTCTGCGTTTACAAATGGTGCAAGATCAACTTTGTTTATCACAAGCAAATCTGCAGTCTCAATTCCTAGTCCTCTTTTTCTTGGATACTTGTCGCCGCCAGCCACATCTATTATGTAGATAAAATAGTCTGCTAACGCCGGGCTAAATGTAGTAGTAATGTTATCTCCGCCACTTTCTATTATGATAAGGTCAAGCTCTTGATGTTTTGTCTCCATTTCCTCAATTATAGCCAGATTCATTGAAGGATCCTCACGAACTGCAGTATGTGGACAGCCTCCTGTTGCAAGGCCAACTACCAAATTTTCTGGAAGAAGACCCCTTTTTGTTGCCAAATTTAGCCGCATTCTATCAGCATCCTCTTTTGAAATTACATCGTTTGAAATTATGCTGACACTGTATCCCCTTGATGCAAGAACTGGAACCACTCTCTCAATTAGCATGCTTTTTCCACAGCCTACAGGTCCGCCGATTCCAACTCTTGGTATTCTATTTTGTTTCATAAGATCAAGTGATAAACATCTTTTCTGCTAGTTTTTCATGTGTAATTTGTATAATGTCCAGCTCTGGTGCAAACTGCCACATCTCAGAAATACTTTTGCTGATATTTTTTTGTACAGTATCTGCAATTTCGCTTTTTAGCTTGTCTATAATTTTCTGGGCCTCAAAGTGTTCAATTATTCCCATACGTAATGCAGCCCCTACCATCCCCACTGTAAATCCATAAAGAAGCATTGTTACAGCATGTTCTTTTTTTACTCCAAGACTATATGCTGAAATTGCAAAGCAGATAGGATACACGCCAGTACAAACTCCTTTTGTTATAGAATCAGAATAAAGTTTTAGAAACCTGTCATCTTTGAATGATTGTATACACTTGATTAGCTGAATCCCAGATCTTGTTGATGTTTTGCGTATCTCTTTTACCAGCCTCATTGAATATAGTGTCTGATCTGTTTGAATTATCTTGTCAAAATCATTTTTTGCAATAAAATCATAGGTATTACACAAGGCAACACAGTCAGCAGGACCAATCTGCTGTTTTATGAAAACTCTTATCAGCTCATATAGCTCATCGGCAGTTTTTATTTTTCTATCATGAATTAGTATCTCAAGGCCATTTGATGTAGCATAAAGGCCAGATGGAAAAAACGAGTCAGACAGCTGCATTATTCCAAGCTGCTCAAAAATATCAGTGCTCATGTACATCCATTCCTTTTCGTGGAACAAATACCCTTTCCTCAATCTTCATCTCCAAGTTATTTTGGAATTCTGCAAGTAAATTCTTGAAAAGAGCAAGCTCAGAATCTGCCTGAATTGGAAACACGATGATTTTCTCATCAATTGCTATTGGCCTGTGTCTATTACCTATGATGTGGCCAAGCAAGACAAGCGCTTCTGTTTGATTTGAGTCTTGTTTTATTTTAATTGAGATTACTTTTTCTGGAGTTTGCTCAACTAGAATAAATTTTTCTTCTAAACTCAAGACATCGCCATGATTTAGTTTTGTAGTATCATTAAATGCTAGTCCGACATCTGTCCCCATGTTTGTGTTTTTTCTTAGCCGTGTCTTTTCTAATTCTTGGCGAGTTAGCTGTAATCGTTCACACTTTCCCTGATTGTCTAATGTATCAAATCTTTTTTTTAACTCGCCATCAGTAAAAATATTTCCAGAGACTTTTGTGATTTTTAACACAGATAGTTCAGTTTGTTGTTGAAAATATATTTTCGTAAAATACCATAATTTTTCAAATTATTAAATACAAGAGCCAGATACTATCTGCGTATGATGCTTACTCCTCGTGAAATAGAAAAGTTACATATTTTTTTAGCAGCAGAGCTTGCAAGAAAAAGAAAAGGCAGGGGCTTGAAGCTAAATCATCCAGAGGCCGTTGCTTTAATTACTGACCATATTTTAGAAGGTGCACGTGATGGCAAGTCAGTATCTGAGCTAATGAGCTCTGGAAGAAAAGTCTTAACAAAAGATGATGTGCTGCCAGGTGTTTCAGAGATAATTCACTCAATCCAAGTCGAAGCAACATTTGAAGATGGAACAAAACTTGTTACGGTTCATGATCCAATAGTGTGATGTACTTGATTCCAGGAGAATACTTTCTTTCAGACAAGCCAATTCTTGCAAACCAGGACAGAAAAACCATAACAATCAAAGTAGGCAATACTGGTGACAGGCCAATACAGGTTGGCTCTCATGCACACTTTTTTGAGGTAAACAAGGCACTTTTCTTTCCACGCCAGCAAAGCTATGGATATCATCTAAACATTCCAGCAGGCACATCTGTGCGATTTGAACCTGGTGAGACAAAAGAAGTATCGTTGACTGAATATGGTGGGAAGAAAATTGTCTTTGGCTTTAGTGGGCTGGTAAATGGCGAGCTTGAAAAGAAAAAGTCTGACTCACTAAAAAAGGCAAAAGAGAAAGGATTCAAAGGTGCATAGATTTTGGTTCTTGAAATCCCAAGAAAGAGATACGTTGATCTTTTTGGGCCAACTGTAGGCGACAGAATAAGACTGGCAGATACGGATCTTATAATCGAGGTAGAAAAGGACCTTCTAAGATATGGCGATGAGGTCGTATTTGGCGGTGGGAAAAGTGCAAGAGATGGCATGGGCCAAGCCTCTGGCGTAAAAAGAAATGATTCACTTGATCTTGTAATCACAAATACAATTGTCTTAGACCCAATACTTGGAATTCTAAAAGCTGACATTGGAATCAAAGATGGAAAAATAGTAAAAATTGGAAATGCTGGAAACCCAAACATCATGGATGATATTGACATGATAATTTCATCAAACACCGAAGTGATAGCAGGCGAGCATACAATTTGTACAGCAGGTGCAGTAGACACCCACATTCATTTTATTTCTCCACAACAGGCAGTCCATGCAATTTGTAATGGAACAACTACAATGATTGGAGGAGGTACTGGACCTGCAGACGGGACAAATGCAACAACATGTACTCCTGGTGCATGGAACATTCAAAGAATGATAGAGGCAATAGATGAATATCCTCTCAATTTTGGGTTTTTGGGAAAGGGAAATGACTCTAAAGAAGATGCACTAATCGAAC
>JBQTJY010000089.1:0-2137 GCA_052386635.1 Nitrososphaerota archaeon
GCATCGTTTATCCCATCACCTATCATTGCTACCTTCTTTCCTTCTCCCTGTAATTTTTTTATGACCTCAACTTTTTCAGCTGGTATAACATTTGCAATTATTCTGTCTATGCCAAGCTCACTTGCAATGGTAGCGGCGGTTCTTTCATTGTCCCCTGTAAGCATTATGACCTCAATTCCCTTATTCTTTAGCGATTTTACAGCCTCTTTTGCACTTGGTTTTGCTGTATCAAGCAATGCAATAACTCCAATAATCTTTTTGTCCAATGCAACAAGTATGGTTGTTTTGCCTTGATCTTGAAATTTAGAAACAAATTCTTTGGCGTTTTTAGTATCAATACCTTCATCCTTCATTAAGCTGAGATTGCCAACAACCAGATTCTTTTCATTATAGACTGTATCAATACCTTTTCCTGGAATTGCAATAAAGTCTGATGTTTCTTCTAATGTTAAATTAAGTTCTCTTGCTTTTTGTACTATAGCTTTTGCAAGTGGATGCTCAGAATTTATTTCAGCTGTTGCTGCGATTTGAAGAACTCTGCTTTTCTTTTCGTTTTCATTGTCTGTAACAATTGAATCAAAAGCAACAATGTCTATAACTTGTGGTTTTCCTTGCGTTAGTGTTCCTGTCTTATCAAAGACAGCAGTTTGGATTTTGCCAAGTGATTCTAATGCTTCGCCATTTTTGAATATGACACCGTTTTGGGCACCTTTGCCCATTCCCACCATAACAGCGGTTGGAGTGGCTAACCCAAGTGCACACGGACATGCTACTACAAGTATTGCAACAGCAGGAATAAGTGCAGTTGCAACAAGATGCTCATCTGTCGGTGCAAGAAAATACCATCCTAAAAATGTGCTAACTGCTATAGCTATTACAACAAAAGCAAAATAGCCTGCTATTTTATCAACTATTTTTTGCATTGGTGGTTTTCTTCCCATGGCATCTTCTACAAGTTTTACTATTTGGGCAAGAACTGTATCGCTTCCAACCTTTGCTGCCCTAATATGCAATACTCCTTCCTTGTTTACAGTACTGCCAATTACTAAATCTCCTACCTTTTTTTCTACTGGAACTGACTCCCCAGTAATCATTGATTCATCAACAGCAGAATGTCCTTGTATAACTACACTATCAACTGGAATTTTTTCTCCAGGTCTTACAACAATTATGTCCCCTGCTTTAATAAGCTCAATTGGTACTTCACGTTCTTGACCATTTTCAATTATCCTTGTAGTCTTTGGTTGAAGCTCAAGCATTCTTTTGATTATTGATGAGGCTTTTCCTTTTGTCTTGTTTTCAAGATACTTTCCAAAAACAATAAACGTAATTACAACAGCACCTGCGTCATAGTAGATATTATGCCATTGTGGTGTTGGAAAAGTGTTAAATGCACTAAATAGATATGCTGCAGTTGTACCAATAACAACAAGCGTATCCATGTTTGCTGATTTCATTTTGGCAATTCGAAATGCACCTATGTAGAATCGACTTCCAGCCACAAATTGAACTATACTTGCACAACCAAACATAATGTAAGCTGCAACATCAGTTCCAGCTAGTGGTACAAATGAGAGATATTCAGGATAGCCAAAGATCATAATTGGAATGACAAAGCCTACTCCAATAGCAAATAGCTTTTTGAGTTTTTTAGCTTCGATTTGTTCTGCTGATTCAGAAAGATCTTCGCTTAGAATCTGGTATCCCATTTTTGTGATGAACTGTCGAATGTCAGAAAGCGAAAGTAATGCTTGGTTGTATTCTACAATTACTTGACTATTTCCATAATTTACCGAAGCGTCTTTTACTCCTTCAAGATATTTTAGTCTTTTTTCGAGACTATCAACATCACTTGAATCAGTAATTCCTGAAATCTTCAGTGTTAGTTTCTCGTACACTACTTTGTATCCAGCTTCTCGTATGGCTTTTTCAATCGTTGTGAAATCAACAGAAGAAGGATCAAATTCAAGTGAGGCCTTTTCTGTTGCTAAATTAACTTCACATTTTTTAACACCGTTTAGATTGGAAACAAAGTTTTGTATAGTATTTACACATCCGGCACAATGCATTCCGCCTATTTTTATTACAGTTTTTTTTAGTTGCTCTTGTTTTACTTCCAAAATTGTTCACAACCTCA
>JBQTJY010000090.1:0-35330 GCA_052386635.1 Nitrososphaerota archaeon
TGGGTTTTGGTTTTACTTTTTAATATTTCCAATATTGCATTTTTCATATCTATTACTTTGTAAGCCTTTAATTTTGGTACGAATACTTCGCCGCCTCTAGCGTTTTTTATAACTCTTAATATCAAATCTAATGCCTCATTCATTGTTATATTAAATCGCGTCATATTTGGATCAGTAATTGTGATTTTTTTACCGCTTTTAATCTGATTTACTAAAGTTGGTACAAGTGATCCTCTACTGCCTAATACATTGCCGTACCTTACACAAGCAAATTTAATCTTGTGACTTCCTTTGTAATAGTTTGCTAAGATGAATATTTTTTCCATCAATAATTTTGTTGCACCGTAGGCATTAAATGGAGATACAGCTTTATCGGTTCCAACTGCTAGCGCAAATTTTACATTTGACTGTAAGCATGCATCTACTACATTTTGTGCACCAACAACGTTTGTTTTTATTGCCTCAAATGGATTGTATTCTATGACTGGTACTTGTTTTAACGCAGCAGCATGTATGACTATATCGATATCTTCTAATGCTGTTTCCAGTCTTTCTTTATCTCTTACATCTCCAATTAAGAATCTTAATCTTTTATCATTGAATTTTGCTTCCAATTGACTTTGTTTTAATTCGTCTCTGCTAAAAATTCGAATTCTTTTTACATTTGTTTTTAATAATCTTTCAGTTAAGGCAGTGCCAAGTGAGCCAGTACCTCCAGTAATGAGTACTTGTTTTCCATCAAACATTATCAAAATAATTTGTCAACAGTAAAAGAATCTTACGGCTAAATTATCTTAAATCGCTACATACTAAACAAAAACTAATTATGACTAAAAACTAGAGTTTAGAACATGGCAAATGATACTGTCATAATAAATGGATTAGTAAGAGAATATCCTGAATTTAGATATAGCACCAAAGAGTTAGTTGATATTTTAGGAAATAAGCTTTCAGAAAAAGTTAGAGATAACATTCAACAACTGGGAGTAGATTATCGCTATTTTACAAGACCGTTTGAACGTTATATTGGAAATACGGGAGAACGAATTAGATCCTTCGATGATGGTGAACCAATCTCAGATCTTTGTACTAAAGTGGCAAAAAAATGTTTACAAAAATTGGGTTTGAAATTAAATGATATAACTTGTTTGGTTACTGCATATGAGGATAATGATTTTTTGAGTCCAGGATTAGGTTCACTTCTTGTCACAAAAATAGGATTTTCCAATTTTATGCCACACTATAATATTCAAGGTATGGCATGTTCTACATTGCCAAAATTATTAGAACTAGGAAAAAATCTACTTCATAATGACAATGACAAGATATTGTTTGTTATTTCCGGTTGTAACTCTGGATGGTATCTCCCACATCTTAAAGATGATATGTTTGTACTAAATCCAAAAGAGATTGGAGAAAAACAATACGATCGAGAAAAACAGATTAAAAAATGGGTTTCAACTATGTTTTCATTCTTATTTGGTGATGGTGTTGCAGCTTTTGTATTAAGTAAAACTAGTTTAGAAACCAACACTATAAAAATTGGAAAAATAACCCATGCCGTAAATTTTGATACTTCTGATTACAGAAAAGCATGTGTCAGATTAGTAGGTCATCAATCAAATCATCTTTACGAACATGAACTAACAGCAGAAAGTGATATATTGAAAAGATCTCTTGAATATTCAAAAAAAGTTTTAGCTAGATCATTTGGAAATGATATTGAAATTTATGATGAACAACAAACAGAGTCTTTTATGTCAGAACAAAAGAAAGTTATGATTCATACAGGAAGCTTAAAAATCCTTGATGGATTTAAAAACCTCTACAAGTTAAAAGATAATCAGATACAGGAATCCTACGATACTCTACGTGAATATGGAAATTTGACTGGAGTTAGTATTCCCACGGTTATGGATAAAGCAATGTTTCATAATAATCAAATTAAAGGAAAAGGCCTGTTAATTGGTATTACAATGGGTTTTGGTTTAGATATAGTAGAAGTAGAAAAAATCTAAATTTGTCAAAATTAAACATATTATAAAAATAACGCCAATATTATTTTACAGATACCCCTCCATCAACTGCTAGAATTGAACCAGTAGTCCAAGAAGAATCATCAGATGCAAAATATAAAACAGCTTTAGCAATATCTTCTCCAGTTCCAATTCTTCCAAGCGGGTGTTCAGCTGAAGCAACTTTTCTTTTTTCTTTTGTATTTAGCCAAAACAATTTTGTCATATCAGTATCAACTACCGCAGCACAAATGCAATTTACACGAATATTATTTTTAGCATATTCTAAAGCCAAGTTTTTTGTAAGATGAATTAAGGCTGCTTTTGACACAGAATATGCATCAGCATAAAAATTTTCAAATGTTTTCAAACCTGCATCTGATGATATGTTAATAATTGAACCACCTCTAATTTTCATAAATGGTATTACAGTCTTTGTAAATCTAAATTGTCCAGTTAAATTCACATCTATTACATTATTCCATTCTTTTTCAGATATTTTATGTAACAGTTTCATCTCTGGAAATATCCCTGCGTTGTTTACTAAAATATCAATTTTTCCAAATTTTTTGATAGTCTGATTGACAACATGCTTAACATCGTTTTCTTTACGAATGTCACCGCAAACAAAAAACGCTGCTCCTATTTCCTTAGATGTTTTTCTCAACATTTTTTCATTCTTAGAAGTTATTATTACACACGCATCTTCTTCAACAAATAATTTCGCTATAGCTTTTCCTATTCCGCGACTTCCACCTGTAATTAACGCAACCTTTCCAGAAAGCTTCATACTTTTCACACTAAAATTTTAAATTCAATATCTCCAAAATTTTTCATCAAATTCTCTTTGGTAAGTTCAATTATGTTGAAATATCTTTCTACAGGTTTGTTATTGGATTTCGATTTTTTTTCTTCCCATTTTATTCCATCTTTGGTTTTTTTCTGTTCAACTGGTACTACATCAATTGTAATCCACCCACATTTTTTATGAATATTCATCATTTTCTCATTATCTGAAAACAAAAATCCTGTTATCTTTGACAATTTTAGTCCCTCAAACATCCATCGTAGATAGACTTTTTCCACAACAGTCATGAGCCCAGGTAAATTGTATGTAGGATCCTTTATCATTGTATCCAACATAGCGGAATTTGTTTTTTTATCATATGCCGCCGTGCTTATAATTCCTATTTTTTTATTATCTACATATATCATAAATACAATTTTTTCAGGATTTTCTAAAACTCCTTTTTTAATCCATTTTCTTGTTTTTTCTTCACTCATTTTAAAATCAGTTCCAAACATGTTTCTGTATTTTTTTCTCCAATTATATAGAAGGTTTACTGTTTCATCAGACTCATCAACTAGTTTTAAAATGGCATTTTTTCCATTATGTTTGATTTTTATAAAATCAACACAGCCTAGATTTTTTATTTCTTTTAATTTTTCGTGATAGTAAGTCATATCAATCTGCGGATAAATAACAAAAATTTTTCATATTGATTCGTTTATTTTATTATTACAAATCACGCAAATTTATTTACTAATCTTATTATCTCATCAACATCATTTTCTGAAAGGTTAGGATGAATAGGTATAGTAACTATTTGTTTCCCGACTATCTCTGTTATTGGTAAATTCAATTTTTTCTTATATAAGGACATTGTATGAATCGGTTTATAATGAATTCCGGTCTCAACATTTTGTTCTTTCATTTTTTTCATAAACTTATCCCTATTTTTTACTTGTATCCAATATAGGTGATATGAACAATCTTTATTGTATGGCATTTTATTTTCCAATGTAATTTCATTTGAATATTTTTTTGCAATAGCCTTTCTTTCCATATTTGTTTGGTCTAATTTTTTTAGTTGTTCTAATCCGATCGATGCAGAAAACTCATTCATATAATAATTCCAACCTAATTGAGTAACATCATATTTAGCATCCTTTCTATTTGAAATTCCACACCATCTGAGAATTTTAACTTTATTTTGAAAAAATCTGTTGTTCTTTCCGTTTAAAGTAACGGCACCGCCTGTGGGCATAGCCAAATTTTTCACGGGGTGGAAACTAAAACAGACTATAGTCCCATGACTTCCAATTTTCTTTCCCTTATATGATGCACCTGCAGCATGTGCGGCATCTTCAACTAATTGAATATCAAACGTATTACATAATTTTTGTATGTTACCTAAATCACTTGGCATGCCACCAAAATGAACTGGTAGAATTACCTTAGTTTTCTTCGTAATGTGTTTCTTAATCTTTTTAACATCTATACATAAAGTATTCGGTTCAACATCAACAAAAACTGGAATTCCACCATTGTAAATTACTGCATGAGCAGTTGAAACAAATGATAAAGACGGTAAAACGACTTCTTTATTTTTTATATCTATTAGTGATAATGCCAAATGCAGTGCTGCAGTTCCGCTATTTAATGCGACGCAACTATCTGCTTTAATGTATTTTTTAAACGCGTTTTCAAATTTTAAAACATTACCAGTACCTGTACCCGATGCCCAAAACCCACTTTTTAGAGTCTTTTTTAATGCTAACTCTTCCGCATATCCAATTACTGGATCAAACAACTTGATTTTCTTCATTTTAAAATCACTAAACATCTGGATTAATTATTTCATAGATATACTCTAAACCAGTAAATCCAAGTTTTTTAAAAAATTCTTGCTGCTTGATATTATTAGGTGCAATATTTACAAGATATCTGCCTCTAGGATTTTTTTCCATTAATAATTTCACTGCTTTTCTACCAATACCTTTTCTTTGAAATTTTTTTTTAATAGATATCCCAATTTCGTCCTTTAACGATAGATAGATTGAACCAACTTTTTGTTCATTAGATTTTATTATATACCATTTTTTGTAAGGTTTTTTCATTACAAATCTAACATGTTCATCATATGTTGGCAATTTTTTATGAGATATATTTGTCCGAGGATCCCGCATCTTTAGAAGTTCATATAGGAATTCATAGTCTGCTTTGGTAACTTTTTCTAAAACTACATCTTGAAACTTATCAACCACATGGCATAATCTTTGCGTCATGTATTTCATTATATCTATGAAATTTTTCTTGATATTATTAATAAAGCACAATAATTGAAGTTCTGTTGTTGGACAATCATTTGGTAGTAGGTTTAGGAGAAATAGGAACACCAATTCTAAAACTTATATCAAAAAAATTCAATGTAGTAGGTTATGACATAAACCCTAAATTAATGAATAAACGTAGGTATGAGAAATTAAAAAACCAGCAAATAGTTTTTGTACATACATGCATACCATTTTCTGATAATTTTGTAAAAAATGTAATTGAGATTGCTAAAAAACATAATCCTCGGGGAATTGTGATTCATAGCACTATCAGTCCACATACTACAGAAAAACTTCAGAAACATCTGAGAATTCCGGTAATTTACAGTGCTACAAGAGGCGTTCATAAGAGAATGCTCTATGATCTAACACGATATACAAAATTTTTTGCCATCGAATCCAATGCTCCAAATAAAAAATGGGCATCTATGACATATTCAAAAATGATGAAAAAGTGTGGCATAAAAACAAAACAAATGTCTAGTCCAATAGTATTGGAACTTGCAAAAATAGTAGTTGACACGTCATATTATGGATGGCTGATTAATTATGCTCAATTAAGTAATATTATTGCAATTAAAAATAAAGTTGATTATGATGAAATGTGGAGTTTTGCAGATGAAATCCACAAATTCCTAGGTAACAGACCTAAAATGTTTCCAGGATTTATTGGGGGACACTGTGTTATTCCTAACCTTGATCTGATAAAAAATCAAACTTTAGATATAATAAGAGAAATTAATTTAGAATATTCGAAGATTCTAAAAAAATAATTATTTTATTAAAACTATATTCTACTTTTGATAAACTCAATAGACTTTATTGGTGAGGGATCTGTTTTTCCTATTAATGCACGATAAATTGATGCATAATCTAAAAGATATATGAAATGTGTTATTTTTGATAAGATACTGCCGCTAATTGAATAAACTTCTTTATAATCAATCCCATTAACTTTAAAATATTCTTTTAGAATTTTCCATCTCTCTTTTGTTTTAATGTAATCCTCTTTTCCTTCTAATAGAATAGGTTGAACATTTGAAGGTTGTTCCCATGAAACTATTCCATTATGGCATGCTTCAACTACATCTTCAGTAATAACATGAATTTTTGCATTTTCTTGTAGTGAATTTTTAAATCTTATTGCAGCAGCCTGTAGCCCCCACGGATAATAGATAATCGGTATTTCAGTTATCCAATACGCTACATCTAGTGCAGGATTGTTTTTTGTGAGATTTGATGAGTTAATCTCTTCGTTGAGATTCTCCAAGCCGCTTATGGATTCTAAAATATCATTTTTAGTTAATGGGAGTATGTTATCTAAAACATTTAGCATGCTATACAGAAATGCAGTAAATGATGCTCTTGGTGAATGAATTAAGGGAATTTTCCTATGTTCTAGTTTGTATTTTTTACAATATGTTTCCATTTTTCCTCCAGATGAAAACGCAATAGTCTTGTTTTTTGCCTTTTTTGCCAAATCTAAGATAGTATTAGTTTCTGTGGTGTTTCCAGATACACTAGTAGTAACTACTAATGTGTTTGAATTCACAGTGTTGGGAAGATGATATCCTTTAACGACAGAAACATGGATTTTTGTTTTAGATAATATTGCTGAAAATACATCTCCAATTGAACCTGAACCACCCATACCTGCAAAAACAATATGGTCTATATCATCAACATCAATTTTCGTAAGATCTTTTTCGAAATATTCTTTGGCAATTTCTGGCCATTTATCATATACTTTATGCATACATTTTGGGTCATATTTTTTTACGGTGGAAATATCTAGCAATTTGTTATGGAAAGAAGCATTGCAATAAAATACTTAACTACTATTTTCAATCTAAACTCAACATATCAAAAAATTATGGTTTATAGTTAATTATGCTCTATTATCCTTATAATTTTAAAAGCTTCAGCTGCATTTATTCCAGAAACAATGCCCCATTTTTTTGCATTGATTCGAATATTCTCTGACGATCTGGGATGTGGAAAGCTTCTTTTTTCATTTTTGTACATTGAAAGTGCTTTAACCTTTTTTTCCAAATATGCGGCTATATTTACAAAATAATTTGGACTAAAATCTATAGGATAATTCCATTCCGTTGATGATGGTACTTCAAAACACATTAATTCTTTAACATGTGAACGAAATGGTCTACAAGCTGTAAGAGTAGCATTAAAAACTATTTTATGATCAATGTTAAGATCCCCATAATTATTTGTATAAACTCTGAACGGCTTAACTTCGTAAATCTCTTTTTCTATTGCTTTGACAATTTTTAAAAGTGGAACTGAATCCATCTCGTTATCTGGAAAGTCGTAAAATTTTTGTTTATGGACTTTCAGGATCTTACATGCGTTTTTAGCATCTTTCTTTAATTCATCAATTTGTTTTTCTATTTTTTTTTGTTCGTTTTTATCAAGATCGTATTTAAGCATATTTTTAAAATTTACAGAACGGCGAGAAATTATTCCAGATGTAAGATAAATCACATACACTTTATCGTTTTTTAAAGCATGTTTTAACATTGTCCCACCCATGCCTAACACTTCATCATCTGGATGTGCTGCGACCACCAGAACGTTCATAATTTTTTACCTTATTTCTTGTAATATTAACCGTTATAATCATGATTAGTTGTAAATTTCTGCTTTAAAACTGCATGACTAAATCCTTTTTGCAACAAAATTCCATCCTGCAAATTTCTTTTCTTTTGGAATTTTCATTGTGACCATTTTATGTTCTAAAACCAAAATTTTGAATTTTTTAAATAAGTTTAACAGATGTGATTTATTCGAAAAATGAACAACACCAAGACCTGTAAACTGACCCTTCTTGTATCCTGTTCTGGTATATTTATCGACTCTAGTGCCTTGTAAATAATCAGAGTGCTTAATTGAAATCCAATCAACACCAATATACCTAGTATCGGATTTCATTTTTTCGTAAACTAATTCCAAGCTTTGTTTGATTCCTTCCGTCGTATTGTGAGTAAGTGCACTTCTGTCTAGAATTAGATCAAATTTTTCATTGAACGGTATTTCCTTGGTGAAGTCTGCGATAACCAAATTTTTCTTAATTTGTGGAAATTTTCTCTTAAGTCTGTTTACTATAGCAAAACTACCATCAATTCCATAATATTTGTAACCCAGTGATAAAAAGAAAGGAATATTGGCCCCTGACCCAAACCCAAGCTCCAAAACTCGAAAATTCTTCTTGGTAGAATAAGCATAACGCCTTACATAACTAACTACGTCAGACCATGGCCAAGCATTCATTTGCTTATAGTACCTGTATGCTTGATTCCATTCTTTAGAAAAACTCATGTTGTGTTCTACATTAGGTTATTAATAAAATTCAATGCATAAAATGTAATTCCATAATAATTTAATGATCTCTAAACTCCAATTCTATTTGACACTAGTAAACGCATTTCAATGGTTTTGCATTTTCATTTTTCATGTACTTTTAACATTTTTTTTCAAAAATTTAGCGGGTGAACCAACTATTACAGAATTTTTTGGAAAATTTGATCGAACTAAACTTGATGTACCAACAAAACAATTATCTCCGATTTCACAACCTGCATCGATAACTGAGTTTGGAGCAATCCAACAGGCCTTTCCTATTTTTGCTCTGCCACATATTATACTACCAGCAGTAATCTGGGTAGCGTTTTTAATAATAGTATTATGACCAACATGAACTAGATCATCAATTTTGACATGATCTTCAATAACAGTTTGATCTATCTGTGATTTTTCAACGGTACAATTTGAACCAATCCAAACATTTTCTCCAATTAAAATAGAACCTAAATGTGGAAAGTGAAAAAACCCCTCTCCTATAAAACTAAAACCAAATCCCTCACTACCAATTGTGGTGTTGGATAGTATTACAGAATTAGAACCAATTTCTGTTTTACCATAAATACAGGTGTTACTTAATATCTTAGTTTTATCACCAATTTTTACATTATTTCCTATGTAACAATTTGAACCAACATACACATCTTTCCCAATTATGGCGTTTTTTTCAACAACGGCAGTTTTGTGGATCCCAGCTTTAAACTCATCATCTGTAAAAAATTCCATTATTACACGTTGAAAGTCTAATCTTGGATTTTTTGAAGAAATTATTGGCATGTTAACTTTTTTTTTAATTTCATCAGTAGCTATAAGAACAATATTTTTGAATTTTTCTAATTTTTTTAGATCATAGTTTATGTTATCCTTTATTCTGAACTGCAAATTTGCAAAATCAGAGTAAAAAAGTATAGAATTATTTTTCACATTATTAAGTGAACTAAAAGAAGTCACATTGAAATCTTTTCCATCATAACTTCTTTTTAAAAAAGCAGCTATTTTTTTTACAGAAATTTTATTTTCTCTTTGTTGATACATAATTATCTATTTGAAGCTAGGTTGAGTCGCTTAAATATTTTAATACATAATTGACCGCTATTATTTTTTGCAGTTCTACAAATTATGAATCTAATCAAACACCTAAGAATGTTTACAATAGGATTTTAAAAAAATTAGATGTTTGAGGTTACTAGAATTGCTATAATCAAAAAATAAATTCAAATTTTACAAACACATTCATTTTTGATAGTATCATTTTTGTATAGGATGAATACGATTTATTATCTATTGAAAGAAAAAAATCTTTTCATCCGTACTGATTCAGGCACTGAAATTGGAGTAGGTCATATGATGCGTTGTTATGCATTAGCAGAAATTCTTAAGAACATGGATTTTGATGTATATTTTATTTCGAGAAAATTAAAAGGAAATATTTGTGATTTTATAGAAGATAAAGGATTCAAAGTACATTATATTCACACTAACAATCAAAATAAAAAACAAAATAAATTTTCAAAATACAGTAATAATAAAACCATAGAAAAAGATATTTTAGAAACAACTAAAATTTTAACCAATTATAATGATAAATCATCATTGCTTTTAGTAGATCATTATGATCTTGATATACGATGGGAATCATCTTTACGAAAATTTGTTAAGAAAATCATCATCATTGATGATCTAGCTAATAGAAAACATGATTGTGATTTATTACTGGATCAGAATCTTTATGAACAAATGAATAAGCGTTATGCAGGATTAGTACAAAAAAATTGTAAAAAATTACTTGGTCCAAAATATGCACTACTAAGATCTGAATTTTCCGAACTTAGAAGAACTATAACAAAGCGTAAAAAATTACAAAATATTCTAGTTTCCTTTGGTGGTAGTGATCCAAGAAACGAAACTGCCAAAGTACTTCAGGCACTTAAAATCCTTAATAGAAAAAACTTTACAGTAGACGTAGTTGTAGGAAACGTAAATCCACATAAAGAAAAAATACAGAATATGTGTTCTTCAATGCTGAATACAACATTTTATGTTAACATAGATAATATTGGTGAGTTGATGTCAAAAGCACATCTAGCGATAGGTGCTGGTGGAAGTACAACTTGGGAAAGATGTTGTTTAGGATTACCATCTATAGTTTCTATAATATCTAGCGACCAAGCTGAAATGACTAAATTACTAGCTAAAAAAAATTGTGTGATAAATTTAGGTAATTTTCAAAATTTGACATCTAATGATTACGTTAAGGCAATCAAAAGAATGAATAATAAAATCATCGCTAAAATGTCATCTAATTGTATGAAAATTGTCGATGGTCTTGGCTGTTTTCGTGTAGCAGAAATAATAAACTCGCTATAAATAGTAGATGTTACGTTGAATCCAATCACGATAAAAAATTTCAAAATTGGTCGTGGATTTGTACCATTTATTGTAGCTGAAGCAGGATTAAATCATAATGGTGAAATTCAAAAAGCATTTGAAATGATTAAAGTTGCTAAAGAAGCAGGCGTAAATGCCATAAAATTCCAAACTTTTAAAGCTAGTGAGTTCATTGCAGACACTACTTTAACATACACATACCTCTCACGAGGTAAAAAAATTACAGAACCTCAGCTTGAACTCTTTAAAAGATGTGAATTCTCTCGTGAAGATTGGTTTAAAATTAAAGAAAAATGTGATAAAGAAAAAATCATGTTTTTATCTACTCCTGAAAATCGTTCTGACTTGGATTTATTACTTGAAATTGGGATTCCTGCCATTAAAGTTGGATCTGATGAACTCATTAACTTACCGCTTCTAAAGGATTATGCTACAACAGGTTTACCAATAATTTTATCATCAGGAATGGCAAATCTGGATGAAATTCATGATGCGTTAAAAACAGTAGGTGCATTAGATGGTTATCCTACAATCTTACTTGTAACAACTTCTGAATATCCAACTGCTTTTGAAGACGTGAACTTACGGAAATTTGAAACACTTTCAAAAACATTTCCAAGTATCCCATTAGGATTTTCAGATCACACTCAAGGTTTTTTAGCATCATCATTGGCCTGTGTTTTTGGCGCATGTTTTTTCGAAAAGCATTTTACATTATCACGATCTAGAAGGACCAGATCATTGGTTCTCAGAAGATCCTATGGGACTGAAAAATTGGGTTAATTCGATAAAAATTGCATACACTTTGTTAGGATCAAATGAAGTTAAACCAACTGAGAAAGAACTAGAACTGAGAAAGTTAGCTAGAAGAAGCATTATTGCATTATGTGATATAGAAAAAGGCGAGAAATTTAACAAAAACAATATAGGATTACGAAGGCCTGGTAATGGGTTGTCGCCAAAATTAATTGATCAGATTTATGGATTAAACGCAACAAGAAAAATACTCAAGGGGACGCTAATCAAATTTAGTGACTTTGAAAACTAATGCATAATATAGTTTTTTTACAAATTTTTTTAAATTATAAATTATATTTTAAACTCATGATTAAAAATGAGTCATTCATATATACATAAATAATAATGCAGATTGTCATGCAAAAATCTAGCATAGCACCACAATTTGGCAATCGTGATCAAACTTTGACAGTATTGGGTGGTGAAGGTTCAATGATTTTTACTAAAGAATACGGTACTTTGTTTGATGCAGTTGCAGGATATTGGTATAACATACTTGGGATGAGAAATCCAGAGCTTCTTGAAGTAAAACGAGAGGTAGGTGGCATAGCTACTCACCTATATGACGAATACACAAATCCTTATGCTGAAGAATTGGCACAATCAATTTGTAAACGCACATCTATGTCAAAACTTGTGTTTTCTGCAACTGGCAGTATGGCATGTGAAAATGCTCGTAAGGAGGCTGTAAAATATCATCAAGCAAAGGGTAGACTAGAAGAAGAACTTGTATTCGCCACAATCAAAGGAAGCTATCATGGCTCTGTTGGTGAAATGTTAAAGTGGATAGATCCACAAAGGAATCAATATTCAATTGACGAACCAATTTATGAAAAGAAAAATCAAGTTAATGAAATTGTAAATAGCTTTAAGGAAAAAATTGATCTCGCAAAGTCTAATGGTAAAACAATTGCTGGTTTTTTCTATGAACCAGTTATGGGCGTTAGAGGTGTGGTTCCACTTCCACCAGAATATTTAGAAGGTATTGCAAAAATTTGTAGGCAACACGATATACTTTTGATTGCTGATGAAGTTACAACTGGTGTTGGAAGAACAGGCAAATTTATCTATAGTGAATCTTTTGAAGTAAAACCGGATATTTTGTGTTTGGGAAAATCAATCAGCGCAGGGCATTATCCAGTTGCTGTTACCATATTTAATGAACGTGTAATAGATGCATGGAATGTATTAGAAGAACAGGGTATACCATACTATAAAATTCATCGTAGAGGTAACAGTATCACTGGAACGCAGGAGGGGTGTGCAATTGGATTAAAGGTGCTTGAAATTTTGGAACGTGATAATTTAATCCAACAGGTTAATGAAAGAGGCAAATACGCTCTAGAAAAGTTAAAAAAAATAGAAAACCGTTCAAGTGTTAGAGAAATACGAGGTAGGGGACTTCTAATTGGAATAGACGTCACGGATTCTGACCTCTCTAAAAAAACGATAACACCAAAAATGAGAAAACGTGGAATCAATATTTTCCCATAAGGTAGAGTTATAACATTTAATCCTGCATATATCGTATCTGAAGAACAAATTGATAACTTTGTAAATAATTTAAGTGAAGTTTTACCATCCTGAGAATGGTAGATGGTTATAATTAAAAACAAGATTTTCTAAAATTCAATCAAAATATTGTTTTTATTTCCTTTTTCGCTGCTTTTCTTTTAATACAACACACGTACCAGATGCCTTTGCTACAAGAACTGGGGGGTCAAGTACATCACAAGCACTATCCTCATGATCATGAGTAGATGCAATTACTTTGTATGCTTCAAAGACCATTTTTCTACTAGTATTTCCTGCTTCGGTAATTCTTCCTATCGCCTCAATGTAATCACCACTATGAACTGGCGCAAGAAATTCAACTTGATCATAGGCCCGGAATAGACCTTCATCTCCATCATAACGAATAGTTAACTCTGTAGCTAAATCTCCAAACAAGTTAAGAATTCGTGCGCCATCAACTAGTTTTCCAGCATAATGTGCATCATGAGAACTCATTCTAATTCGTAATTTAGCTTCTGGATACAAATTAGTCATATCTAAAAAGCCAATTTAGTACAATGAAAGTTTTTTTATTATAATATTTAAAGCGATGCTCTGAAATTAAAAGTAATGCCAATCAGTAAATCTCATGATTTCTAGAATTAAATGTCAAACTTAATGCCTTGAGCTAATGGCAGGTCGGATGAAAAATTTGTTGTAACTGTAATTCGTCTCATATATGCCTTCCACGCATCTGAACCTGACTCACGTCCACCTCCGGTTTCTTTTTCACCACCAAATGCTCCGCCAATTTCAGCACCACTTGGACCAATGTTAACATTTACTAATCCACAATCAGAGCCATTTGGTCCAATAAACTGTTCAGTTTCTATCAAATCTCGTGAAAAAATACACGATGATAGACCTTGCGGTACATCGTTTTGTATTTGAATCGCTTCATCAATAGTGTTGTATGGTATAAGATACAATATAGGTGCAAACGTTTCTCTTTTAGTTATTTCATCCACTTTGTTAAACTCTACTATTGCTGGAGTTACATAAGATCCTGCTCCTTCTCCATCTACTCTGTCGCCTCCAGTAACAATACCTCCTTTACGTTTGCATTCTTGTAAAACATCTTGCATTTGATTAAATGCATCTTCACTAATTATTGGACCAATTAAAACATCTTTTTCTAATGGATTGCCAATTTTAATAGCTTTATAGTATTTCTTTAATTCGGAAGCGAATTTACTATAAATTGAAGTATGAATTATCACTCTTCTTAACGTTGTACATCTTTGACCACACGTACCAACAGCAGAAAATATTATTGCTCGCAACACTAATCTCATATCTGCGCTTGGTGTTACAATCATAGCATTATTGCCACCAAGTTCCATTATCAATTTACCAAATCGTTCAGTAACATGTTTACCTAATGCCTTACCCATTTGAGTAGACCCAGTTAAACTTACTAGAGCAATATTTTCATCTTTTGCTATCCATTCAGCTTGTTCTTTATGTCCATAAATAATTTTTAAGATATTTTCTATCGAGTGATGTAATCCTGAACGCTTAACTGCCCGTTGCCAAATTCTATAGCATGCCATAGCAGTTAAAGGTGTTTTTGGTGAAGGTTTCCATAGTGTAGCATTACCACAAATTGTGGCCAATGTAAAATTCCAACTCCAAACTGATACTGGAAAATTAAATGAAGTAACAATACCAACAACACCAAGTGGATGCCAAATTTCTTGTATTCTATGGCCAGAACGTTCAGATGGCATTGTCAAGCCATACAATTGCCTTGACAAGCCAACAGCGAAATCGCAAATATCTATCATTTCTTGGACTTCGCCTAAACCTTCTTGTAAAATTTTTCCGGTTTCTATAGTGACTAACTTGCCTAATTCATGTTTAGATTTTCTTAATTCATCACCGAACAAACGAATAAGTTCTCCTCGCTGTGGAGCCGGAATTATTTTCCATGATTCTTGAGCTTTTTTTAACGCAGTAACTTGTTGAGTATATTCTACACGGTCTGATACTTTTACCTTACCCAACAAAGTTTTATCAATTGGTGACACAACCTTAATTTCTTCATTGCCTACTTCATCTGATTTAATTCCAAATGAATCGGTCTCTTTGACTGTTTCTGTTCCAATATAGTTAATACAAAAACCTTCTAGGTTTTTCATTTCAAACTTATCTAATAATTCTTTAAAATCATTATGCCACATTTTCTTTTCCTTTTTTTCGAACGTTTTGTCCTCTTCACTCTCTTGTTTTTTAACCCATCGTTTCCTTAACCCATTTTGGCAGCTACAAAATTTGAAAAATATAAAACCGTTCGCTATTTGCACTATTTGAGCTAGAATTTCATTTTGAAGCCAATATTACTATACCATATAAATCAAGAAAATGAAATTCTTCGTAAAATTTAATTTAGTTTAATCATTCTAGTTTTTTCATAATGATTAATTCAATTAAGACAATACTTGAAAAACTAGACTATAAACTGAATGCCGAAGATGTCCATTTAGCAGAATTTTTCAACGAAAATGGTTTTTGTATAATCCCAAAATCTGATTTAGTTAGTAAATATGTTGATGAGTATAGAAGAATTATTGATTCATTGCTAGAAAAAGAATCGTGGAGAGGTGGTTGGGAAGGAAAAGAAGAATATATGAAATACCAAAAAATTTTTCAACCAGGTGCAAATAGATTAGGAAATTTATTCAACAAACATGAATTATTTCTCAAACTGTTAACTGAAAAAAATATTCTTAAAATATCTTATGCGATCCTTGGTGATGATGTAAAAATTGGTGCTCTAGATATGCGAGAACCTAAAAAAGGAACCGGACTACAAGATCTTCATATAGACTGGATACCAAAAAAAAGCGAAGACGAAAAAACCCAAAACATTGTAGCTTTTATTTTTCTAGATGACACCAATAAAAATAATGGGCCCATGCGTATTGTTCCAAAAACTCACAAGAAAACTGGTTGGATTGAAGAACATCTAAAGGATAAATCTTCACATCCAGATGAAATATTTGTTGAAATTAAAGAATCAGGAATTATTCTAATGGATGCAAATCTCTGGCATAGTGGCACCGCTAACATCAATGGGAATAGAAGACGTGTTTTGTTTATGGATATCAGACGGAGGGATATACCACAATTATTGAATCAAAGAATCTATTTAGACGAAATTACACAAAAAAAACTTACTGACATAGAAAAATTTTTGTTAGGTCTTGGAAATAATGATATGGTCTTTGAAGATAGAGTCTTCACTGCAGGAAATGTATATAGAAAACAATTCAAAACTACTGATTTTGTTAAAATGTACTAAAAAATACTATGGTTTCTTGATCGCCAATCCTACACCACAAACAAAATAATATTTTCTACACACAAATTCCTTAAAAATAAAATTATTTTCACGTTTGAATTCATTCCAAGCTTTGTTGACCCCTGGATATTCAAGACTGTGAATGTCGTGTGCAACCAATATACCATAATCTGATAACATTTTACAATAATTATTGAGATCTTTTTTTGCATCTTCATACTCGTGGCTAGCATCTACAAAAATAATATCAAACGGTTGAAATTTTTTTATAATTTGTAGAATTTCTTTTTTATCTGAATTCCCACAAATTAAGATTAAATTTTTTCTTCTTAGATTTGCCAGTAGATCTGTAGAGCTCATATCTGCAGTAAAATTGTCTACTGCAACTATTTGTTCAAAATTAAAAAATTTATTCAATATCGTATTCAATTTGCCAGAACTAAACCCAATTTCTAAAAAATTACGAATTTTCTTTTTAATCTTTTTTTCATAATTTTTTAAAAAAAATATCAAATCAGACAGTTCTTCAGGATTATGCATTATGTGAGATCTGGTTCCATCAAACAATCTATATCCACCAAATTCAGCATTTGTCTGATGTCTAAAAAATTCTGTTAAACTTTCTTTTTCTTTTTTTGTTTTCAGATCTCTGAATACATATTTGTCTATTTTCATTTGAAACACATGCTTTAATATGGTACCATTTAAAAACAATTACACAGATAGAAAAAATACAACTTTAACAAAATGAAGAAATAATAAAAGCATGTTTTAACCATCATTAAAATTCTATGACAATAAAAACTATAGAATGGAAGGAAAATAAAGTTGTTATGGTAGACCAAACAAAATTACCAAACGAACTAGTATATGTTGAATTTTCAAATTACAAGGATGTTGCAAATGCAATTAAAAACTTAGTAATTCGTGGTGCGCCTGCAATAGGCGTTGCAGGAGCTTTTGGTTTAGCATTAGCTGCATTACAAAGTAAAGCCAAAACTACAAATGAACTCATTCAAGATTTAGAAACTGCAAAAAAAATTCTTTTTGAGACAAGGCCAACTGCAGTAAACCTATCATGGGGTTTAGAACAAATAATGAAAATAGCTAAACAGGACCAAACCGTTTCTGAGATACAGGAGTCTGTGATTCATGCTGCCAAACAAATGGCAGATGATGACATAAAAATTAACAAAACTATGGGAAAACACGGTTCTCAATTATTTGATAATAATGACATTATAATGACTCACTGTAATGCAGGTGCTTTAGCAACAGTAGCATATGGTACAGCATTAGGTGTAATACGTGCGACAAAAGAAAGTGGAAAAAATATAAAAGTTATAGCAACAGAAACAAGACCTGTACAACAAGGTTCAAGATTAACTGCTTTTGAATTAAAACATGATGGAATAGATGTTAGTTTAATTCCAGATACAGCTGTAGGATATACAATAGCCAATGGACTGGTAAACAAAGTTATTGTAGGTGCGGATAGAATTTTACGCAGAGGTCATGTATTTAATAAAATCGGAACATATCAAGTTGCTATAATTGCAAAACAACACAGAATCCCATTTTACGTAGCTGCTCCTTTATCATCATTTGATCTACAAAGCAATCCAGGCGATATAGTTATTGAGCAAAGAAAAGCAGAAGAAGTTACTCAGGTAGGAGATAGAAAAACTGCACCAGAAGGGATAGGCGTAATAAATCCAGCATTTGATATGACCCCACCTGAATTAATAACAGGAATAATTACTGAAGCCGGTATTGCAAAACCACCGTTTGAAGAATCTATCAAAACATTATTTGAAGCTAAGAAATAGAAAGTTTTTATTGATTTTAATACAATTTTTAAAAATATGAGTACAGTTAACCCAGAACAAATCCGAAATTCATTAAAGCAGTGCATGGATCCTGAAGTGCCAATCAATATAGTCGATATGGGTTTGATTTACGGAATTGATGTTTCTACTAATAACGATGTTAATATCAAAATGACAATGACTACACAAGGATGTCCTTTACATGAGACTCTTGTTAGTGACGTAACAAGATATGCAAAAAAGGTGCCAGGTGTAAATAAAGTTCAAGTCAATATTGTATGGGATCCTCCTTGGTCAATTGATAAAATGTCTGATGAAGCAAGATCTATGATTAAGAATATGGGATCTAGAAGCACGCCTGCCCCAATAGATTATGAAACCGCAATGCCTCAGGGTGTTGGTTCTTTAATTAAACAAGAGGATGGCTCACTAGTTATTGCAAATGAACATAATCAAGGATTTATGGTAAATCAAGCAATTGTTAATTTTTGGAAGTCATGTAACGGAAAGAGAAAGATAACAGAGCTTGTTGATATATTTGCTCAACAGACAGGTTTGCAAAGAACACAAGTAGAAAAAGAGGTTACGCAATTAGTAAGACAATTATTGGACGGTGGATTAGTTACCATCCCAAATCAAGAAACACCAAACGTAGAATTTAAAAAATCAAATTAAATTTCCTTTATTTCCGTAATAGTGGCATGCACTGAATCCATTTTAACAATTGTTCGTTTGTTGTCAAAACCTAATGCCACATACCAATCTCCAGCATCTTCATCATATTTTGTTTCAAGTGTTTGGATTTGTGTCTCTTTAACATTATAGTTTTTTATAATTCCAGAAATTGCTAATGCTATAGCATCTTTTTCTTTTTCTAACCTTCGTTTCATTAATCCTATGCCAGGTGTCATATTAACAAATTTGATATTGATACACAAATAAATTGTTTGATAAAATTTCAGTTTGAAAGGGCTCGGAGGGCTTCGATCCCTCGGCCTGGTGGTCCGAAGCCACCCGCACTATCCTGACTGTGCTACGAGTCCAAACAAGTAAGACTTTAACGAGGCTAAATATTTGTCTAGATACTTGAAAGTTTCAAAAAAAGTTGTAGGTGTAGAGTATGCAATTAGAGATATTGTAACCGAAGCACGGAAATTACAAAAACAAGGAAAAAAAGTTACTTATCTTAACATAGGTGATCCTGTTCAGTTTGGTTTTCAGACGCCTGATAATGTAAAAGAGGCAATGATTAATGCTATTCGAAATGGCGAAAATTATTATGCGCCATCAGAAGGTTTACCAGAATTACGTGAAGAAATAGCAAAAAAAGAAAATAACAAGGGCCTTTCTGTGAATCCTGATGATATCCTCATCACTAATGGAATATCTGAAGGTCTTGACATGGTCATATCTTCTATTATAGAAGAAGGCGATGAAGTATTACTTCCAGGTCCTTACTATCCTCCTTATGCATCATATGTTCGACTACATGGTGGAATTCCAATAGAATTTGCAGTTGACTTGAATAATTCAAGACCTGATCTTGATGATATTAAATCAAAAATAACCACAAAAACTGTAGCAATTTGTCTAATCAGTCCAAATAATCCAACAGGAGTTGTATTCAACGAAAAATCATTAAAAGAACTAGTCGATATTGCAAACGAAAATGATCTCTACATAATCTGTGATGAAATTTACGATCAAATCGTGTTTGATGAAAAATTTGTAGGTATTGGAAAGGTAGCTCATGATTCACCAGTTATAGTCTTAAATGGTTTTTCCAAAGTTCACTTAATGTCTGGTTGGCGAATAGGTTACATTGCATTTAACAGCTCTTCAAAACTAGATATGATAAGAGAAAATTTACCGAAGCTTGCACGTGTTCGAATTTCTACTAACTTGCCAGTACAATATGGTGCATTAGAATCATTACGTGGGCCACAAGGATACATTTCAGAATTTGTCTCCGAATTGAAAAAACGTAGAGATTTTATAATAAAACGATTAAACTCGATTTCGGGACTTTCATGTTCAAACCCAAAAGGTGCTTTCTACGCATTTCCAAAAATTGAACACAACAAGTACAGCTCAGATAGAGAATTTGTGTTAGAACTATTACGAACAAAGGGAGTACTTACTGTACATGGCTCTGGTTTTGGAACAAAGTATGGCAGCGGACATTTTAGATTAGTGTTTTTACCTGACATACAAACACTTGATCTCGCTTTAAACAATATTGAAGAGTTTGTAAATCAATAATTTGTTTATCTATTTTCTAACGTCCTTTTTTTGAATCCAACAATAATTAAAAAACTACCAAATACAATCATGCCCAAAGATACTTTTTCATTCGTAATTTCTGAACTTAGCAAAAAATCTAAAACAAAGCCAGGTCCCCAAATGATGAGATTTCTAGTCAAAACTATCAACGCCATAATTATGAACAGTATTCCCATGGCCGTATACCAATTTCTTGCACTACGAGGTGCATAATTCATAGTTCTATTCGCAGGTTGTGAACTTTAAACTATCTTGATGCCAGGATTCTTTAGTTTGTTTTTTATCATTGCATTAAGCAACAATGGAGTTGCCATTTCTGCAAAATATGACAATGATCCAGATCCCAAGTAAATTGGACGAAGACCTTTAATCTCATTAATTAAATCATTTACGATTTTTACAGAATTAATATCATCACCACAAACAAAGATGTCATAGTCTAATGAAAGATTTGGATCAACTAATTTTTTCTCTGAAATCACGTGAAACGCAGAAACAAGATTTGCTCTATTTTTCATATATTTTGACACCAATTTATATGAAAACGGTTTGTTTTCTTTTAAGGGAATGAATTCAAAACCCAATTCTGTTTTTACCATTGGCACTATTGGCGATATCACAACACAGCTATCTTTTATCTGTGCAAGTATTTGTGAGCAAGTAGAGTCAATATTTTCATAAGGTATTGATAAAATTAAAACATCGGATTCTTTTGCAATGGAAACATTATCATTTCCTTTTATAGATCCCTTGATTTTTCCATAGATTTCTCTTGCAAGATTTGTGTATTCCTCTGCAACACTTGTTGCTCTCACTGCATCTCTTGAACCAATTAAAATATCATGATTGATACACCATCTCAACGCAAAACCTTTTCCCATGCCGCCAGTTCCACCAACAATTCCTATTTTCATCGACTTGGTTCTGGTAATGTTATTATTATCTCTATTTGAGAGCTCAAAAAGAATTCAAAATTGATTATATTTCTTCGACATGGACAAGCTAAAAACAATACAGAACGAATCTTGGCTGGGAGAACACCCGGCATTCCATTGACTGAAGTTGGTATCAAACAAGCTAAAAGTATTGCAAGATATCTTAAGCCACTTAAAATTGATACAATCTATACCAGCCCTATTGAACGTGCATTAACAACTGCTGATATAATTGCAAAAAATAATTCAATTGAATATAGAATTGATAATAGATTGATTGAGATTGATATGGGAAAATTTACAGGCATGCCATATAATGAAATTTTTGCTACTCATGGAAATGTTTTTTTGAAATTTTATGAAGGAGAAACAGAAATTGCTCATAATGGAGTCGAAACTTTTACTGAGGTTAAAAAACGAGTCTTAGACATGGTTGATTATGTTATAAAACAACATACAAGCGAAAACGTTTTGTTGGTTACTCATATGGATCCAATCAAAGCTGCGATTTCAACTATTCTTGATTTGAAACCTCAGTCATTATTTGAGTTGATTATTGCTAATGGATCTCTTACAGTGATTGATGAAGAACAAGGAAAATTATCGCTTTCTGCAATTAATTTAATGGATGCAAAAAGATTTGTTAAAACTGAAAATCCTCAAAACCCTTAAATACAATTTAAAGGCCACGACAGAACAACTGGTAATGAAAAAAATATTTGGATTATCATGCGTGTTAACAATTTTACTTGTGTTGCCAACTATACAATATGTGTTAGCAGCAGGTGATGAACCAGGTGAATATCTTGACAGACGTGTTGAGATCTGGAATCTATTTTTTAGATTAATGACTGTTGCTTTTGTTATTGGAGCAGTTGTTTCTGGAACACTAATTTGGCTGGTATGGAGATTTAGAGAATCTAACCCAAAAGCAAAGCCAACAAAGTATGAAGCTGCCGGAGAGTGGTAAAAAATGAGTGGACATTCAACATGGCCTGAATGGGTATATGTTGGAGTTGTTGTGGCATTACTTGTCTGGGTAGGAGCCGAATCGTGGAACGTGGAAAGATTAGTTGATCATGTTCCTGCAGATGCCGAGATAATTAAAGTGACTGGCCAACAATGGTTCTGGACATTCGAGCATACAGATGGAACAAAAGAAATCGGTGAACTTCATTTACAGAAAGGAAAACCATACAAATTTGAAATTACATCAAAAGATGTCATACACTCATTTAACATTCCTGATTATGTTGTATTACAAGATGCAGTACCTGGAAGAATTAACACAGTTTGGTTTGTACCAAAAGATACAGGCGAATTTCCAATCCAATGCAGAGAATATTGCGGTTTAATTCACTATAATATGCGTGGAACCTTGTATGTGGAGGACACTGCATGATATCAAGACTTTTAATAACAAAGTCAAAATGCAAAAGTGGTAGTCAATGGTACTAGAAATTCAAAAACCAAGACCAATTTGGCAAATAATGTTCTCTACTCACCACACTGACGTTGGTTTACTTTACCTGATAACATCATTAGCTGCACTCTTTATGGGTGGAGCATTAGCTCTTGCAATCAGACTAGAGCTTTTCTTACCAGGATCTCAAATAATTGCTGATTCAATGACATTTAACAGAATGTTCACAGTTCATGGAACTACGCTGATATTTCTCTTTATTTTGCCATTTGCATCTGCGATTGGTAACTATTTGGTACCAATCATGGTAAGATACAAAGACATGGCATATCCAAAATTGAACGCCATCGCATTTTGGATGATTCCTCCAGGATTTGCGTTAGTTTGGCTTGGTTTTGCAGACTTTACATGGAACGCCTATGCCCCATACTCTGTTATCAGCGCACCAGGGCCTGCTGCAGACATGTGGATATTTGGTTTAAAAATTCTTGGTGTCTCATCAATTCTTGGGGCAATTAATTTTATTGTTACAATTCTAAAATGCAAGCATCCTGATCTTCCATTAAGCAAAATACCATTATTGGCATGGGCCTACCTAACATCTTCATTAATTATGATAGTTGCAATGCCGACATTTGCAGCTGCACTACTAATGTTACTTACTGATAGACTTGCTGTATCGGGCTTCTTTAATCCGGCATTAGGTGGCGACCCCATCGCTTATCAGCATCTCTTCTGGTTTACGTTCCATCCTGAGGTTTACGTCCTAGTCATACCTGCAATTGGCTTCATGTATGAAATAATTCCAAGATTTTCAAGAAAGCCAATATTTAGCCATGGTTCAGGAGTAGCGGCCTTTATACTACTAAGTATAGTGGGATTTGCTTCATGGGCTCACCACATGTATGCTACGGGAATGTCATTTACAGAAAAAACGGTATTCATGGTAGGCACACTTGCTGCAGTTCCTGCATCGGCAATGCATGTATTCAACTTTCTTGCTACCATGTGGGGTGGTAGAATTAGGTTTGCAACTCCTATGATGTGGTCAGTTGGAGGCATTGCATTATTCTTCTCAGCAGGAGCTGGCGGTGTAGTAAACACTGCTATGCCACTTGACTTTATTACACATGATAGTTACTGGGTAGTGGGGCATTTCCACCTATTTGTGATGGGCACAATAGCATTTGGTTCATTTGGATTCTTGTATTACATATTTCCATATGTGACAGGAAGAATGTATAATGAAAAATGGGGCAACGTTCACTTTATTGTATCTTTTATCGGTGCAGTAATGGTATTCTTTACGCAACATGTACTTGGACTGTACGGAATGCCAAGAAGAATTTTTGACTATCCACCATTCCCAGAGTGGATTGCAATGAATCAATTCGCATCAATAGGTGGAATGCTATTAGGTATTGGTGCTGCAATTTTCCTAGCAAATATGATTTACAGTGCAGCTAAAGGAAAAGAATCAAACATGGACGATCCGTGGGGATTGGGCGGCAAATACTATTATCCATATCAACAAAAGAATCCACATCACTAGGTAATAATAATGAGCCATACAGAACACATAGAACCTATATTCAGAACTTCCCCTGAGCGAACAGCAAAGATGATGGCAATTGTGTTAGGAATTTGTGTAGTCGGTGGAGTGATCTTCTTTGGAATGTGGGACTATTGGATCTCTGCCCCGCCTGCAGCAGGAGTTGGTCCAAAGGCAGAATCTTTGGCACCAGGAGTTGTAACAGGAAAGGAAATCCAAGTTTCACTAACATTTGTAGAGTCATCTGATTTTAGAACACTTGCATTTAATGCATTGCCAGGAGAGCCAAATAACAATCCAGAAATCCAAGCAAATGTAGGTGATAAAGTAATCTTTGATGTCACAAACGGAGGCAAGTCATTTCATGCGTTTGCGGTTACAGACGCATTAGAAGGAATAGGTACAGCACTAGCGGGAACTGAAATAGCAAGTGCAAATAATCCACTAAAACCAGGTGAGATGGGCAAGTCAGAATTTATTCCAACAAGGGAAGGTACATACTATTACATTTGTACGGTGCCAGGTCATAGAGAGCAGGGAATGGAAGGAAAAATAGTAGTTGGTCCAAAACAATCCTCCACAAGTCAAGCTGCACCACCAACCGGTGTTAATCATAATTTTGAACTCAATTTTGTAGAATCATCCGATTTCAAAACATTAGCTTTTAATGCTCTTCCAGGAGAAGAAGGAAATAATCCAGAAATTATAGTAAAATCTGGTGATTCCGTAACAATCAAAGCAACAAACAACGGAAAATCCTTTCATGCATTTGGGGTCGTAACAAATCCAGAAGATTTCAATAGCGTTGTCTGGAATTCTGCCATACACTCTGCATCCAATCCATTAAAACCGGAGCAGTCTGGTGAAGTCACATTTACTGCAGGTGCTCCAGGTACATACTACTACATTTGCACAGTTCCTGGGCATAGTATTCAAGGAATGCAAGGAAAGTTTATCGTAGAATAATTTTGATTTTAAAATATCTATCACTTGCATCATTAGTAGTTCTATACTCTTTGATGTTTATTGGTGGATACGTTTCTGCAGCAGGTTTAGGTCTATCTTGTCCTGAGTGGCCATTATGTCCAAATGGTCTATTTCCAAATGATGAATACATAATAGAATGGGTTCACAGATTTGTAGCTGCTACTACAGGTGCGCTTGTTATTGTAACATCCGTAGGTAGTTGGCTTGCAAAAAACTCTCATAAAAAAATCAAACTTACAAGTACGTTAGCTGCAATTTTTGTAATAACTCAGATCACATTAGGTGCTATCGTAATTGATCTCAAGTTACATGCAATGCTTGTCGCTATTCACTTGGGAATAGGAATTCTATTATTTGCTATGGTTCTGTTGACCACTTTGTTTGCTTTTAGATTAGCAAATATTGCAATTCAAACTAAGATTTAGTTCTAGATTTTAATATTTTTGGGAGATAGATATAACTAAGAATAATAACAAAGCCAATACTTCCTGCCGCTATAGAATATATGAAAATATAGCCAAAGGGGTTTTGCGTACTGATATTAAATGTATAAGTTATTACCCCGCCATCTTTTGCAACATCATAAAGATCCACTCTAAAAATATGATTTCCAGAGCTTTGAAATACATAATCTGTTTGCCAATGACCGCCATCATGTGCTTGAGGTGGAATTGTATCTACCTCTTCACCATTAAAAAATATACGAATGCCACTGGTAAATCTATCAACTTCATTTAAATCCCGATCTGTAACTCTTAAAAGAATTTGTGATTTTTCTCCAGTTGATGGAATTTCAGGAAGTGTTGCGATCTGGACTCTATAATCCCCTATTGTAGATTCTGCTGAATTGAATAAAGAATGTGCGTTAGCCTCGTAAATTGTAGTAGTTAAAAAGAAAATTAAAAAAACTAAAACATAGAATGACAACATTTTTCTCTTCTTCATACTATCACATCTAGTTTTACCAATTTATTATAGTGTAATTTTTATTCTAAAAATTTACAAAAGCTTTAAATCTAGACCGTCAAAACATCCAAACGTTGACTTTAATTCAAAAATCAATTGATATCAAAGCATCAATTAGCACTGTTTTCACTTATTTTGCAAGACCAGAACACGTTTCTGATCAAATGAGTGACAAAGGTGTAGGAATGACAGTCGTTCCAATGGATATTAAGGCTGGAATGGGAGTTGGAACAACTTTTAGAGTAATAGCTGATTTTACTGGTAAAAGGCTAGAATGGGATTGTGAAACAACTGAATTTGACAGAGAAGAAAAAATCTCGGCAAAGATGATCAAAGGTCCTTTTAAAAAATGGCAGATTACTAATAAATTCAAAGCATTAGGTGATAATCTTACTAAAGTAACAATGACAGTTGATTATGAAATGCCATTTGGACCACTAGGAGGAATAATCAACAAAGTCAGGTTTGCAAAATCTGCTGAAAGAGGAATGGAAACTGCATTATACAAAGTAAGAGGTTTACTAGAAGGTAATGGTTCTATACCAGTTTACATCACACTTGATGCATACCAGAAACTTTTAGCTGAAAAGAAAAAGATGAACAACGTTCCAGTATCAACTGTTCTTACAGCCATTTTAGAAAAATACAATCAACTAGAAGCTAAAACTCAAAATTAAATTTCTTTTTTTACACATGGTTAATAACGACTCTAACATTTGCTATTTTTAGGGTCTATGGCTCAGCCAGGTAGAGCACCGGACTCTTAATCCGGCTGTCGAGGGTTCAAATCCCTCTAGACCCGCTCATATGAACATTATTTGTGAGTGCATTTACACGGTACTAGTTTGGTATCAAAAGTACAATCATGTGGTCCATCAGATTTAGTGGTTACAGGAATTTCCTTCATACATTCCTGATGTCTGCCTTTTTTACAAAACCAACACATTTCTTGCATTGAATCAAAGTCACAAGAGTCCATAATCATGTACTTTGTAATTTTAAATGTAAAAACATAGTTCTAAATGTATTTGAGCCATGAAAGAAATCGATCATCTTTTCCCATGGCCACATTCATAAACGATTTTTGTAACTCTCGTGTTTTTGGACCTGGTCTGCCATTTCCAATTGTTATTTGATCAATTTCTGTAACAGATTTTACTTCAGCAGCAGTTCCTGTCATAAATACTTCATCTGCTACATAAAGATCCTCTCTATCAAGATCTTTTTCAGTGACTTCTTCACCATTCTCTTCAATTATTTTAATGACACTGTCTCTTGTAATTCCTTCTAAAATACCAGCTGTAAGAGGTGGAGTAAATATCTGGTTGTTTTTTACAATGAAAATATTTTCTGCACTTCCTTCTGCTATCTTGCCTTGATTGTTTAACATGATAGATTCGTCATACCCATCATTTAATGCCTCAACTCTGGCAAGGGCAGCATTTGCATAGTTTGATGCAGCCTTTGCTTTCATTGGTTGCGAACGTGAATCTATTCTTATCCAACTTGAAACTTTACATCTTGCACCAGATATCTTGCCAGCCTTTGACTCACCAATCTTCCATTCCCAACATGCTATCGCAACATCTATTTTGTTTAGTGTTGGTGTAAGACCCATAGTGCCATATCCATAGTACGCTATAGGTCTGATGTAACATTCTTTAAGAGTACTTGCTTTTACTGTTTGGATAATTGCATTCTCAATTTGTTGTTTTGAATATGGAATAATCATTGAATACATTTTTGCAGAATTGAAAAATCTTTCTATGTGCTCATATAATCGAAAAATTGCTGAACCATCTGGAGTATCATAACATCTTATTCCCTCAAACACTGCAGTTGAGTAATGCAATGCATGAGTCAGTACATGTACTTTGGCATTTTTGAATGGAACTAATTTTCCATTCATCCATATCTTGCCTACTTCTTTCATATGGGAATGGAAAATGTGTTGGTAATTTAAAGAATTATGAGATTTTGTTATTCTGTTGATTCAACATAACTACAATTTTTTTGAAATTCTAAAAATAGCTTTAATTTTTATTTTGATTATCTTACAACAATTTTTTTACAGAATTAAAGTTGAAATAGAAACTGTTACAGTATTTTTCATACAAAACTACAAAATCATTCATTATCAAATTAGACATTACTAATTAGATCAATAGACTATATAGATCAAATCTAAATATTAAAAATGTAAATTATACTTAGCGCGTGTTTTGGGTAACGCCGGACTGACTCTAGATAAAGGTCCAAGAACAAACCCACTTTGGCACTACAGGTAAGGGCCTGTAGAGCCAACGATGTTGATTTTTTAAATTTTTGACTTGTTGATGATCTCTCTTTCTGAATGAACTGCTCTTATGGCATGTGCTATATTGTTACCTGTATCCTCAATGACAATAATTATTCTTGATGTTTCTTCTTGTGCATCCATATTCAATATGTTTAGACCAGCTTCACCAATTTTCGAACTTGTCTTTGATGCAACTTGTTGTACTTTCCACATCTCATCGCCAATCAAAGTAATGACACCTCTATTATAGGCAATAGTGGCAAGAGAGTCAAATCCAAGTATGTATTTCTCATTACGCTTCACATAGTCAGCATCTAGAAATAAGATTCTTGCAAACTCTATTCCATCTTTTGTAAAAGGCGATAAAATTACAAATTCGCTGTAGCGTTTATCATTTTCAAGCGATTCTAGTAACCTTTGCGCAGATGAATTTTCAATTCTTAAAATTGCACAATTCTTCTTTCCCGTGACTATTTTTAATGGATGATTACTTTTTTCATCAGGCCTTCTTTTGATTATTGTAGTTTTTCTAGGATTTTTCATATCGGTAATTATAATGGGCATATCTACACCATGTTCTAAAATTTCTTTAATTGCAATAGGATCGAGAATTTTCATACCAAACATTCCAGCCAGCCTTGCTTCATTATAGGAAATCTGTTTGATTTCATCAAGTTTTTCAGTTACAATTTTTGGATCGGCAGAAACTACTGAACTGTCTTTCTCAAAATCAATGCTAGTTTCATATTTTTTATGAAATAAAATTCCAAGATTAGCAGCTGTTCTATCTGAACCCCCTCTCTCATATGTAGTCATAATTCCGGCTTTTGTTTTACCGATAAAACCTCCAATAGAAACTACATCATTTTCCTTGAGTAGTTTCTCTAAAGGTTCTAACCTTTCTAATGATTCTGATGCAAGAAAGTTGGTTGATTCTATATTGTGATCAGTTATTATCGGCCAAACATCAAAATCTACAGATGCAGATTTTATTCCATGACTTTTCATGATGTAATCCATTACTTTTGATATCAAAATTTCACCTGTAAAGGCAAGTGTCTTAGAACGCACTTCGTCAACAAATTCTCCCTTTTGTTTTGCAACATCCAAAGCATCTTTTGATTTTTCTAAAAATGTATTAATGATATTTTGGCATTCAATTTGGTAATTATCACCTACTAGCTCGAGTATTTTTTCATATACTCGTTTAATTTCGTCAATGTTTACACTCTGTCCTTTTTCAGCCTCTTTTCCCAGTCCAAGTACAATGTCAGTCAATGATCTTTTTTCACCTCCATGTATGGTTAATGGTGCAGAAAAAATTGCAATTACTTTAGATGATTTCTTTAATTCACTAATTCTTTGAAGAATAATTGGAATTGATATACCATCTACTCCAATTGCACTACCACCAAATTTTGCGATAACTAATCTATTCAACAAGCGATAAAAAATTACATTCCACTATTAATTATTGGGTTTATTGTTATGTTAGGTCACGAATCTACGTATTATGCTAGCTGCTTTCATTGCCCCATCGCAATTTAGAGGATTTCGTTTTGTAGTTAGCTTTTCAGCAATTAATGATTCTAATTTGTTGACATCCTCAAAAGAAAATCCTTCCTGCTTTGCGTTATCCTCTTGTTCAAAATGGCTTTTTATTGGTATGAAAATTCCAGGAGTTCCATAAGATTTTGATTCATCAATTGTAGATTTTCCAGCAAGAGAAATCACAAGATCTGCTGCATAAATCATCTCATGTAAGTTTTCTACAAATCCTAAACTTCGTATGTTTTGTGTAAATTCATTTTTTATAGATGGTCCAGTGACAATAACAAGTTCCACATCTTCTTTTAATTTAGGAAACACTTCTAGCGTTTTTTGTATTAGAAACTTTCCGGCATCAGATCCTCCAACGCTAACAACTATGGTTTTTTTATTAAAAGAAAATTTTTCTCTTAAAACTTCTCTCGTGTATCTTGTCGCTCTAACAATAGGTCCAACATATCTGATATTTTCTTTATCTTGACCATTTTCTGGCAAAACTACAACGTCGCATTTTTTTATAATTTCTCTCATGGAGCTATTCATTCTTTTTTCGATCAACGAACCAATTCCTTTTGTGAATTTAGTTTCTAGGATATCTGTAATCAACACTGTTGGTATCTTTTGTTTTTGTGCTATTGTTAATGAAGCAAAATCTTCATCACTAACAACTAGTTCTGGTTTTTTGTCTTCTATAATATTTGATGAAACACGTTTGCATTCCTTGTAATAATTGTAGTATTTCCACAGCCATTTTAAAGGATATTGTAATGAACCATTTTGAACATTAAACTGTGGTGGTGTATACACATTTTTAACACTGTACCCATATTTTTTGAAAAGATCTACTGCTGATACACCACTGACAAACAATTTTGAAATGTTTTCTAAATGTTGAGCAATTGCAATATCTCTTGTCGTATGTCCAAGACCTATAGGACTTGAAAAAAAAGTAATTGTTGTCAACAAAATCTCTTTTGGAAAACTCCATTTTTAGCTTGTCCAAAATTTTTCTCAAAGTTTAAATGGTTTTTAACAAGGTAGCTTGCTGGGCTCATAGTCCAGTGGTTATGACGTCGCCCTTACACGGCGAAGATCCGGGGTTCAAATCCCCGTGGGCCCAGTACCTTGATTTTGGTAACACATTTAATTTCAAAAATAGAACACAAAGAAATGATTGATCTTTCTATAACTGATAAAATGACCATAGTTCAATATGCAATTGAAAAATATGAAAACGAACAGATGCTTTTAGAAAAGTTAAGCACCATTCTCTCAGAAAAAGACATTCAAAGAAGCCTTGATACATTAATTGGAACTCAACGTGTGAGAAGAATAGGAACAGAGGTTTTACAAAATAACACTAGTCATACTGATATGCCACAACTTCCTGATGGCCTAAAACCAATAATCGAAAACCTGTAAAATTAGAATCCTCTTAGGCCCTTTGGTCTTGCAACTTCTGTATGATCTTTCATCCACGAAATTTTTTCAAGGATTGCATTTTTATCGTGAGGAAAAGTACCTCCAATAGTATAAGCATTTGAACCATGATTTGCTCTAAAAATAATTTTATCTTTCACATTTATTCTGCTTATTAGATCTTCAAGCTCTTCTAATGCTTCATTATCCGAAACAGGAATAAACGGTTCTTCAAACTTTGTAAGAAATTCATCTTTTATGCCATTTTCTAAATAAAGTGTTAGTGCTCCAACATAATGAGGTGCAATAGCATTAATTATCTCAGCTGTAGACTTTGAGTGCTCTTTTGAATATGTTCTCCCCCCCAGTCCTAATATGACCATACAAGAGAGGATGTAACCTGCATCCATTGCTTTTTTACAAGCCCTAATTATGGTCTGAGATGTTGCACCTTTTGTAATTTTTTTTAAAATTATATCAGAACCACTTTCTATTCCCAAATAAAGCATTTGTAGTCCCGATTCTTTCATTTTTTTCAATTCCACTGGAGATTTTTTAAGTAAATTCATAGGCATTGCATAACATGACACACGTTCTAGATTTGGAAAATTCTTGTACAGATATTCAATAATCTTAACCATATAATCAGTTTGAAGATTAAGCGCATCACCATCTGCAAGGAAAACTCTTTTTGTATCAGGAAACTGTTTTGCCATAACATCAATTTCGGTTTTGACCTCGTCCCATGATCTTTCAACATATTCTTTGTTTCTGTACATATCGCAAAATGAGCACTGGTTGAATGAGCATCCAAGTGTGACCTGAAATATTAGTGAGTTCGCTTCAGAAGGAGGCCTGTAAAGTGGATATGCATAATTTAGTGCCATCATGTTCTATCAAACTAAAGATGTGTTTGTCTCTTTTTACCTTTACGAAAAACTGTATTCATATTTTCACAATCTAGATAATTTTTGCTACAAACACCTTTTAGTGAACACAACAAGAGAGAACATGTAAAATATGGCTAATGATCCTCACATTAAACGTCTTTTCTGGTTTTTATTTGCTGGGTCTAGAGGTGGTTTGAATAGATTAAGAATAGTAAAAACAATTCATGAAAAACCTCTTAATGCAAATCAACTTGCAAAAGATCTAGGACTCGACTATAAAGCAATACAACATCATGTCAATATATTGGAAAAAAATAACATTATAACAAAAGTAGGTGAAAAGTACGGAGTTACCTATTTTGTCTCAACATTTTTAGAAGTAAATATGGAGAGCTTTGATGAAATTGTTGCAAAATTGGATAAAAGTAAATAAGACTTTAAGGTGTGCAGTCATCTAAATGGAATCGACTTCGGCAGTCTTGTCAGGTGTTTCAATTGCAAACATGATTGTACTTGGAATACTGATGTACATATTTGGAAAAATGTATACAAAAACAAAGGCGCAGCTACCACTAGGCTTGATAGTCGTTGCAGCTATGTTGTTTTTACATAATGTTATTGGTTCTTATGCATATTTTTCAATGCAACATATTTTTTCGCCAGAAATATTTCCTTACATGCTGGGAGTAGGTATTGCGGAACTGGCAGGATTATTATTATTTCTTAAAATAACTATGGATTAAGGCAGAGTTTTATAACCGAACTCGAGTCTCTATCGCATGATCAAAGCAGGACGAGATGTAAAAGACATTTCAATAAAAAAAGAATCAAACATTGAAGAAATATTTGAACAAATGTCACAATCAGGAGGATTTGAGGCAAGAAATCTTGCTGAAGGATTAGACATTCTAACAACAATGATTCCTGATAAAAAATGCCTGAAATTTCTGTCATTTATTGCCGCAATTATCTCAACAGGTCTTCGTGGTGTACTCAAGGACATGATAAAAAACAAGTGGTTTGATGTTGTTATCACAACTTGTGGTTCGCTTGATCATGACATTGCAAGATATTTCTCAAATTACAAGGAAGGTGATTTTGCACTAGATGATAAACAGCTGGCTGATCAACATATCCACAGACTAGGCAATGTGCTTGTACCAATGGAAAGTTATGGTCCAATAATTGAAGAAAAGATGCAAGCCTTTTTGGAAGAAGAGTACAAGGCAGGACACAAAGAGATGTCTACTGCTGATATTACAAAAATGATTGGCCGTCATATGGGCGAAAACTCGTTATTGTATTGGGCATACAAAAATGAGATTCCTGTTATTGTTCCTGGTATAATGGATGGTGCTGTTGGAAGTCAGATATGGCTTTTTACACAAAAACATCATGATTTTAAATTAAATCTCACTGCAGACGCAGATCTTTTGTCTGGTTTTATCTTTAAGGCAAAAAAATCAGGTGCGTTAATGATTGGCGGAGGGGTACCAAAACATCATACACTTTGGTGGAATCAATATAGAGATGGTTTGGACTATGCAGTATACATAACAACTGCACAAGAATTTGATGGAAGCTCAAGTGGTGCACTAGTTGATGAGGCAATATCATGGGGAAAGGTAACACAAAATGCAAAGCAAACTACAGTACATGCAGAGGCAACAACAATTCTTCCATTTCTGTACTCTGCATTGCTTTCAAGATTAGAGAAATAATTTATCTAAATCTAGTAATAATGATGTATTTGGCGCTGTTCTATTCCTTCTTGTTCAAAATGATTGTGTGACTTTCCACCATCGTGGTGAGCATGAACTGTGCCATCTATATGGCAGTGCGTATTATCGATTTCATCTTTCATAAAAATATCATCTACATTTAGCAAGGAAATAGTAGTTTCAACCGCTGTCTTGATTATCTGTTCTTTTACAGCAAGGGTTTCAATCACATTTTTTGAAAAAACCTCAGCTACTTTTCTTTGAGATGAATCTATGCCAAACCATTCATAACTATCATTAGAAAATTGAGCGTGTTTTGCTCTAAGTTCGGTAATAGTATTAATGACATCCATGCCTACATTTCTAGCAAGAGTTATTGGAATTTCTTCTAACGCTTCAGCAAACTTTTCTATAACAATTTGTTCTTTTCCTTCAACCATGTAAGCACTTTGTCTTACTTTTTGTGCAATTATTGATTCTGTCGATCCACCTCCACCAACTATTTGTGGATTCTCTATGAAATTTCGTAAAACAAAATATGCATTTTTGATTGTTCGATGGAACTCCTCAAGATATTTTTTAGAATTTGCTCTCAACAAAATTGTAATTGCTTTTGGATTCTTACATTCATCAACAAACACCATCTTGTCCTCGCTTACTATTTTTTCATAAACTTTTTTTGCATAACCAAGATCATTTTCGGAAATGTTTTCAAGTTTGTCACATATTTTTGCACCAGTTGCTTTCTCAATCCACCACAAATCATTTTCAGTTGCACGCTTAATAGAAATTATTCCATATTTTGCAAGACGTTCTTGGGCAAATGAGTTAATTCCTCGTCTAGATATCACAACATTAATTCCCGCATCAATTATTTTCTGAACTTTTTCTAAGACCGTATCAGATTCTCGTTTTATGAACACA
>JBQTJY010000091.1:0-4672 GCA_052386635.1 Nitrososphaerota archaeon
CCTTGAATCCTGCGGTAATTACAATTACTCCTTTGATTCCCTTTTTACCACATTCTTCTAAAACTGTTGGAACAATAGTGTTTTTTGTAATAATTACTGCCAAATCAATTTGTTCAGGAACATCTAAGACAGTCTTGTAGGCCTTTTTATCAAAAACTGTGTCCCTTGTTGGACTAATTGGATAAATTGTTCCTGTGTATCCCTTCATGATATTTGAGGTAATAGCCCGTCCTACACTTCCTTCCTTGTCTGATGCACCAATTATTGCAATTGAGGTAGGTGAAAGAAAAACTGATTCGGCCAATTTGTTAACCTTGGTTCAAAATAGTTTCCATAATAAAGCTATTCATATTTTTAGAATCAAACTAATCATAACCAAATACTTAGCTTCCAAGCATTTTTCCAGCTAGATTTTCTTTTCGAGGTATCCACGTTAATTTTATTTTAGGAAATTTAGCAATTAACCCCCATGCTTCCCTTGCTAGACTTCGCAGCTGATCGTTGTTTATTGCATTTTCATGGTTTAGTTGTGCAATTGTGTTTTTAGAATCACTATAGATAATAATTTCATCGTCTTTTGATTTTACAAATTTTAGCGCTGCAATTATTGCAAGATACTCTGCCTGATTGTTTGTGATGGTTTGTTTTTTCTCGTAAAACGACTCGCCTGTTTCCTTGACATAAAATCCATATCCGGAATCACTTCCTCCTGAACCGTCTACATAAATGCTAATTGGCATGAAAAGATGTCTTTAGATACCAAACAAATTGTTTACTATAGCTATTTCGTATAGAATGTTTGCACCAATAAGCAAACTTGCAAATCCAGCAATGTACCTAAGAGCTTTGTTTGCAGATTCGATCTTGTTTATAAATGCAAAAGGAAGCCCTATTAATCCGCTTACTATCGCCATTCCAATTACAGACCCAATACCAAATATCAAAATGAAGCTCAAAGTTGTCTCAATGTTACCAAGTGTACTAGCAGTCAATACAACTAGACTCCCACTTCCGGCTAATCCGTGAATGCAACCTATAATGTAGGATTTGTGTGAATGCTTGTGGTCACTATCGTGCTCATGTGGATGAGTATGAATCGTACCGTCGTCGTGTGTGTGAGTGTGTAAGTGTTTTAGTGTAAACGGTTTTTTGTTGCTAAATGTTGTAAATGCAAGAAAAACTAGCATCATTCCAACAACAAATTCAAAACTCATGAAAACATTTTGCGGGATGTTTATTGCCAAAAAATAGACAATGAGTCCTATTAGTACAAGTGTTGTTGTATGACCTGCACCCCACATAGCGCCAAGAAATGATGACTTGATCGTACCTTCTGTTATTATATTCTTGATTGACTGTAGTTTGTATCGTCGTTTTAAGATCTGAGTGCTTACTGCCGCTACATGATCTGGCTCAAATGCGTGCTGTAAGCCTATAGCAAGACCCAATGTCAAAACTAGTGCCGGAGTCATTGCCTGTAATTGTTCAATAAGTTGTTCTACCAATTTTACACCTGTTTTTTAGTATTTGGTATCAAGATGTAATCGCTAATAGGTATTGGTTCATCAAGTATTATGGTCACTGTTGGCTTATTGTCAAGTGTTACCTCAAAACTTAGCTTTCTTATTGATTCTGGAACTCCAATCATTACTTTATCCTGAGATAGAATTTTTCTTGCGTTTTCCTTTATCGATTCAACTGATTTTTTATCACGTAATTCATTAATAAGGTAAGCACAATACACAAGAATTGTCTCATTTAGGTTAATTCTCAGAGTCTTTGAAAGTCGTTGCTTAACTATCTCAATTGAAGAAAAAAAGACATTTTCTGAATCAGAATCATACTGGAATATTTTAGTTATTTGTGGTATGTCTGGTTCGCCATTTATGGTTGCTTTAACATGAATCATTTTCTTTTTGGAATTTCTGGCCTAGATTCTTTTCCAAAGTGATATGTATTTCCTGTACCACGATACTTATGAGGTCGTACAGGACTACCATCCTTTTTGCCTTGTTTTGTAAGAGATAATCCTGCTAAGAGCTCAACTATCAACCTCTGTCCAAGTCCTGATGTAATGCCGCCATTGTATGAGCTTTGATCACTAACATCGTAGGTTGGAGATACCTCGACTAGGTCCATTGCAAACCTATCAGGATCAAAGCCTACAGAAAATTGTCGTACCAATCTCATTCCCTCCCTTGAGGTAAGGCCATTTGGCTCAGGTTCACCTGTACCTGGAGCATATGCAGGATCAAAAGAGTCAATATCCCATGTAAGATAGACAGCGTCTGTTCCTTCGTTTGCACGGTCAACTGCCTCTTTTGCTATCGTGTCAATTCCCATCTCTTCAACATCAAGCATTGTAAACCATTGAAAATCCTGATCTGACATCCATTTGTAGAGGTCAGGTCCAGGCCAGTATCCCCTTGGACCAATCAGAGTATAGTTTTTGCCTTTGAGACAGCCAAGTTCCATGATTCTTCGAATGTGTGCACCGTGGTCATATTTGAAGCCACAAAGACCCTGTGGTGCACAATCAGCATGTGTATCTAAATGAATTATTCCAATGTTTTTGTATTTTTTTGCAAATGCCCTAACGTTTGCAAATGTTATGGAGTGATCGCCTCCAAGCATTACAGGTATTCCATTAATATCAAGGACCTCTTTGACCTTTTCTGTCATTCTTTTATGTGATTCAATAACATCGCCTGGTGAAACATTCACATCACCGTAATCAACTGCCCTAAAAACACCAAAAGGATCGGCGCCAGTCTCAATGTTAAATCGCTCATATGGAGGAGCAGGTATTGTAGATGCAGCACGTATAGCTCGTGGTCCATAACGTGCACCAGGACGAATTGTTGTTCCAAAATCAAATGGCTCTCCGATTATAGCTACATTTGGTTTTACTTTTTGAAGTTCTGCATGGCTTTGTACCCATGGCAGATGCAAAAATGTGTTGATTCCAACAAATGGAGGTTGATCATTTCCCTTGTATGATTCACCGTAAAATTCCATTCCCATTTTAATTCAAAATTATGATCTATGGTACGTTATTAAATATGTCTAGGTAAAGTACGATTTATTTTTTCAAATAAAAATCAAATTTTTATTTAATTATTGTATATGATCGCAAAAAATTGTCTGTAATGTACGATCAATTATAAACAAAGTATATTATAATTAATTGAAATGATCCTAGAGCATTCAAAAAATTCTTGGCATTATATCAATGAAGGCATCACATCTGTAAACTATAACAATTTTAAGAAAGCGCTTTCACGATTTGATAAAGCATTACAAATAGAACCGGATAATCTTGTTGCGCAGTTCCACAGGGGATCAACACTTTACAAGCTGGAAAAGTTCAATGAGGCCATGTCTTGTTTTGAGAAGGTAATAGAGAATGATCCAAAACATATTGATGCCTTGTATAACAAAGGGCTTACACTATCAAAGCTAGGAAATCAGCAAGAGGCGATTACTTGTTTTGATAAGATTTTAGAAATTGACCCAAAATATGCTGACGCATTAACACAAAAAGGTGCTGCGCTAAGTAAGCTTGGTAAACATAAAGAAGCAATCACCTACCTTGATAATGTACTAGAGTTAGATTCCAAGAATTCAAGTGCATTATACAACAAAAGTGTGGTTTTGGGTAGACTAGGTCTGAATTCTGACTCTATTTTCTATCTAAACAAGGCAATTGAAGAAGATTCTAGAAAATCACAAGAGCTGTATGAAAAGGGAGCTGAGCTTGCAAAGCAAGGCAAGCATGAAGAAGCCATGTCATTTTATACAAAAGCACTTGAAGTTGATCCAAAAAATGTAAAGGCGCTTGTAGCAAAGGGGTGGACCCTTGATTTTGCTGGATTTTCAAATAAAGAAATTTTTGTATTTTTTGATAAGGCTTTAGAAATTGATCCAAAATATATTGATGCATTACTCAACAAGGGTCTTGTTTATGATCGAACTGGTCTTTATGAAAAAGCAGTAGAATGTTTTGACAAGGTTTTAGAAATTGAGCCAAAAAATATACGTGCAATGTACAGCAAAGGCATTTCGCTTTATTCACTCAAAAAGTATGGTGCTGCAAAATTTTTTTGTGAAAAAGCAATAGAGATCGATCCAACAAACGTGGTGGCCTTATGTAGTATGGTTTGGCTTCTTGAACATCAGCAAAAATATGAGGAGGCACTTTCGTTCTGTGATAAAGCACTTGAGATTAATCCTACCTATGTTTACGCTCTAAGCTACAAAGGAAAATTGCTATTTTCGTTAGAAAAATTGGAAGAATCCCTGCAATGCTATAACAAGGCACTTGAACTTGAACCAAACAATGCAACCGCAATGTATTACCGAAGTAAGATAATTATCAAGCTTGAAAAAATGAAGAAAAGATCCTTTTTTGGTAAATTTAAATAGATTTGTTAATGTGCTGCGCTTTTACTTGATGCATCTTCACCAGAACTTGGTACAAAGTGTTTTAGATCTTCACCTGATATGAGATCTTCTTCTGGTGGAACATAGTCTCTTACATCGTGTCGTGCCTTACCAGGCCATTTCTTTTGTGTAGCCAATGCTACTCCGATAAATACTGCAAAGGAGATGGGCGGTGGAATCATTGTATCCAATCCTGCCCATTCTATAGGCATTGTAAAGAAGAATATCA
>JBQTJY010000092.1:0-4687 GCA_052386635.1 Nitrososphaerota archaeon
GTAATAGCATCAATTAAAGAATTCTTGGACTCTATTGAAGAGTCACGAAACTTTGCCGTAATATCAAGGGGTAACATAATATCAATAACATCGATTTCAGGAAAACCGCTGGTGCGAACTCCAAAACCAACAGGCCAAATGTTTTCATGTGCTCACTGTGGCCATGTGACTCCATATGAGGTAGTCCACAATCTCCACATGAGAATTCATTATCTATAAGCAAAATTGTTTTTAATACCTTAGAATAATTTAGAGCATGGACGAATTCACAAAAAAGACTGTATCAAAAATCTATTGCGAAAAATGCGATACAATATTTGATTCAAAGAAAAAATTTGATGAGCACCAACACAATTCGCAAGTAAGCGGTGAATCATGTCCACTTGACTCTGCAGTACAAAAATTTGCAAATCTATTTAGACGAAAAAAATAACACGAGACCATACTAAGTATTTAAGAGTGTAATCGATTCATTGCTTTAGAATGGCACAAACACTAAAGCTAGTTTTTTCAAATCGCAAATATCTTGTCATAGCTGTAATAATATCAATTGGATTATTTGTCCCGCTTGCAATTGTTTCAGAGTATATTTTTCTAAAACCATATCTTGTCATGGATGTTCCATCTGATAGAATAGTTGGGTTTTCTTTGATAGTTGCAGTATCTGTCATGTCTGGCCTTGTAATTGCAATGAATACATATAGAATCAAAATCCTGCACAATCAAGCAAGAAAAATGAGTAGCGGCTTGTTTGGCTCTATTATAGGTGCCTCTGCAGGCGCATGTAGCTGTGGGCCAATTGGCTTTGCAATAATCTCTACATTTGGTACTACAGGAGGAATAGCAACTGCTTTTGTATCAAATTATGAAATACCGCTACGTCTTGTTGCACTAGCTATTCTAGGCTTTACCTATTACACTACAACAAAATCACTTTCACTTGAATGCAAAATTAAAAGCTAGATTTGCTTAAATGAATTTTTGGGAACTACAATCTCGCCAAACATTTGCGGATGAATTATTTTGGCTAAAATCTCAAGACCTGTTATTGTTCTAATACTTGGCTTGCTAAAGTACGAGTTTGCGTCTACGGCGTAAACGTTGTTAGCTTTTACAGCTTGTAATTTGTTCCACTTGTCATTATTTGCAAGAATGTTTTTGTATTCAGAAATGGTTCTAGATGTGTCAAAGCCACATGGCATCATAATGATTATCTCTGGATTTGCTTTTTCGAGCTCATCAAATGTCATTCTTCTTGATTTTTCGCCCTTTTTACTGATCAGATTTTCGCCACCTGCAATTTCTACCATTTCTGGAACCCAATGACCTGAAGTAAAAAATGGCTCAATCCACTCAATGCATAAAACGCGTGGCCTTTTTTCAAATTTTTTGGATTTAATGTACGCTATTCTTTTTTCAAGTGATTTGCGTAGGATTATTCCTTGCTGCTCGCTTCCAACTTTTTTTGCAAGCTCATCAATACTGGAAAGAATCCCATCAAGATCAGTTGGATTTAGTACATGAACTTCGGGTTTTTTATCTAAAATGCTTAGGGCCTTGTTTACCTGATTTGTATATGCAGAACACACTTCGCAAATTTCCTGAGATACTATAAGATCAGGATTTGCCTTTATGAGATTTTTTTCATCAAGCAAGAAAATATCCATTCCATTTCGCATTAATTCTACGATTTTGTCATCGATTTTTTTGCTGCTGAGTATATCTGGATTCAAAACTGAGGTTATCACACGAGGTTTTGACTTTGCCTCTTCTGGATACAGACACTCATGAGTGACACCAAAAATTCTATCTTTTAGCCCTAGCTCATAAAGTAGCTCTGTTGCGCTAGGAAGAAAAGACACTATTCTTTTAATTGCCATACTATTCTTCTATTGTTTTTCAATTTTAAATATCTCGCATTGACACATAGTCAAACTTTGTGTTTAGTCAAGTTAATAGAAAATGAATCCTTTACTGTCTTATGACTCGTAGTGCACGTGAAATCCGTGAATCAATAGAATCAAACTGGAAAGAGTATCTATCAAGATATGCAAATCTGTTTTCATCTAATTCAGTAAGTGGCTCTAGTCCTCCATCAGTTTTTGTTGGCTCTTATAACTATCCAAAAGTGTTCGTAGGGCCAATGGTGCCACCGATTCATGGAGACACAAGTCTACTTGATATTCCAGAAAAATGGTATGGAAAAACTTTAGAAGAGATTGTAAACTTCCGGCTAAACCTTATCCGTGGAATAAAAAAAATGTCTGTAACTGATCCTCAAGGAAGATACATCGAGGACCTGCAAGAAGTTGCTATGGCCTCACGTCCAATTGAATCAGATATAGAATTTCACAAAAACACTATTCCTGTAACATCAATTGATGGCGAAAGTGCGCCGTTTGGTCCAATAGGCGAAATAAAGAGTTCAAAGTTTTCCAGATCATCTTCAGATAAATTAATTCAAAGAGCCTACTATGACCGAGACCTCAAGGCAGAAGATGCAGTACTTGCACTATACAACAGCGGAATCGAGATCTCAAAAATCCAAAAATGTTTCAGCATTGGAATGTTTGGCAAAAAGCGAAAACTTGTGCCTACACGATGGAGTATTACCGCAACTGATGACATTATCTCAAAGTCACTTGTATCAGAAATACTAAACTTTGATCTAATAGATTCATGCCAAGTATTTTGTTTTGAGCATCTGGATAATCTGTACTCTGTAGTGCTTTTTCCGCACAGATGGATGTTTGAAATGCAAGAGGCTTGGCATGATGGTGACATGGTTGGGTTTGGCAATGACTTTGAAGACGCACGAGGAATTGATCATCCTCCAGCCATTGCAGGTGCCTATTTTGCAGCCAAATTGGCTGTAGCAGAATATTTTGTAAAAAATCAGACACAAGGCGCTGTATTGGTCTTACGCGAAATAAGGCCAGAATATGCTGTTCCAGTTGGTGTGTGGCAGGTTCGGGAAAGCGTCAGAGCTACAATGAAACAAAAACCATATGCTGCATCAAGCTTTGATGATGCAATTAACTTTGCATGTAAAAATATGAGCATTAGCAAAACTGAGTGGCTTTCAAAAGGAAGCATGTTTAAGCTGATCAAACAAAAAACAATTGCAGACTTTTTCTGAGTGGAATATATATTTCCGACATAAATTCGAGTAGATTGATGCAAAACAAAAGCGTGATATTTGCAATTTTAATTATTGCTAGTCCGATACTTTTCGCTCTTGCTGTATTTCCAGATACATTTAGTCTGAGCTGGAACCAAGGAAGAGGTGGATTTCTTTTTGCATTGGCATTCATAGTAGCAGAACTTTTTGGCATAAAACTAGAGATTCCAAAAAAACGCCTCCTATCTGTTATACCACTTGCAGCGGCTGTCATGATTTATCTTGCTGGATCTGAATACGGGCTAAAAGAAAATATTGTAAACTATGGCAAAGAAATCGAAGTTCCACTCATATATTCTTGGGAATGGCTTTGGGATTTTGTTGTAATGTCTGCATTTGCTATTGCAACACTAAGCATCTTTTTTGGAAAACGATGGATTCGAATTGCGCCAGCGGGACCCATATTTCTTGGAGGCAGTGCCATAATTCTTGCACTTGACACATTTTTTCCATATGATACGCTTGGTCCGCTGCAGTATGTTGTACCATATCTAATACAGGTTAATGCGTGGGTCATCAACGCCTTTGACTTGGGTGTAGCTACAGCAAGGGACAATCTCATGTTTCTTCAAGGAGATCATGGTCCATTTGCACTTCAGGTATTTTGGCCATCTGCAGGTGTACACAGCGTAATTATCTACTCACTAGTTATGATGGCATTTTTATTAAAAATGAACATACAGCGTAACAGAAAGATTGTCTATTTTGCTTTGGGAATAGTTGGAACTATTGGGATAAACATGATTCGAATCGTTTCATTGTCATTATTTGCACTAAAAATATCAACAAACGTAGAAGAATTTGAAGAGTTTCACTCAGTTGCAGGCGAAATCATGTTTTTGCCATGGCTCTTTGTTTTTCTGATGGTTGTCACCTCAATTGAAACAAAGCGACTCAAAAAATTAGAAGCCACAAAGAATCCACAAGCCTAAAAATAGCTTGTTATGTTGCTTTGGCCCTGGACCTCAGATAATTCGGACACCTTAACTCCAAGTCTTCTGACAAGCATAGTCTGATTTTCAAGCGCCTCTTGTAATAGCTGCATGGCAGTTTTTTGCAGCTCTTCCAAGCTTGAGGTAGGATTTTTTAGCATTTTTGACTTGGTCTTACTTGAAAGATCGGTCTGGATAAACTGTATTCCAACTGATTTGAACATTCTGTTTTCCTCAATAATTGTAGAGTGAAGCCCATTACAAAGCTCAAGTAGACTTGCAACAAGAAAGTCATAGTCTTTGGAATCCTGTGTTAGTGTAACTATCTTACTGTATTGAATAGTTAGCTGCCTTTGTGTTACAGGTTCATCATCAATTCCCCTTGCGGCATTGTATATGTAAGTTCCAATCTTTCTTCCAAACATTTTGTTTAAGGTAAAAACATCCAGTTTTTTTAGTTGGAAAATTGTTTCAAATTTTTCTTCACCAAATTGCTCTTCAGTTTTTTTACCAATGCCAGGAATCTCTCTAATTTTTAACGGATCTAGAAATTTTTCTACACTATCAGATGTAA
>JBQTJY010000093.1:0-5671 GCA_052386635.1 Nitrososphaerota archaeon
CAAGAGAGCTAGTTGTAAAGGCAAGCAACAGATTCAAGATCAAAGTTATTGAAGGTAGCTACAAGCCTAAAGAAAGAATGTTCAAGACTCACAAGTCAGATTATGCTATGGTAAGGCGAGGCGATAAAATTATTGGACATTTAGAATTTGAGGCACCTATACTAGGTTCTTCCAAATGGAAATTAAAAACAGAGGAAAGAAGATAGTATATGACCAAAGTTGGAATTATTGGCACAGGCATGCTTGGTAGTGCAGTTGGCATACATCTCTTGGAGTCTGGATTTGAATTAACGGCATATAATCGAACAAAAAATAAAACAATCGAGCTTGCAAAAAAAGGCGCAAGGGTTGTTGATTTTCCAAAAGATGTTGCAAAATCATCTGATATTGTATTTACAATAGTAAAAAACGCAGATGCTGTAAAGGATCTGGCGTTTGGAAAAAACGGCATTGTTGAAGGAAAACATGATGGCTTGATTATAGCAGACATGAGCACAATAAACCCAGTTGAATCAAAAACTATTGCAAAAAAGTTTTCAGAACATGGCATAACAATGCTCGATACTCCTGTCATGGGCGGACCCAATATTGCAATTGATGGCAAGTTGGTAATGATGGCATCGGGGGATAAAACAACTTTTGAAAAATATCGTATAGTCTTTGATACTGTGGCAAATCAGGTGTTTTTTCTTGGAGAAAACGGAACAGCTCACTCTGTAAAGCTTGCAATGAATATTCAGATAGCATTACTTGCGCTTGCCATTTCTGAAGGAATTATGCTTGCAAGGGGTGCAAATATAGATCCTGAGATATTTTTGATGATACTAAATTCAACTTATTTTAAAACAGGAATGAGTGAAAACAAGGCATACAAGATGATAAAGGACAGCTTTGAGCCAACATTTACCCTAAGTAACCTAAAAAAGGATTTAGATACGATAAATGAGGCTGCAAGGGCTTTTGGCGTAAATCTTCCAATGAGTGCCAAGGCAAATGAAATATTTCAAAAAGCAGTTGATGCGGGGTTTGGAGATATGGATTATACAGCAATTTTAGCTTATATCAAGCAGTTATCAAAAAAATAATGCTATAAAATCCAACCAATTCATTCTTTAAAAATCAATTTTTAGCTAATTCTTTTTAAAAAGATACATCCACTCTTTACTATATGCGATTAAAGGACAAGGTTGCAATAGTAACTGGCGCATCAAGTGATATTGGAGCAAGTATTGTAAAACGATTTGTGGATGAAGGTGCCAGAGTTGTTCTGCTTGGACGAAATTTGGAATCACTTGAGAAAACGCGAAACTCTGTTGCTAAAAAAGGAGCTACGGTTTCAATGTCTTGTGATATTACAAACGAATCACATGTACTTCAGACAGTTGACCAAATAGCTGCCACTTATGGCAGAATTGACATTCTAGTAAATAATGCAGGCACGATTAATGATCCTGTCCATTTCCATGAGATGTCAGATTCAGACATTATGAATTTGATAAATGTGAACATGCTTGGAGTATTCAAGATGACAAAAGCTGTTTTAGTAAAAATGCTTGAAAGAAAGGGAGGGTGTATTGTCAACATTGGTTCAATTTCAAGTGAGCGTGCAATTCCAAAAGTTCATCTTGCTGTTTATTCTGCGACAAAAGCTGCAGTGTCTATGTTTACAAAAGCTATTGCAGTAGAATATTCTCGAAGAAATATACGATGTAATTGCATCAATCCAGGCATCATCAAGTCTGGTATGATAAAACCATACCTTGATGATCCTGATGCAAGAAAGGTTTTAGAAAACAGACAGCCGCTAAATCGAATTGGCGAGCCTGTCGATGTTGCAAATGCCGCAGTCTATTTAGCTTCAGATGAAGCAAATTGGGTCACAGGAATTATTCTCAACATAGATGGTGGCAAGTCAGCGTCTGAAGGCTAGTCCAAGAGCATAGTTTTTGCCAAAAGTTGTGCAACTCGCAGCGGTTCTGGCATCGAGCCTTGCAATGTTAAATCATTTAAGATCATGTTAGCCTCTTCTACTGTACAGCCCTCATTTCTTATGTAAATTTGGCTTGATGTACCTAACGCAACTTTATGTCGCGGACCTAATTTTTTGTATGCTTGCAATTTTGTTTCATACGAGTTTGGAAAATGCTTTTTTATTGCCTCCTCAATGCCGGTTGAATCTTGATAAGTTACACCGATAACAGGCAGGTTTAACGAGTTTGAAATTTTTTTGACATCTACAATGTTGTACATTGAGATAATTATTCCTGAAATTAGCAAATAGCTAATGTCTTGTCTATCTAATTTTTGATACATTTTCAAAATTTCATCTGTTGCATCGTTTCCTTCAAGTGTGGCCTTTCCAAGGACAAATCCATCAATTATAAAGTCACGCCGCATAACAACGCCTGCAAGTATTGATTTTTTTGAGTTTTGAGAAAAACTTTCAGCTATGGCCAGTCCACGAAGGCCTTTTTTTTCAAGATGTAGGTGTTTTATCATTTTTCTTCCTCAGATACTTTTGATATACAATGCCAGAAATGACTGCGATCATGGCCGTGAATGCGGACCATATAATAAAGGAAATGACATTAGAGTCAGCCATAGAGTCCAGCTACGTGTTTTAGGTATTATAACATAAGTCTTTGAAATTTAAGCCGATGATTTTGGAATAAAATAAATACATTTACCATATGCCAAATGTCATGCCAGAGATCATTTGTGAGGCCTGTGGAAAACGAATGTTTCATGAAAATGCAGACACTCTGAAAATCGAAGATGCTGTACACAAAAAATTCTGCCGTAAAGATGGCGGCTCATACAGCTATATGCATCGAGATTCACAACATAACAGACCAATGGATGCTGAAAGAGAAGTAGATACCGATGGCAAGCCTATCTTAAAGAGATAAATTTCATTTTATATTTTAGAAATTCCTGAATTAACAGTTGAATATACAATTTGATGTAGTAATAGTTGGAGCAGGGCCTGCTGGGGCATCTGCAGCATATAGTGCTGCAAAAAATAATTGTAGTGTTGCTTTGCTTGAAAAGGAGGAATCTGTAGCACAGACAGTTCATACAAGCGGTGTGACATGGATAGAAGACGTAAAATCTTTTGGAATTCCTGCTGATTGTTACAATCCAATAAAACATTATACATTTTGCTCGCCAAACAACGAAGTAACAATAAGCGATACGCATCCACGTGCTGCTGTACTGGATGTACGAAAGACTTATCGGTTTTTGGTAGAGCAGGCAATCAAGGAGGGTGCCACACTTTTTGTTAACACCAATGCAACAAATGTAGTTACAGATTCTAGTGGAAAAATTACTGGCATCAAAGCTAATCTGGCAAAAGAAGAAATTGTTTTCCAATCTAGAGTTGTAATAGATGCAAGTGGTTTTCAATCAGTCATAGCAAAATCATTAGGTCTAGTGTCACAATGGAAAAAATTTGGTGCAGGTGCAGAGTATGAAGCAACTGTTGAAAACATTGATTCAGATACTTGGTATCTCATGGTTGGCCAGAGATATTCCCCTTCTGGATATGCGTGGATTTTTCCAGTTGGAGCCAATAAAGTACGGATAGGAGTTGGCATTGGAAAGCCAGATTCTGGTGTTGATCCTACACAGAGACTAGATGAGATTATAGAAAAAAAGCTTGGTCCCATCAAAAAACTTGGAAAAATATCACCTATTGAGTTTCATTATGGACTTATACCAAATGATGGCTTGGTTAGAAAAACAGCGTATGATAACTTGATGTTAGTTGGCGATGCTGCAGGATATGCAAATCCGCTAGTTCTTGAGGGCATAAGATATGCCATAAGGTTTGGGAGAATTGCAGGAAAAGTAGCTGCAGATGCTATCAAGGCAAATGATACCTCAGAAAAAATGTTATCAAAATATGAAGAAAATTGGAGAAAAGCAATCTCATCAAAGATAAATTCTGCATACAAAGTGCAAAACAGATGGATTGGACTATCAGATGAACAATGGGATAGAGAAGTAGAAATTATAAACGAGCTAAGTGCAGACGAGTTTCTTGATTTTATTAGAGCCGAGTTTGGTTTATCAAGCATAATTAGACTTGCCACACATCACCCAAGGCTAGCAGTAAGGCAATTATTTAGCATGGTAAAAACTGCACAAAAAAACTAATTTGATAAGCAAAAATTATGCCAGTGACAAAAAGTTTCGTTGTTTTGTAAGCGAGCCTGCAAAATTATTATAGCAAACTTTTATTGTAGATATGCAATTTTCATGTGATCGTTCTAGAGTTTGCTTGCCACACTTTACACAGATCATACTTGTTGCCTGTTTACATTCGGCACAGAGCGTACGCTTGGTAAGGTTTCCACCACATGTTCTACATGATTCATCTGGCATTTAGTTTCAAGCAAATGCCTAAAAATGTGCATTTAAGATTTAGGTAGGATTCATACTTACCACAGTTAAATTATAAAAAATTATCTTGAGGTTAGTGTCTTGTTTTTTCTCTGTTTTCTTTTAGCCAAAATAAATCCAACTATAATTATTCCTGCCACCAGTGCCAAAATTCCAATATAGTTATTTTCTGTGCCTATCTCATCGCTGCTTTCTGAAATAAAGTATTCTGGATATTGTTGGGGGGTGGAAACAGCAAGAAAACTTGTTTTATAAATATCAGGCCTCAAAACAGAGTCAGATATCACATAAATCTTGAGATCATTTGCACCCAAGCCAAGTTTGCTTGTCTCTTCTGGCAAAAAGTCTAGTGTAATAGTATCGTTAGTAATTTTTTTTATGCCAGAGCTGACTGTTGCGCCTTGCGTGTTTGTTAAAAAATAGTAGATCTGAGATGAGTCAGATGTGCTTACAGGAATGGTAATTTGGTCTCCTAGTACAACTATTTTTGGAACACTTGTACTAACAATTTTTGGATATTTTACTTCCTCAAAGCTCTTCCAGTGTCCTGCCACAAATGGATATGCAGGATCGTCAATTGACTTTATTGTTATGGTTCTTGATTCTGGCGAGTATGACTCTAGGTAAAATGGACCATTGCTAATTAGTGCGTGATTATTTTTTTCAATCCACTTTATTGATGCGTCATATCGTGATTCAAAGTATTTTTGATCAGAGTTGAATTTTGCCAAGGCCTGTGGAACAAAGCTTGTTTTTTTAAAATCATCAAGGTAGTTTTTTATCAAAACTGCATTGTTTGGCACACTTAAAGAAAGCCAGTCGATGTTTTTGCTTGCAGCGCCAGATCTTGAAAATGATACTGTGCCATCGATTACAGATTTTTCCATTGCAAGCATTATTTCCCATGGAGTTGATGACCATACACCTCCCCAGTCTGCAATTTCAGCTTCATCAAAATGCCAATAATTCACATATACTTCGATAGTGTCCTCATCTACTACTCTAATGCCAACAATTGTATCTACTAGCTGACTTGTTTGAGGAGTAAATTCAGAATCAAATGTTTTATCATTTTCTTGTTTATGTGATCCCCACTCCATTACAAAGTAGAGAGAATACAAAATGTCATTCATGTCAATTCTTTGGCCATTGTGCCAGTCTGCAAACAGTAGATCGTATGTGATTTTGCTTGTTGCCTTGTCAGCTGATACAGACTTCCATTCTTGTGTAGCTGGATCCCAATTTATGACACCGTCTGGCAAAT
>JBQTJY010000094.1:0-9833 GCA_052386635.1 Nitrososphaerota archaeon
TACAAGCTCGCCTATTCTCATTCCACTTGCAACTAGCATTAAAATGACTACCTGGAGTTTTGTCGTAATGTTTCTCAAAACTCTCAGTATGATCTCTTTTGTTAGTGGTTCCTCTCGGTATCTCCTAGCCTTTGGAAGTTTTACTAGCTGCCTAAAATCCTCTGAATAGATCTTTATTTCGACATATCGAAGATATCCTTTGACTGCAGAAATACAAAGCTTGACTGTTTTTGGTCTAAGGTTTTTTGAGTCAAGATAGGCAACAAACTCGTTTAGAATCTTGTAAGGATTCAGTTTTTGTGTATTTATCATCTCTACGATTGTTAAAAGTGTACTTTGGTATTGTTGAGCTACAAAGTTTTCAAAGTGTATGAGGCCGTTTTTGTAGCTATTTTTAGTGTTGAGGCTGTGAGATTGAATGTACATGGAGTTCAAAAATGATTCTACTGAATTCTCTGTTTGCAACAAATCTGTGACGACTAACTCTTACAAAAAAGTTGAATGTTAATCATCGTCGTAAGAGTGATTAGTAAGAATTATAGATAAACGTTATAAACTGTCTTCGAATTGGATAAATCATCGCTTATAGCAGGCAGCGCGTTAGGTGCCACTGTAGTTTTAATCATATTTGCTTTTGTATTATCAGGCCCAGCAAAAAATTTACAGCCAGAAATCGTTGTCACAAATGGTCATGATGTAAGTACAGTTGGCGAGATCACACCAATTGCTACAAAAAATGATTTAACCTTGACACAGCTATTTGAGCAAGCTGAATCAGGAGTGGTAAGAGTAACTGTAGACAGAGCAGAAGGCTCTGGAAGGAGCGGAGTTGGCTCAGGTTTTGTTTATGATGCAAAAGGCAATCTAATTACCAACGCACATGTGGTTCAAGATTCTCAAAAGATAACTGTAACATTTCTTGATGGTAGTTCCTATAAGGCACAAATTGTTGGAGTAGATCGTTTTACTGATATAGCGGTAATCAAGGTAGATACAGACCCTTCTTTAATGCATCCACTATCTATTGGAGACTCTTCTAGTCTCAAAGTTGGGGAAGCCGTAGCTGCAATTGGCAATCCATTTGGACTTTCTGGTTCTATGACTGCTGGAATAGTAAGTCAGCTTGGAAGAATACTGCCCTCTCAAGACTCTGCCTTTTCAATTCCAGACGTAATACAAACCGATGCGGCAATAAATCCTGGAAATTCAGGTGGACCACTTTTAAACATGAGAGGTGAGGTCGTTGGCATAAACACTGCAATTCAATCTGCAACTGGTGAGTTTTCAGGTGTTGGTTTTGCAGTTCCATCAAAAACGATTTCAAAAATTGTTCCAGAGTTAATTACTGAAGGAGTATATCATCATCCTTGGATGGGAATTGCAGGAAGAGATATTGATCCTGATCTTGCTAGTGTTCTTGGTTTGGAAGATGCAAAAGGATTTCTAGTGATTACAGTAGTAGAGGACAGTCCAGCAGACAAGGCTGGCATTCATGGTTCTAGTGAAACTGTAGAAGTTGATGGCGTAAGCTATCAGATAGGTGGAGACATAATTGTGTCAGTTGATAGAAAAGAGGTAAGAAAAATAGATGATATTTTAGTTCATCTTCAACGAGAAAAAGCAGTGGGGGACAGTATGGTATTACAAGTTTTACGTGATGGACGGGTTTCTGATTTTACTTTAATACTTGAAGAAAGGCCACAATAAAACTGATACAAGAATAAATACTTCAAGTCGAGCTAATGAGTCGTTGAGTAATCTCATTTTAAATTCTGAAACATTAAATCATATTCTTGAAGGTAAAGAAATAACATTCGAAGATGCGATTAATGTCTTTAATATTTCAAGACATGATCCTGTGGAACTTTTCAATGCAGCACAAATACTAAGAAACAAAAACAAGAAAAATGTTGTCACTTTTTCAAAAAAAGTATTTTTTAATGTAATCAATCTTTGCAGGGACGTTTGCTCTTACTGTACATACAAGGCAGAGCCTGTAGAATCAAAACTTTCAATGATGAATAAAGACGATATAATTCAGCTTGTACATCTTGCAAAAAAATACAGATGTGTAGAGGCGTTGTTTGTTACAGGCGAACGACCAGAGGAAAGATATGATGTTGCAAGAAAATGGTTAAAAAATAACGGCTTTTCAAGCACAGCAGAGTATTTGGTGTATTGCTCTGAAATTGCCCTAGAAAATGGATTATTTCCTCACACAAATGCCGGAAATCTAACAAAAAATGAGATGAATGATCTTAGAAAAACCAATTCCAGTATGGGATTAATGCTTGAGAACTCAAGTGAACGACTTGCAGAAAAAAATATGCCACACCAATTTGCCCCAAGTAAAAAGCCAAAGGAGCGATTACGTGTACTTGAAAACGCGGGGGAGCTTGGCATTCCAATGACTACAGGAATTCTTATTGGGATAGGAGAGACAGAAAATGAAATTATCGAATCTATTTTTGCAATAAAGAAAATCCATGACAAGTTTGGCACTATCCAGGAAGTGATTTTACAAAATTTTCAACCAAAAGCAGATACAATCATGTCTGGTTTTCCACCAGTTGATGAAAATTACTTCAAGAGAATTGTTGCACTAACAAGAGTGATAATGCCTGATATGAACATCCAAATTCCTCCAAATCTTTCACCAAAATCTTATCAAAGTTTTCTTTCTGCTGGCATAAATGATTGGGGCGGAATATCTCCGTTAACACCTGACTATGTTAATCCAGAATTTTCGTGGCCCAAAATTCAAAATATTGAAGAAGACTGTAAAAAGGCAGGCTTTGAGCTAAGTGCACGATTTCCTGTTTATCCAGAGTTTTTTTCATTTGTTGATTCAACGATAAGAGATAAAATGTTAGAAATTCAAGACAAGTATGGATTTGTAAAAAGAGAGTATTGGAAATGACATCTAACGCATCTAGGCTTGATTCACTTTTAAAAAATGCAGATCCACTGATTTCTTCAACACTTGATAAAGCACTGTCAGAAAAAGAAATAAGTGCAAAGGAGGCTGAGCGACTCTTTTACGCAGATGGACTAGAGTTTCATCTTGTTGGCATGGTTGCTGATGAGCTTCGAAGAAGACGAGTTGGAAACATTGTAACTTATGTTGTTAATAGAAACATAAATTTCACAAATGTCTGCATAAAACAATGTGGTTTTTGTGCATTTTCAAGAGACTTTAGAGAAGAGGAAGGCTATTTTTTACCAACAGATGAGATTGTAAGGCGTGCAAAGGAGGCATATAGTTATGGTGCAACCGAAGTTTGCATTCAGGCTGGCCTGCCACCAGACATTGAGGCGGATCTTTATGAAAAAATATGTAGACACATAAAAAAAGAAATTCCTGATATTCACATACATGGGTTTTCCCCAGAAGAGGTACTATATGGTGCCACAAGATCAGAGATTTCAGTCAAGGAATATCTTTTAAGACTAAAAGATGCAGGTGTTGGAACACTTCCTGGCACTGCCGCTGAGATTTTAGATCAGAGTTTACGAAATAAAATTTCGCCTGGAAGAATTTCTGTCAAGGATTGGATTGAAGTTATAAAAACAGCTCATAGACTTGGGATAAAATCAACATCTACCATCATGTTTGGTCATTTGGAAACGCCCGAAGACAGAACAAAACACATTGCTTTGTTGCGTGATATCCAAAAAGAAACAAATGGTTTTACAGAATTTGTACCACTTGATTTTATAGCAAATGAAGCACCCATGTACAAGCACAAGCTGCATGATGGAATAAGAAATGGTGCAAGTGCAAAAGATGTTCTGTTGATGCACGCTGTTGCAAGAATCATGCTAAATAATTACATAAACAACATACAGATGTCTTGGGTAAAAGAGGGTCCAAAGTTTTCTCAGATTTTACTAAGTTGGGGAGCAAATGATTATGGTGGAACCCTAATCAACGAATCCATCTCAACATCTGCTGGTGCACAACATGGCCAGCTTCTCAGGCCAAAAGAAATCAGACATCTTGTAAGAGAGGCAGGGCGAATCCCAGCAGAAAGAAACACCTCGTATGATATACTTAGAACTTTTGAGCAAGAGCCGCAAGAAAGCGAACTTGATTCCATCAAAGATACAGCAAGATTTGATTCGTATTTTGAGCTTGTCAAAATCGACAAATATAGATACAAAAATCAAAGAAAAAACTAGTTGTCATCAATTGATACTATACTATCTTATGCAAAAAGTGTAAAAATTAACGAGTGTGAGACTATTTTTTGCCAAAGCAAGGTTACAACAATTAGAATTACAGACTCTGAAATTGCTGAAGTAAAGCAAAACTATGAAAAAAAACTTGGCGTACGTATAATTCACCAAAAAAAGATTTTTGGTTCTGAGAGCACGATTTTAGAAAATCCTAGAACAATTGTAGATTCAGCACTTAGATTGGCATCTTTTCAAAATCCCAAAACATTTTGGAAATCATTGCCGTCTCAATTAAAAAAAGCATCAATTGGAAAACTATATGATAAAAGACTGGCTGAAATTTCTGGCAATAGTGCAGCAGACATTGCACAGCAGATGATCAACTCTGCTTCTGATAGAAAAGTCACAAGCATCACAGGTTCGTTAAACATTGTATCAGAAAAATTCGAGCTTGAAAACTCAAATGGATTACGATGTTCTGATGATGCAACATACATTTCAGGAACAATCAATGCAGATTCTGATATTGGTGGCATGGCAGTTTCTGGCATAGGACATGCAAGTTGTAGAACACTTGATGCATTCGATCCTGATACTGTTGGTGACGATGCAAAAAGCATGTGTATTGATTCAATAAACCCTCAGCGATGTGAAGAAGGAGAATATTCTATAATTTTTGAGCCATACTCTGTTGGCGAGATTTTATCATTTGTCTTTGCATCAAATTTTAACCTAAAGACATATTCAGAAAAGCGAAGCTGCTTTTCAGGTATGCTTGGTTCTAAAATAGCAGTAGATGATTTTACTGTGCTTGATAATCCACATGCCAACGAAGGAATTGGAAGTAAAAGCTTTGATGATGAAGGAGTGTCTACTCAAGTTAGGCCATTAATTGAAAATGGAATATTCAAAAATGTTTATTCAGATTTGTTTGATGCCTTTAAAGAAGAAAAAAGATCATCTGGAAATGCAAGCAGAGAAGGGTCTCCCATGGGCCGCGACTCTCAACCAATACCACAATCAGCACCACATAATCTGCATATAACTGGAGGCAAAATGAACAGAGATGAAATCATCAATGAAACCAAACGTGGTTTGCTTGTTGGCCGTCTTTGGTATACTTATGCTGTCAATCCAATCAAGGGAGATTTTTCGTGCACAGCACGAAGTGGTGTAAGAATTATTGAAAATGGAAAAATAAAGTCACCAGGAAAATCATTTAGAATTGTGCATAACTTGCCATTATTGTTACAAAATATTTCTGCGGTTGGAAATGACGAAAAAAATGTTTTACAGTGGGCGTCTCTACCTTCAATTGTACCCACACTAAGAGCAGAGAGAATCAAGATCACACCAATATAACAATAACACAGGTGTAAAAAAATCACCTGACTGGTGTAACAAAGCTCGAGTCATCAATTAATAAAGTAAAGTACGGTACCATACCGTATGAGAGCAAGACTCACCTACATTCCAATAGAAGTAGCTGATCAGTTTGGAGACTTTATAATAAAAAGAGACGAACAGGTACTAGATGCAATAAAGGCCAGAGCACGCGACTATAGCACCTTGTCTTTGCTAAAGTTGCTATACCAGCTTAAGAGCACACCTATGACCTTTTCTGATCTCTATTCAAAGTCAAAGATCAGGATGAAGAGATCATTTCTTAACTATCTGCATCTGTGTGTTGATTATAATTTTGTAAGAAAAGAATCAGTTGGCCCAAATGTCATCTATTCTATTACAGACAAAGGAAGAGTAATGCTAAACTTGTTTATTCAGAAAAGTAATTAGAGTTGTCGTTGTAAAATATATTGTTATAATATTTGCGTATCTTCACAGATTATAGTTTAGCCACATATTGAATTGCTTCTCTAAATTCTTTAAAAGAGATTTTTTCATCTAATATCCATTTACCAAGATTCTTTTTTACCCATTTTGGAAGCTCTGATTGGTCATTATCATCTAATTTTATTTGTAGTATATCTAGTAATTCAGAATCAGAGGCCGACATCACATGATATCCTGCCCACTTTTGTATTGTTTCTTTTTGATCAGTGGTAACCACTTCCATACCTGGTTCTGGCACAACGTCAATACCAGGTTCAGGGGTTATCGCTGGTTTAATCTGTGGTTCTGGCGATTTTTCTTGGTTCATATCAGAACTTATTTTTTCTTTTATCTCATTTTCCTTTTCATCTATTACTTTTAATCCATTAGGTATTACAATACTAAGACCGGTTCTTGCAAAATCCCATGCCCTTATAGCAACATCAGATGTTTCAATAGGTTTTGCAAAAGTAGCATAAAAGATTATTTCCAGTTTATTATTTTTAGTTGAAGTAGATGCATAAGCGTCTTTAAATATTCCATTTGGATCATGCTTTGTTACCCCGCTACCCTTTTCATATGATAACCATGCCTGGCTAAACTGTACATCATGATTTGGCCCTAAATCAAAGTAAATTGCAACGTGCTGAATGTTTTGAGGGCCATTATCCTCAGACAATAACATTGTTATTGGGATTTGGGTTCCTGTTTTTACTATTGCAGTTTCTCGCTTCATCGTAGGATCTCCAAGATTAGAAAATTTAGTATTTCCGATTACTAACGGGAATTCGTTTTCAGAATATCCTTGTGTGATTGATGGAGGTATTACGTCTTTGCCAGCAAATCCACCACCGCTACTTGATGATGAGGAGGAGGATGAGGGTGTAAATGTAACGACATCAGTAAAGTGTCTTGTCCAAACTATTAGATCGGAGCCACTATCAATTGTACAAGCGGAGTTTGCCCCGCTCGTGTCTGGAAGCTGCGTGTTAGTTACACTTGTTGCAGAACTACATGTTAGTGAAATTGTTGTTACAGTATTACTTGAATCAACAAACGCTGCAGACTTGCCTGCTTCTCCTGAAACTGTTATTTTGACTGGCTCACTCATTGTTATTCCTGATGCTGCAAATCCAACACTGGTGGCCTTGCTTCCAGTGCCGGGAATTGTTGCTGTTATAGAAGCAATTGACTTTTCTGTTGGCATCTGAAATGAACCAGTAAAATCAGAACCAGCAGTAAACTGTACTGAAGATGGCAATATCATAGTTACTGTGGCGCCTCCTGCAAAAGTCATTGTTGCTGTTAAATCTGCAGGAAATGAAAACTTGCCTGTAGCTGAATTAAAACTACTACTAATATCATATGGTGCAGAGGTGGTTCCTTGCGGTATGGTGACTCCTGTAATGTAGCCATTGTTGTTAGTTGTAGTAGTAGCTCCTGCAACATTGAATATCTGGCCAGGAGATGGCTGGGCCTGTGTTGTAGATAAAAATCCAGCGAAAAGCTGGTAACTTGAACTAAATATAGTTCCTACAAGATCACCTACAGTTGCAGTGACTTTGTAACTTGAGCTTGTAGAATTTTGAATTCCACTTGATCCAATCTTTACTGATGTTATGTTGTATAAGGTAGATGTTGGACCAGAGTTTGTTGCATAGGAAAGTTGAGTAAAGAAAACTACATTCAAAGATAACACAACTAAAATGATGATAAATGAATGTAGAAATTTTATCCTCATTTGAGTAAGAGAAGACTCTGGAAGTTTATATAGTTGTGGAGTAGATAGGTTCCAGAATTGAGTACAAAGACACTAATGGTATGTTTGCTAGCTATATCTTTATTTTTCTCTCAAGCATTTGCAGCACCACCAATTCAGGAATTTGTCTTTCAAGGATTTCTAAAAGGTAGTACCGGCGCACCTTTTACCGGACAAAAGCACGTGACTCTTCGAATCTATACAACTGCAACTGGGGGTAGCGCGCCAGCCAATACGGGAGGTGTCACATGTCCAAGCTCATCCCTTACTGGATGTATATGGCAGGAAAATCAGACAAACATTGGATTTGTAAATGGTATCTTTACAGTAAACGCTGGAAACCAAACTTCATTGAATAGGGTTGATTTTAACAAGCCTTTATTTCTTGAAATAATAATCAAAAATTCAAACGGTGGCCAAGAAGAAATTCTACGTCCACGAGTCAATCTTACAGCGGCTCCATTTGCACTTTCATCAGAGCGTGGAAACTTTGGTTATTTTAATGGAACCCAGTTTTTGATAAACCAGACTGGCACATCTGATAAAAAAACAGTTTTTAATGTTACAAATATGGGAATTGGTACACTGGTAAATCTAAAATCTGGTGCAACTTTTAACAACATCTTAAACATAACTGCAGGATCATTGACAACTGGTTCAGCTATAAACATCACATCAGACTCAGCCAGTCCTGCATATAGAAACCTAGTTGTAATAAACAACAACAACACAGCAGCTGATGCAACTAGTGGATTACTAATTTGGCAAGCAGGTGATGCACCAGCACTTAGAATCAAGTCATCAAGTGGTGGAATATCAAGTGCGGGTGTACTAAACATCACTGCAGGTTCTCTGACATCAGGTTCTGCATTAAATATTGCATCTGGTTCAGGAAGTTCTGCGTTTAGACCACTGGTTAACATCACAAATGATAATCCATCTGCTAGAGGAACTGTTTTATTAAAATTAAAACAGGATGCCAATTATGATATCATACAAGCCACTGATGCCGATGGTTTAAGATCATTAACAGTAGATAGAAGCGGATTCTTAGGTGTAGGAAGCCAGGCTTCAAATCCAAGGGGAATATTGCATGTATCAGACGTTGCCGATAATACTCATCTAGTAATTAATGGTTCTAGTGTTACTTTTAACAATGTCATAAATGTAACTGCGGGATCTCTTACGAGAGGTTCAATTCTTAATATGACTTCAGGATCTGGAAATCCTACATATAGAAACTTGGTTGTAATAAATAATAATAACACAGCAGCTGATGCTGCGCTTGGTCTGTTTATCAATCAGGCAGGTGATGCGCCAGCACTAAGCATCAAGTCAACTGGTGCTGGTAAAACAAATGCAGGTATACTAAACATTACTGCCGGGGGTTTAATGACAGGAGGTTCTGCATTTGTTCTTGAATCTACCTCTGGCAATGCTGGCACTAGAAATCTTGTTAATATGACCAATGATAATACAGCGGCAACAGGAACTACAGTTCTAAGCTTGCGACAAGGTTCCAGTGGTAATATTCTAAATGTAGTTAATGCATCAGGTGCTGAAACACTAAAAGTGTCAGGTACAGGTCTTACTACAGTTACTCAATTAAAAGTAAACACTACTGGAGTAACTTTACGTGGAATCTTTATGGGAACAAATACTTCTGTTGTTACTCTAGGTACTAACACGATTACTGTAACTAATGCTGATGGTAATGATGCAGCAACATGTACATTTCGAAGTGGATTCATAGCGCAAAACATGGATAACAAAAACTTTTTTGTTACCGTTGGAAATGTAACTACCGATAAAGTTTTCGTAAACGTCACATACAGTGGTAGTGGGGTCTATAATAGGGCACCCTTCCCTCTTAACTGTATAGTTTTTGATTTACCATAATACTAGCCTTTAACTCATGATGTTTTGATGACTAGGGAAATAATTAAGAACTAAATGAGCATAATGTAAATATTTACACATCTTAAAGCGCTTATATGAATTTCGCTAACATACTTCTAGGCATAATCATATTAACAAATTTTGTATTACTTTCATCATATGAAAT
>JBQTJY010000095.1:0-8323 GCA_052386635.1 Nitrososphaerota archaeon
GAATTAATCTAAATGAGACAATTCTTGTGTATTGTGCTTACATTACTAGTGAATTACGTGATGAAAAATCAGTTGAATCAATAAAGGAAAACACAAGAAAAATTCTATCTCAGGATAAAGTAATGATCGGAGTTCCAGAGTCAATAAGAAAAATAACTTTTAATATAAATATTGACAATAAAGAACTAGAAATAACACTTCATGAACCAATACCTACAACCGAATATATTTTGGTACCAAAAAACGTTAGATGATGTGGTGGTTTAGATGGTAGAAGAAATTCTTGAACAACTCCATACAATGACTCCTGCTTTGGTTTTGACACTTGGTCTTGCAATTGGACTTCAACACGCATTTGAACCAGATCATGTAGTTGCAGTAAGCACTCAGGTTTCCAAACGAAAATACAAATCACAATCAATTAAACAAACATTTGTTGATGGCATATTCAAGTCCTCAATACTTGGTGCTATCTGGGGAGCGGGTCACACAACTACACTTGTACTTATGGGATTGATTGTTTACCTATTAGCGATTAATGTTCCAGAAAATATTTTCATGGGCTTGGAATTCATTGTTGGAATTATGTTAGTATTTCTTGCACTTACTATATTTTACAATAAAAAACTATTCCAACTAAAACATATACATACACATCTACACGATGATGGCACAATTCATACTCACCCGCATGAACATGATGATGAACACAAACATACACACAAATCATACATAATAGGTTGTATTCATGGCCTTGCTGGCAGTGGAAGTTTAGTGGTTTTAACAGCAAGCACACTTGAAAATGTTGAAACTATTTTGGGTTTCATTCTGATCTTTGGTATTGGTTCTGTTATAGGAATGGTAATAGTTAGCAGCTTGATTGGACTACCTTTTGCATTTACCAACAAAATTACAACTGTAAATCGAATTCTCAAATATGTGGCAGGTTCTGCAAGCTTGCTTATTGGAACAAACATCCTTTACGAAATAGGCATAGCAAACAATTTGTTTGGCATCTAAAAACATCTTTCATGCAAATTAGCATTTATGTGGATGGTTCAGGTGGGAGTGATTCTGGATATGGATTTTATGTCAAGGAAACAAGCGAGTCGTTTTACGAAAAAAAACAAAACATCACAAATAATCAGGCAGAGTACCTTGCAATAATTGCAGCACTAAAAAAATTTGTAAACACTAAGGATGAACTTATCATTTACAGCGATTCTAAAAACACAATTGCACAACTAAACCATGAAAATGCAATAAACAACGATCAGCTACGAAGTCTAGCGAGGGAAGCATGGGAGTTAATTGCTAAATTTACTAAAATAAAATTAACATGGATACCTAGAAAAGAAAATCTGGCTGGAAAAATGCTTGGAAGCTAAGTATTAGATTGTGATAAATTTGATTCTAAAAAACATGAATAGCTTTATTATGGAAACTATTTTGATCCAAGGTTAACAAATTGGCTGAATCAGTTTTTCTTTCACCTACTTCAATTGCAATAATTGGTGCATCAGACAAGGAAGGAAGTGTAGGACGAGCAATTACCTCAAACATCATGAAGGGATACACAGGAACAATTTATCCAATCAGTCCAACAAGGGACACAGTTTTTGATAAAAAAGCCTACAAGACTGTACTAGATGTTTCTGAACAAATTGATCTGGCAGTAATTATTACAAAAAACACTATCGTTCCAACAGTTTTAGAGGAATGTGGTAAAAAGGGAATCAAAGGAGCAATTGTAATTACTGCCGGATTCAAGGAGGTTGACGAAGAGGGAGCAAAACTAGAACAACAACTAAAGGAAATTGCAAAAAAATACAACATCAAGGTAATTGGTCCAAACTGTCTTGGCGTGATGAATCTTGCCCCAAAAACAATGATGAATTCCACGTTCCTAAAAGTTACACCAAAATCCGGAGAAATAGCACTAGTTTCACAAAGTGGAGCGATCTGTGCTGCACTTGTTGAGGACGCAAGTGCACAAGGGATTGGATTTTCAGCAGTTGTAAGTATGGGAAACAAGGCAGACATGAATGAAATCGATGTACTTGAGATGCTTGCAGGCCATGAACAAACAAAGGTGATTGTAATGTATCTTGAAGACATGGGTGACGGTCAAAAATTTTTAAAGATTTGCAAAAACATTACTAAAAATCTAAAAAAACCTGTCTTAGTTTTAAAATCTGGACGAAGCCCTGAGGGTGCAAAAGCTGCAATGTCTCATACAGGAGCATTGATGGGCTCTGACGAAATCTATGATGCATTACTTAAACAATCAGGAGCTATCCGAGTAGATACTATGGGGGAATTATTTGATTACGCAACAGCATTCTCAAAACAACCACTTCCGCTAGAAGGTGATCTTGTTATTGTATCTAATGCTGGTGGGCCAGCTATTATCTCAACTGATGCATGCTCAAAACTTGGAATCAAGATGGCAAAAATCGATGACATAAGACCAAAAATTGATGCAGTAATTCCACCATGGGGCAGCTCACGAAATCCTGTAGACATAGTTGGTGATGCAGACTATAATCGATTCAACAATGTACTTGAGAATGTTTTATCGCACAAAAATGTCGGTACTGTTATTGCAATGTGTACACCCTCTGCAACTCTTGACTACAATAAACTTGCAGAAGTAATTGTTAGCATGTCAAAAAAATACAAAAAAACAGTTCTTGCAAGTCTAATGGGACTTGATGAAGGTATAAAAAATAGGCAAATCTTGGCAGAAGGAGGAATACCATATTATACCTATGCAGAAGCAGCGATTCAAACTCTCAAGGCAATGCTTAGGTTTGTTGAGTGGATAAAAAACCCAGAAGGCAATATTGTTACATTCAAAGTAGACACAAACAGGGCAAAAAAAATCTTTGATGATGCAAAACAGGGGGGTAGACAAAACTTACTTGAAGAGGAAGGCCAAGAAATATTGCGCGCATATGGATTGCCACTTCCAAAAAGTGCACTTGCAAAAACAGAACTGGATGCAGTAAAGATTGCAAAAAAGATTGGTTATCCTGTTGTGCTAAAGATCGCATCGCCACAAATCATTCACAAATCAGATGCTGGTGGTGTAAAGGTGAATATACAAAACGACAAAGAAGTGCGTTCCGCATTTAAAGAGATCATAAAGAATGCAAAGAAGTACAACAAAAACGCAGTAATCAAAGGAGTTCTAGTTGTTGAGATGGTAAAGGGTGGCAAGGAAATGATTATTGGTTCAAAACAAGAATCAGGATTTGGACCTGTCTTGATGCTTGGGCTGGGTGGCATTTATGTAGAGATCCTAAAAGATGTTACATTCAGACTTGCACCAGTAACCGATAAAGAAACAGAGGACATGATCGCATCAATTAAAACAAAAAAACTTCTTGAGGGTGTAAGAGGAGAAAAGCCATCAGATTTTGTAAAATTATCTGAATGCATACAACGGTTGTCACAGCTTGTGACAGATTTTAGAGAGATCAAAGAACTGGATATGAATCCAGTGTTGGTTATGGAAAAAGGAAAAGGTTGTAAGATTCTTGATGTTAGAATAGGTCTTTAACAAAACATGCGTGACCTGAAATAGTTTAGAATATTTATAGCACTTCGAAGCACTTTAAGCATATGCCAATTAGAACTGGACAAGAGTACATCAAGAGTTTGCGAGGAAGAAAACTCAAAGTATATCTTTTTGGCGAATTAGTCAAAGAGCCTGTAGATCATCCAATGATTCGTCCATCAATTAATGCAGTAGCTGAAACATATGACTTGGCAGTAAGAGAAGGTGAACTAGCAACAGCACAATCATCAATAACTGGAATGAAAGTAAACCGATTTTTACACATTGCAGAAAGTGCACAAGATTTGGTGTTACAAAATAAAATGCAAAGAAAAATGGGACAAAACACAGGAACGTGCTTTCAACGATGTGTAGGAATGGATGCAATAAACTCACTTCATTCTACAACATATGAAATTGATGAAAAATTTGGCACAAGTTATCATAAACGACTCTTGAATTTTATCAAAATGGTTCAAACTGAGAACCTTGTAATAGGCGGTGCTATGACAGATCCAAAAGGGGATAGAAGCAAGGGTCCAGCAGAACAAGCAGATCCTGACATGTTTGTTCGTGTAGTAGAAAAAAATGACAAGGGTGTTTACGTAACAGGTGCAAAGGCTCACCAAACAGGATGCATAAACTCACATTGGATTATTATCATGCCAACAATGAGACTAACCGAAAATGACAAAGACTATGCAATTGTTGGTGCAGTACCTGCAGATGCAGAGGGTATAACTTACATCTATGGACGACAGTCTTGCGACACACGAAGCATGGAAGGAGGAGATCTTGATGCAGGAAATTCACAGTTTGCAGGGCAAGAGGCAATGATAATCCTTGATCGAGTTTTCATTCCTTGGGAAAAAGTTTTCATGTATGGTGAATACGAGTTTGCATCAATGCTTGTTGAAAGATTTACTTGTTATCACAGAAGAAGCTATGTTTGCAAGACAGGACTTGGCGATGTCCTAATTGGTGCGGCAGCTACAATTGCAGACTATAACGGCATTCCAAATGTTTCACACATCAAGGACAAACTTGTTGAGATGACACATCTTAACGAATCAATTTATGCTGCAGGCATTGCATCGTCATATCAGGCTCACAAGCTCAAATCTGGTGTGTGGCTAAATGACGATATGCTAGCACAGGTATGCAAACACAATGTTACAAGATTTCCATATGAGATTGGTAGGCTTGCGCAAGACATTGCAGGAGGGCTAGTTGTGACCATGCCTTCAGAAAAGGATTTTAGAAATCCAGAGACAGGACCATTACTTAGAAAATATTTGGCGGGAAGAAAAGGAGTTGATGTTGAAAATAGGATGCGCATACTACGATTAATCGAAAACATGACATTAGGAAGAAATGCAGTTGGATATCTTACAGAGTCAATGCATGGTGCAGGATCGCCTCAAGCACAGCGAATTCAAATTGCACGTCAAATGCAGCTTGGTTACAAGAAAAACTTGGCAAAGCATCTAGCTAATGTAAAAGATGACTTTGAAGAACCACAAGAAAATTCTGAATACTTTAAGCGAGTATTTAAAATCAACAACGAAGAAAGTTAATTCCCAGTATTTTCTTTTGAATCTGACTTAGTCTGATTGACTATATCTGAGTTTTGAATTTTTTCAAGATCGGTATATTCATCATCTTTTGGAATATTTGTTAAATCTACATCTAATGCACTGTTTTGAAATGTTTCGTTTGTGGCATCTGCCTTGGCTGAAAGTGATACCTCCTTTGCTTTTTTATTTTTTGAAATTTGTTTGAAAATCATAATTCCAACAATTACTGCAATTATGATATAGTTGACTGGTGGCATCAAAATTCTTGTAATATAGCCAATCTGTGGTATCACATAAGCTACTTTTCCAATGTACTCCTCGTCTGTTATTGGAAAATCAGTACCTGGAATAGAAGAAGGATTTGCATCACCTTTTGTTCGTATTGTTTTTGGGTCATCATCAATAACTTCTGCTACTCTATGAACTATTACCCTATCATGTCCTGCTGGCCTATGAAAGACTATGATATCTCCTTTTTGTACATTTTCAAATGACTCATTTCCTTGAACTACTAATACATCAAAAACCTGTAGCTCGGGAACCATGCTGCCACTTGAAACAACATAAAACGGATTTTCCGTCCCAAACACTACTCTTAGTCCGAGCCATATTATCAAAACACCTATTACAACTATTACAATATCTTTTGCTATTCCCTTTGTTATCATTTTACCAGTCAAATTATGTCATGTCCTATTATTTGCTAAGATAAATCTTGATATTTCTAAATTCTAGTCCCACAATTTTCGCAAAATTTTGAGCCTTCCCTATTTGTAAGACCACAATTGGGGCACTTTAAATCAGATTTACCTGAATGTTGTTCTACAAAACTTTCGTTTTTTGAACCTAAAAGAATGATTTCACCAATTTTTTTAATTCTACTCCAGCTTATACTTTCTTCAGTTCCGTCATATTTTGTAACAACGATAACTACAGATTGTGTTGAATCAACACCCATTTCTCTTACAGTTCCAATTTTTTTTAAACTCTCATCATATACATCCATACCGATGATCGTGCTAAAATTGGAGCCTTTTGATGAATCTACTTGCGTATCTGATTGTTGCTGTACCACTCTGTTTTGAGGTTGAACAGTTCTATTTTTAGGCTGAATAGGTGGTTGAACGATTTCTGTTTTAACACTAGATGGAACAGTTTCGGTTTTAATAGATGTGGTTGGTTGAGCCGGTGGGGGTTTTGAGAAATGCTCCTCTGAGATAGGCTTTGCTTTACCCACTTCACTAGTCTGATCAGGTTTTCTAAATTCTCTATATTCAGCTATCGTAGAACCACAAACATTGCACAGATATTTTCCTTTTTCAACTAGAATTAAATTTTCAGCTACTTCCTCGTTTGGAGTCTCATATTTTATCTGAGGTCCTCCATCATAGTCTTTTTCGCATGAATTGCAATAATGCTTTGAAATTTTTGGTGAATCAATTCGCCCAATTGGTGCCAAAAATAGATCTGGGCCGCCAAGATTCCCTTTTCGTTGTTGTTCCTCAGTAATAGTTGCCATTATGTAACCCCCAGAGCCTCGCAGCTTCTTAAGTCGGGATTCTGCACTCATATCTGCATCTATTAAAATTCGAATTTAAATATATATTCACAAATTTTTTGCTAACAATAATTTTGAGTACTAGATAATCTATCTGGCTTTAGTTCATGACTTTTCTTTGCTAACATATTTAGGGACGTTGCAGCAAATCACACTGATTATAATGGCAATTACAAAAATATCTGACACAAAAAGCTGGGAAACCACTGTTATGAGCTCTGCACGTCCAGTCTTTGTTGATTTTTGGGCTGAGTGGTGTGGACCTTGTAGAATGGTTAGCCCGGTAGTGGAGGAGCTGGCAAATGAGTTCGAAGGTAAGGTAAACTTTGTTAAAGTTAATGTTGATGAAGCTAATGAATTAGCATCAAAGTACAATGTGTTTAGCATTCCAACATTGGCAATATTCAACAAAGGACAAATAATTGCCCAACAAGTCGGTGCAGCATCTAAGGATTCATACAAAAAGATGATTGAACGAGTACTAGAAAAAATCTAGGATTTTTTGATTTTTTTCATTTTCAATCTAAAGTAATTAATAACTGAAAACTAATGCTCATATCATGTCGCTTGGTGAAGTAGATACATTAAATCTCTTAGCAGAAAAACTTGAAGCGCTTTTTAATGATTCTCAAGGTTATTATGAATCATTTCTTGATACTACTACGCTTTACAAGAATGGTAAACTAAGCGAAAAAGAATTTTTTGAAAAGTTAGGCGACTATGTAGTTGCATACTCAGCATTAGAGTTTCTTTCAATTAAAGTAATTTTTGAAATAAAAAAAGCGCTTGACAAAATAGCAAGAGGATCTACACTTGGACGAACTCATTCGCCTGCTTTAATGCCAGGAGTTGGTACACCTGGAATGATGGGAGGTGTAGGGATGCAATCTTCTCGTACTGGGACAAGAGAAAATCCAGTGGGGGGCCCACCGTCAGTTGTATCTGCAAAACAGGCTTTTGGCGATATTGGTACATTGCCATCACCAGATCCTAATTTGGTAGCTCAATCATCACAAAGATCAAAATGTACATCTTGTGGAAATGATCTTAGGTCAAATGCAAAGTTTTGTACAATATGCGGGATAAAAATTCAAATTTAATTGTAATTTAATCTAGAGTTGTACCACATTCTGTACAGAATCTAGCGGTTTTTGAGTTTTTAATTCCACACTCTGAACAATATTTTACATTAGTGCCTGTTTCGGTAACTGGATTTCCATACATTCCAGTAGATCTAACCGCACCAGTTGGGACGTATTTTTCATCATCAATTACTTGAATAGGTTCAAAATCTTTTTCTTCAACAAAAGTCATTATCCTTGGAACTTTTTGTTCTCTATTATTTGGATCAAGAACAATATCTCCAAGCCAGAAAGAATATCTCATCAGCGTTAACTCGGGAGTTGAAAAGGCAAGCGTATGAGTTGACATATAGTCCTCTGCAGCTTTTTTTCCGTTGAAAACCTTCATGTTTCACAATATTTTGAATTATCTATAATAGTTTCTGGTTTAGATGGACCGGGAGGGAATCGAACCCTCGACATTCGCGTTGCGAACGCGACATTATACCACTAAATCACCGGCCCCTACTTACCACTAGAGAATCTGTTTTTATTCATTTACTCA
>JBQTJY010000096.1:0-2737 GCA_052386635.1 Nitrososphaerota archaeon
CTTAGAGTTCTTTGTTAGTTCCAATTAGGTTCCAGTTTATACCATCATCAAGTGTGCGATAAACTTCTTGAAAACCTTCAGAAGAGTATCCAGCAGCATAGATTATCTTGTTTTGTGAATCTATAGCTATACTTGTTATGGTAAGGTCAGGATTCTTGAGACTTTGCCAAGTTTTCCCAAGATCTGGTGATCGTAGAAGACCAAAGTTTGCAGCAGAGGCATACAAAATACCGTTATCATCAAACGTTAATGCAAAAATGAGAATTCCCTTGTATGCTTCAAGATGTGTCCAGCTTTTTGCACCATCATTTGAAACAAATATCCCATCTCCAGTTCCTGCAAACACTATTTCTGGATTATCTGGAGAAATTGCAAGGGCAGAAACGACATCTGGATATTGAAGTGTCTCCCATGTACTACCTGAATCTACAGTCTTGAATAGTCCACGTCCACCACTGTCAAAACCAATTATTACGTTAGGGTCCCTTTTGCTTACTGCCATTGCATGAAAGTCAACTGGCGGTTCCAAAATTGTTGCAACCCTTTCCCAGCTTTGTCCGCCGTCAAGACTTTTTATCAAACCTGTGTTTCCACCAGTTGATGGATGACCACTTGCATAAAGTGGAATTCCTATAGTTGGAGGTGCATTAAATGCCATATAATCTGCTCTAACAAGGTCAACTTTGAATGGCGGTCCGCCATCATGACTGTGATAAAAATCTCCATGTGTAGCTATATACAAAATGGTAGGATCTGCAGGCTCTACTCCCAACCCATGGATGTGACGCCAAGGTACTGTTCTAGAGTCAGCTATAGTAACAGTATCTTGAGTGTTTAGAAAAACTGCAATAACAATTCCAATCACAACTACAAGAATCCCGTACCCAATAAAGAGAAGTTTTCTGTTGCTTGGGACTGTTAGTTTTTTCATCTAAAATATGATCACCAAATTAATCAAAATACATAAAGAGATTTTTCCAAATTTGTAATCTACTTGTGCTCAAAGCACAAGATTGCGTTGCAGTCATTACAGCTAAATGCGTCTCCATCTATTTTGATATTAGTTGATCCACATCTAGTACAGATCATAATACCATCTGCCTGACAATGCTTTATCGATTCTAGTTTGTTATGTGGTGGGCTCTTCATGTAGAACATATCGTATATGGGATATTAAACTCAGTATCTTTACAATTGTAAAATACTCAATTCATATACATAATAAAACTACTTTTGATTAAATGAAAAAAATAACATTTGTAATATTATCAGTGTTAGGAATTTTTGTAACAGCTAGTGCATTTGCCTCCATACCTTCTGAAACTAATATGCCTTCAATGATGGGATCAAATAATATGGGTTCCATGACGGCAATGTGTCAAAGTATGATGAACAGTGTTCCGCAAGATGTTATAGTAAAAGCCACTGGACAGGTAGCAAAGGTTGGGAAAGAATCTAAAATTACTGTGTATGTTTTTGATAAAAAAACAAACAAGCCACTAGACAACGCAAACATAGTCCTTCACATAGAGAAAGGGCCACCAATGGCATCAATGAATAAGATGATGGATATGATAGAAAGAATGTCTAATGCAGAAAACATGGGATCTGGCAAATATCTAGTGAAATTTACTCCAGACACAAAAGGATACTATACAATGCACACTCATGTCATACCAGAAGGAAAATCCATGATGTCAATGATGAATAATCACATGGATATTGGAATAATTGCAAAATAGGAAATTAGGAATATACTAACATCCAAGCATCAATTGTGAGCAAAACCACACCAATATTGATAGATTTTTAATTAATCAAATTATTTCTCTGATCACACACATGATTATTACAATTGAGGGTGGAGATCAGGCAGGAAAAAAGACTCAAGCAAAACTACTTGCCGATGTGCTTGCAAAAAAAAGAATCAAAACAAAAATTTTCAGCTTTCCAGACTATAAAACGCCTATAGGAAGAGAGATAGACAAATACCTGCATGGAAAGCGTAGCTACCCTCCTCAGGTAATCCACTGCCTTTTAGCTGCAAACAGATGGGAAAAATCAAACGAAATCAAAAAAGCTAATGCAAAAAATTCTGTCGTGATAATGAACAGGTACTATGAATCAAACTTTGTTTATGGACTTGTAAATGGCATGAATCTTGATTGGCTAGAGAGTCTTGATAAAGGTCTTCCAAAATCAAACCTGGTAATAGTTTTAGATGTTACACAAAAAGAGTCATTTGTTCGCAAAAAGTCACAGCGCGATAGATTTGAAAAAAATAAAGACTTTTCACAAAAAGTTTCAAAGACATATAGAATCTTAGCAAAAAGGTTTGGCTGGAAGCTAGTTGATGCAAGTCGAACAAAGCAAGAAATCCATCACGCTATAATGAAAATAGTTTCAAAGCGGTTATGAAAAAAAAATATCTAGATATTATTGATCCAATCCATGACTTTATTCGAGTCTCTGACTCTGAGCTAAAAATAATAGATAATCCAATTTTTCAAAGACTGCGCAGAATAAGACAGCTTTCTGGCGCACACCTGACATATCCTAGTGCCCAGCATAGCAGATTTGAGCATTCACTTGGTGTGATGCATATTGCTTCAAGGGCAGCCCATACATTACATGAAAAAGGAATTCTTGATTTTGATCAAATCGATGACTTGCGTGTTGCAGCTCTACTACATGATATAGGCCACGGCCCATTTTCCCATCTCTTTGAGGAGGTATT
>JBQTJY010000097.1:0-5375 GCA_052386635.1 Nitrososphaerota archaeon
TTCCGTCAATCCATTCAACTGTAGCGCCCTCATATGCATAAGCTCGCTTTGTCACAAGATTATACACGTCGTTGCTCCAGTTCTGAATTGTAGTGTATCGTAGTTTTGCATCTTTGTGTGCAACTAGCTCTACTACTGCAGAATGTAATGATTCAGACGAGTACACAGGTGCAGTGCAACCTTCAATATAGTGGCACTCTGCTCCCTCATCTACTATAATCAGAGTTCGTTCAAACTGTCCGATATTTTCTGCGTTAATTCTAAAGTATGCTTGAAGCGGCATGTCTACTTTGACTCCAGGTGGAATGTAAATGAACGAGCCGCCACTCCATACAGCGCTGTTTAGTGCTGCAAATTTATTGTCTTCTGGTGGAATTATCTTGCCAAAGTATTTTTTAAAAATTTCTGGCTGCTCTTTTAGTGCAGTATCAGTGTCAAGGAAAATAACACCTTTCTTTTGGAGATCTTCTCGTAAATTGTGATATACAACTTCGGACTCGTACTGTGCACCTACACCTGCAAGGAATTTCTTTTCAGCCTCTGGAATTCCAAGCTTGTCAAATGTTTTTTTGACATCTTCTGGAACATCGTCCCAATTTTTTTCAGTCTTTTCAGAAGCCTTTGCATAATAGTAAATATTTTGAAAATCAATTTTGCTAAGATCGCCACCCCAATTTGGCATTGGCTTTTTCATGAAAATATCATAAGAACGTAATCTAAAATCAAGCATCCATTTTGGCTCATTTTTCATTTTGCTTATGCTTTCAACCGTTTCTCTTGAAAGGCCTTTTTTGCTTAGATGAACATACAGCTCTGTTGAATCCTTAAAATCATATTTTGAATAATCCATCTCAAGATTTTCTGTAGTCATCGGATTTACAACGTCGTTATATTATAAATACATGAGCAAAAATAGGGAGAGCTAAATAGCTCAAGCTAAATTCTAGGATTAAGCTAATGAAAATATGTTCTTGATCGTTTCAAAAGCACCAGATACTGTATGAACTGGCGCAACAATGTTTTCAACTTGGAATTTTTTTAGCTCTTCTGCAGTAAATGGACCGATGGAAACCACGTTTAGCTTTTTTAAATTGTTTAGCAAAGTTTTTTGATCATAGTCTTTTGTCATTATCTCAAAAAATGCTTGTACCGACGATGCGCTTGTAAAGATGATTCCATCAACACTATTTTTTGAAAATAGTTCTCTAAACTCATTCCATTGTGTTGTATCATTAAACGCACAAACATCATAAAGATAAATTTCCTTCACCCCAAGTCCTATCTTTTCTAAGAGATTTTTAAGAAATGGTGTTGATGCTCCACTTCGTGGAACAATCACTTTTTTGCCAACTGCGTTTAGCCTTGAAATCACCTCACCAACACCAACAGAAGAGTATCTGTTTGGCATGTATGCAACCTTGATTCCTTCTTCCTCAAGTGCGGTTTTTGTTTTTGGCCCAACTGCAATTACCATAGTATTTGCTACAGCAAGCTGAAGTTTTTCATACAATGAAATCTTTTTCGCTTCATCAAAAAGAAGCTTTACTGCTTTTGAGCTCATAAAAATAGAATAATCTGGGTCATAGTTTTGTATAGCGTCAAGAAACTCGTGGACTATTTTTTCTCCTTTGCTTACTAGCTCAATTGTTGGAAGTGCGATTGGTCGTGCTTTTTCTTTTGAAAGCAATTGAATAAACTCTTCAGCATCTTCTTCTGAGCGAGTTATTGCAATAGTTTTTCCCTCAATCATTTTTGTCTCTCCATTGTAGTGTTTTTGAAAGACCTACTACCTTACCTATTATAATTATAGATGGCGGTTTGATGTGGTTTTTACTTGCAAGTTTTGATATGTTAGTCAAGTCACCTGTAATCATTTTGTGATTTGGAGTTGTGCCGTTTTCAATTACTGCAACAGGTGTCTTTTTACTCATTCCGCCTTTGATTAATTGCTTGCAGATTATTCCAATACGTGAAAGACCCATCATTATGACTATGGTATCAACAGACTTTGCAAGTCTTTGCCATTTTACAGACTCTGTTTGTTTTTGAGGATCTTCATGACCTGTAACAAAAACAACAGATGATGCAAACTTTCTGTGTGTTAACGGAATTCCAGAATATGTTGCAGCACCAATTCCTGATGTTATTCCTGGAATGAGCTCAAACTTTATCTTGTGTTTTTTTAGATACTCTGCTTCCTCACCACCACGACCAAAGATTATTGGATCACCACCCTTTAGTCTTACAACCATTCTGTGTGCTTTGGCATGTTTTATCATCAAGTCATTTGTAGTGTCTTGATGTTTGTAATCATCGCCTACTTCACGTCCTACGTAAATTTTCTTTGCAGACTTTGGAATCATCTCAAGTATTTTCTTACTTACGAGTCTATCGTATAACACAACATCTGCTTTTTTTATCAGCTCAACTGCTCTGAGTGTAATTAGTTTTGGATCCCCAGGTCCTGCACCTACAAGAAATACCTTGCCTGTCATTACGTGTTCCACTCTGCTACTTTTTCTCGCCAATCTTTTGCAAGCTCAGAAATCCCTTTACTTTTTAACATTTCAGCTGCTTCGGTTCCCAGTTTTGCTGGCTCGTCTTTTTTTCCACTTTTTTGTACAACTATGGACTGCTTTCCATCAATTGAATAGGCCATTACAGTAAGTGATAGTGTACCGTCAACTATTTTTGCAAAGGCTCCAACAGGAAATCGGCATCCTGAATCAACATGTTCAGACAAGGTGCGTTCTGCTTCTACTTCCAGTCTTGATTGAGGGTCTTCAATTTTTTTTAACATTGAAATTGTTTTTTCATCATTAGAACGTGAAACAATTGCAAGTGCGCCTTGTCCTGGAGAAGGAGGAAAATCAGATATGGGTAGTTTTGAGAATTTGACATCTAGCCCTAGCCTTGCAATACCTGCTTGTGCAAGAACAACTGCGTCATATGTTCCTTCAGTAATTTTTTTTATTCTTGTTTCAATGTTGCCGCGTATTGGTTTAACGTTTAGATCAGCTCGTTTTCTTGTAACTTGGACTGCTCTTCTTAGACTACTTGTTCCAATGGTTGCACCTGATTTGATGGATTCCAGTGTTGAACCATCTAAAGATATCAGAACATCATTTGCATCTTCCCTTTTTGGTACACATGCCAAAGTAAGCCCATCACCAAGTATTGATGGAACGTCTTTGAGACTGTGAACCGCAAAATCAATTTGTCCTTCTGCTACTGCTCTGTCAATTTCTTTTTCAAATATTCCTTTTTGATTTATTGTAAAGAGAGGCCGTGCGTCTGTATCGCCCTTTGTCTTTATTGTTTTGATTTCAAACTCTGCATCAGGATTTTTCTTTTGTAGCTCAGTTATTACCCAGCTTGTCTGTGCAAGAGAAAGCTGGCTTCCACGTGTTCCTACAAGATACTTCATTTTTTCACACTCTTTAGTGCATAACGATATGCGTCAATAGTCTTTTCTAGATCTTGATTTGTGTGTGCATCTGATAAAAATATAGTTTCAAATTGTGATGGAGCTATAAACACTCCATGCTTTAGAAGTATGGAAAACATCTTTTTGAATTTTTTTGAATCTGCTTTCTTTGATGATTTATAGTCGATTACAGGCGTATTTGTAAAAAATATCTGAAACATAGAGCCAAGAAAATTGATCTGATGTGGGATTTTCAGATCTGTTGCAATTTCATCAATAATATCTACTAGTAATCTGCAGTTTTTTTCAAGTTTTGAATAAAGGTTGTTTTTTAGCTTGTTGATAGTTTTGATGGAGATTATTGCAGCACAAACTGAGATTGGGTTCCCAGCAAAAGTACTTGCTTGGTATACTTTGCCTTGTGGTGAAAGTTTATCCATAATGTCTTCTCTTCCACCAACTGCCGCAATGGCAAATCCGTTTCCTAATGCCTTTCCAAGCGTAGTAATGTCAGGTTTGATTTTGTAGTACATTTGTGCCCCGCCTTCTGAAACACGAAATCCTGTTACAGTCTCATCAAAGATTAAAGGAATGTCATTTTGTTGAGTTATTTTTCTAATTTCTGAGAGAAAATTTGTTTTTGGTAGTATTAATCCCATGTTTGCAAGTACTGGTTCAACTATTACTGCTGCAATGTCTTTATTTTTTCTAATTACATTTTCTAGCTCATCTGAATTGTTATATTGGACAACTAGAGTATTTTTTGCCGCCTCACTTAATCCTCCTTCAGATGTAGATAGTCCAGCATGTGCAGCTCCAGAACCAGCTTTTACTAAAACTGAATCATGTGCTCCATGGTAACATCCTTCAAATGTAACGATTTTTTTCTTTTTTGTAAATCCTCTTGCAAGTCGTATGGCAGTCATTGTTGCCTCTGATCCGGTGTTTACTAGACGAGTTTTTTTCATGGATGGAAAATTTTTCTGTATTAAATTAGCAAGTTCTACTTCAAGTTCAGTTGGTGCACAGTACAGCGTTCCTATTTTTAGCTGTTTTGAAACAGCGTCGATTATCTCTTTTCTTCTGTGCCCAAGCAGCAAAGCTCCGTATCCGTTGCAAAAATCAATGTATTTGTTACCATCCTCATCCCAAATCCAGCTTTTTTGTGATTTTTTTACAAAGAATGGATATGGCTCAAAATATCTAACTGGGCTGTTCACACCTGAGGGAATAATTTTTTTTGCAGTGTGGAATAGTTGCTTTGATTTTTTCAATACTAAAAGTGATCTTTGGTTATTATTATTCGTAATATCCTGTCAATTCATCTAACAATCTTTTTGTAAGCTAGGCCTACAACTGCCGCACCAATAAAAGGCGCTGTCAAATACAACCACAAGTCATTTGGCACGTTAGAAAGAATTGCAGGTGCTAGTGAACGGAATGGATTCATCGAGGCGCCCGAAATTGGACCCAAGAAAAATACATCCAGTGCCACAATCCCACCTATAGCAATTCCAGCCAGTCGATTTAATCTCTTAATATGAACAACTGTAAATATTACAGACATTAGAAAAATTGTTGCGGCTATTTCAATTCCATAAAAAAATGTAACATCATAGATATAATTTGGAAAATTAGTTCCTAATTTAGCATAATCACCTATTGTATATTTTACAGCCAGACTACCTAAAAATGCACCAATGATTTGAGATGCAAAATAAATTATGATTTGTTTTCTTTTGATATAACCAGCTAGAAAATATCCAATTGTAACTGCCGGATTAAAGTGAGCCATTGAGTATTTTGCAAACAAGTATACAACAATTGCAAGGCCGACAAAGTGAATGGCTGCAATAAATACAGCGCCTAATGTATTTTCCAGTTTTGCATCATATACTATTGATCCAGTAGCTGCTAACACAAGACCAAATGTTCCAATTATTTCTGC
>JBQTJY010000098.1:0-2047 GCA_052386635.1 Nitrososphaerota archaeon
ACCCCTAAGAGACAGGGTCCTAAGCCCTGCGCCTTTGACCAGGCTTGGCAACTCCCGCACCCCCCATGCCTTTAAACACAAATTTATCTATTGTTGATTGAAGTAAAATGGCAAAATTATTTGGAACTAATGGAATCAGAGGAGTCTTTGCAGAAGATCTCTCTCTAGAATTTATCCATGACATAACTCTTGCAATTGCAACATACTTTAAGAAAGGACCAATACTTGTTGGATGTGATGGAAGAACATCGAGCCCTACAATAACAAAAATTGTTTGTTCCACACTAAACTCTGTTGGTTTTGATTGTAAACATGCTGGATTGATCCCCACTCCGTGTCTTGAGATTGCAACTAAAAAGCTTGGATATTCAGGAGGTATTATGATCACAGCATCGCATAACCCTGCACAATACAACGGAATCAAGTCTGTTGCATCTGATGGCGTAGAGATCTCAAGAGACGATGAATTGGTGATTGAAGATATTTACTTTAATAAAAAATGGAAAACAGATTTTACAAAATGGGGGAAAACCGAACCTGAAGAAAATGCAATTAAAGTATATCTTGACACAGTAATTTCACACGTAAATAAAGAAAAAATCAGATCTCATAAGTTCAAGGTAGTGCTTGATCTTGGAAATGGAGCTCAATCTATCACTGCTCCAATGCTGTGTAATGAATTAGGTTGTAAAGTAATCACTATTAATGAAAAAATAGACGGCCTGTTTTCTGGTCGTGGATCAGAACCAACGCCAAACAACCTCAAAAAACTTTCAGACATTGTAGTCAGAACAGGATCAGATCTAGGTGTGGCTTTTGATGGCGACGGTGATCGAAGCCTTTTTTGTGATGAAAAAGGAGCAATTCTAACCGGTGATAAATCCGCACTTTTACTTTCAAATTTCATTTTATCCAAAAATCCAAACTCTACAATTGTGACATGCCTTAATTCTGGCTCTAGTATTGAGACATTGGCACAAAACACAAAGTCTAATGTTATTCGTACTAGAGTGGGCAGCGTTGAGGTATCAAGAAAGATGGTCCATACTGGTGCTTTAATTGGTTTTGAAGAGAATGGGGGATTCATGTATGGAAAACATAATCAGGTAAGAGACGGTGCAATGACTCTGGCTTTAGTACTAGATCTGCTTTCTTTCTCAGGAAAAACAATGTCAGAAGAAACAAAACTATTGCCTCCTTCATTTACAACAAAGGACAAAATAACATGCTCAAAAGAGGATGCAAGCAAACTAATCAAGGCATTAGCAAGCCAGAATCAAAACTCTGATTCAACTGATGGCATTAAAATCACCTTCGATAAAAAAAACTGGATAATGGTTAGACCAAGCGGCACAGAACCTATTATCAGAATATACGCTGAGGCAGACTCTCAGAAAAAGCTTGAAACACTAATGTCTGAGTATTTAGCGAAGATAAACTCAATTCTTTTCCGATAACACTTTTAAAACCAATCGTAAGCAATGTTGGGATGGAAATGATCCCAATGGGTGAACATGTATGGCTAAAGCATATTATGTAAAATTTGAAACTCCACAAGACCTTGTAAATCCAATTTATGAGGCAGTGCGGGTTGCAGCTCAAAGTGGCAAAGTAAGAAAAGGCACAAACGAAGCAACAAAGGCAGTGGAACGTGGGTTAAGCAAATTAATTGTAATAGCTGAAGACGTAGAACCACCAGAGGTTGTTGCACACCTTCCAATCATATGTGACGAGCAAGGTGCTCAGTATGCTTTTGTTCCAAGCAAACAGGATCTTGGAAAAGCACTTGGCATCGATGTAACATCAGCTGCTGCTGCAATATTGGATGCAGGAGATGCACAACACATAGTTGATCAAGTAATAGAATCAATTAAAAAAATTAAAGGTGGCAAGCCAGCCAAATGAGCACTACTGAAACCGACGTTATTCCTGCAGAAATAATTCAGATTGTTGGAAGAACAGGCATTGCTGGTGAGGTAATTCAAGTTAGAGTAAAAGTTTTGGAGGGAAGAGACAAGGGAAGAATTCTTACAAGAAATGTAAAAGG
>JBQTJY010000099.1:0-3927 GCA_052386635.1 Nitrososphaerota archaeon
AGCAGCACTCAGAAAAGGAATAAGCGTTGAGAAAATCTACAAGCTGTCGGCTATTGATCCTTGGTTTATTGAAAAAATAAAAAATATTGTTGAGATAGAAAAAGATCTCAAAGAAAAAAATCTAGAATCATCATTACTAAGGCGTGCAAAAAAATTTGGATTCTCTGACAGGCAAATCGGACGTGCACAAAATAAAGAAGAATCAGAAATCAGGAAAACAAGAAAAAACTTTGGAATCATTCCAGTTGTCAAACAAATCGACACACTTGCAGCAGAGTGGCCTGCAAAAACAAACTATCTTTACCTGACATATGGTGGAAACAAAAATGACTTGGAGGTAAGCCAAAAAGAGCGAGGTGTTATGGTTCTTGGTGCAGGGCCATACAGGATAGGAAGCAGTGTCGAGTTTGACTGGGGAACTGTAAACATGGTATGGGGCTTGCAAGAAAATGGAGAAAAAAACGTGGCTGTAGTAAACTGTAATCCTGAAACTGTATCAACTGACTATGATATTTGCCAGAGGTTATACTTTGAAGAGCTCACTCTTGAGCGAATACTGGACATTACAGAGTTTGAGAAAACAAAAAGCGTAATCACATCTGTTGGAGGACAAACTGCAAACAACCTTACGCCAAAACTTGCAAAAAGCGGGATACATCTACTTGGGACAAGTGCAGAAGACGTTGACAAGGCAGAAAATCGCTCAAAGTTTAGCAGTATACTAGATGAGCTCCACATAAAACAGCCACTATGGCAGGAATTTTCAAAAATCGCAGAGGCAAAAAGCTTTGCACAAGAAGTAGGATATCCAGTAATTGTAAGGCCATCCTATGTTCTAAGTGGCGCTGCAATGAAAGTTGTCTGGTCACAAGAGGAGCTAAAGCAGTATGTTAGTGAGGCAACTATAGTATCACCTGATCATCCAGTTGTGATCTCAAAGTTCATGCTAAACTCACTTGAAGTTGATGTTGATGGAATCTGTGATGGGAAACATGTCATAATAGGTGCCATAGTAGAGCACATTGAATCTGCAGGTGTTCACTCTGGTGACGCAATGATGTGCATTCCTCCATGGAGATTAAACAACAAGATAATTGAAACAATAACAGACTATACAGACAAAATCGCAAAGACATTTCACATAAAGGGCCCTTTTAATTTGCAGTTTTTAATAAACGAAGGCCATGTGTATGTAATTGAGCTAAACATTCGTGCATCTCGCTCTATGCCTTTTGTTTCAAAGCTAGTCAAAGTTAATTTGATTAGTCTTGCATCTCGTGCAATCTTAGGAAAAGAGCTGCCAAAATTACCACATGATATGTGGAAAAAAATTCACACATATGGAATCAAAGTTCCACAGTTTTCATTTATGCAGCTTGAAGGTGCAGACATGGTGCTAGGAGTTGAGATGCAATCCACTGGCGAGGCTGCATGTTTTGGGGTTAGTTTCTATGATGCGCTATCAAAGGGTTTGATTTCTGTCGGCTTTAATCTACCAACCAAAGGAACTGCGCTAATTACAATTGGTGGTGCAGAAAACAAAGAAAAGCTTCTGCAAACTGTTGCAACTCTGAAAAATCTTGGATTTAAAATCCTTGCAACAGAGCACACTGCAGAATTTTTCTCTGAAAAAATTGGCGATGTGGAAATCGTTCACAAAATAAGTGAGCCACAGCGAAAACCAAACATTGCTGATTTATTGTATGAGCGAAAAATCAATTTTATAATAAATATCCCAAGTACATCGACTTTGGAAAAATATGTTGGAATGCTTTATGATGAGTATCAGATAAGGCGCAAGGCAGTTGAGCTTGGGATACCTGTTCTTACAACTCCTGAGCTTGCAGACTCTTTTGTCAAAACGCTAGAGTGGCTTCAGAAAAACGAGACTACAAAAGAGCCGCTTGAGCCATACAACACAATCAACTAAAGTCATATTTCTCATGTTTCATGTCTAAATTAATCACTAACAGAATAGTTACTCTAAAACATGAATCAAATCTTTTAGTTTTCTTCTAGATTTTGGAGGTCTTTTATGATCAGGATAGCCAATACAAAGTATTGAAGAAGGCTTCAAATCTGTTCCAATTATCTTCTTTATTTGTTCTTCATCAATCATGCCAATCCAGATTGAGCTTAGTCCAAGTGCAGAAGCTGCAAGCTGAGAATATGCAGCAGCCAAAGTTGCATCTTGTAAGGAAAACTTTGCTAGCATTTCAGGTGGAAAATTCATCTTGACTCTAGCTGGGTACATGCAAAAAACCAGTACAATAGGTGCATTGACATAAGGTTGTTTGTTTGCAGCCTCTACCAATCTTTTCTTTAGTTCTTTGTTTTTCACATAAAAGACCTCAAATCCCTGAAAGTTGCCAGCAGTAGGGGCTGTATCTGCGGCTGCCAGTATTTTCTCTACCTTCCACTCTTCTATCATTTTTGAAGTGTCAAAATTTCTTGTTGATCTTCTAGTAGACATTACTCTGAAAAGATCTGATACATCAACAGATTGATTGGCACTGCCTGAGAGTATAGTGTTTAAAAGTTTGTTTCTAACCTCGTCATCTTCTTTTTCTATCTCAATTGAAGGAAAAAATTCTTTTGGGTAAATTTTGATTGGTTTTGGCTCATGTGGAATTTTTCTAAACTCTAAGACATTTTTTCTTAGAACTGATGTTTTGGCTTCTAGTGTTTTATGGTCTCTAAGGTGGAATTGAGTAGTGTCTGTATTTATCAAAATGTTGCTAAATTCATCTTCTAGCTCTATTCTTCCAGTAGAGTCTTTTGATAATATCTCAACTAGTTTGTCAAACTCACCTTTGTCAAGTATAACTACATCTTGCTCATCTTCATCAATTCCCTTCCAGATTAACCTACAGCCATCTTTGGACAGATAGGATGACTCTATTTTTGCAAATTCTGTCATTGCGTCACTCTTTCAAGCTTGATAATGATTTGTCTTATAATAGTTCTAAAGTACCTGCCTTAGTATCGATTCATCGCCAATTATTGTCCCATCAAGTGTAAGGATTTTTGCAGATAACACATCTTTTGTCTTTTCTATTATGGGTGAGATTGATCTTTTGTATTGTCTTTTGTATGTTGCATAAAAGTACTTGTTAAATGATGGAATGACTAGAATCTCAATCTCGCCTGATGCAGAAGGAAATATTTTCTGTTTTTGTGTCTTTATTGTAACCCATACTCTATTCCCATTAAGAACAGAACTTTCATCAAAAAATACTGGATGCACATGGCCCATGATTATCTTATCTACATGTGAAAAATTCTCAGATGGCATGGTATGACCATGAGTCAATAGCATGTTTTCTACAACTATTCCAGTAGAGCTAACCAGTGTTACTCCATCAGGAACTAGTCTTGCAATGTTTGCATCATGGTTCCCAGGAACAAGTGTAACATCACATTTTTCTTTTATTTTATTAAAAAACAAAGGAACCTCGTCCCACTCGTTTTTTGAAATCAACTTTATGCTTGATTTTACATCCCCTAAAAGTATCAGCGAATCAGCATTAGTATCATCAATTATTGCCTCAAGCTCTGAAATTGTCTCATTAATTGAGGTATTTTTGCCAACAAAGATGTCATTTGTAGCCAAACTGCACACAACGCCATGGGGCAGGTCTTTTACAACAACAACACGACTCTTTCCTTCAACAATAAGTGCAGGATGTGATGGTACTATTTTTGTTTGAACCATCAAAAATATACTAGTCATTTTAAATTAAATCCTTGTGAGCAATGACAAAATCGATTCTACAATATCTGAAAATCGTGTCAAGCTACATGTCTTTGAGCCAAGTCAAAGAAAAATTTGGACTGTAGTTGGAAAAGAAAAAGAGTACTGGCTTGATCCCGAGTCTGACTATTGTTCTTGTGCAAGCTATTATTTTGGCAAAATGGAAGGAAAAG
>JBQTJY010000100.1:0-5041 GCA_052386635.1 Nitrososphaerota archaeon
GCATACTTGCGGTTTCTAGAATTCATTAATGAGGAACAAAAATGAAATTATTTAAGGCTTGATAGGTGTAAATTACCAAAAATGTAAATTATTATAGTTGATGATTTAATGATAGTATCATAAAATGATGAAATTAAATCATGAATGCTTTATGGCTACAGGAGGAGGCAGAACTTGAGGGCAAATCCAAAATTATCAATTTTTGACACATTTAAAACAAAAAACGAGCTTACTGGGGAGGCATTAAGACAGCGGGCCATAATTGCAAGATTGGCAACAGAATCAAGCCCCTCTCTTAGAACACGAACCGCAATTTCTCAAAAAATAGCAGAAGAAAACGGCATAGCATGGAAGAATATCTATTCTGGAATTTTTCATGACCTTGACGAAGTTTTGCTTCCTTTGGGAATAGCAGAAGAGGCTGGAAGACTGCCTCTCAAGCGGGGACCAAAGGCATTACAGGAAGTTGGAATACCGCACTATAGATTAACGCAAAGCGGCTTGCTTGTCGCACTTTCACTAAAAGAACTTGGTAGTAAGGAGCAACTCTTAACACAATTTTTTTCCATGTCTAAATCGGATCATGAATTTCAAAATATCATTCTAATACTAGTTGAGATCGCACCACGCTTTGTATTTTCACTTTTTGAGAAATATGTCAAAGCCTACTGTGGTGGGAAGCTTGAAAACTTGCTGCCCTTTAATCTTGCCAATTTAAAAAAAGTAGGTGATGACTCACTTGCTGTCCAAAGAGAAATTCTTGAAGGATTTACAAAGCTGACAAAGCTTGAAAAAGAAAAGGTCCTTAATTTTGTTCAAGTGATAAGCTAAATCTGCCAAACATTAAAATCATCATTAAAAATGAGCTTTTTATGGGTTCTACTGGTGCACAAAAAGTATACGCATCTGTAAAATCATACAGCCAGAGAGGTAGGCTGTTGCCAAAAAGTATTCTGCAGACATTAGCCGAGTCTCGTGATCTAGATGAGCTTGTAACAAGAATCAAAAATACAAAATATGCTGATGGCGTTTCAAAAATTACAAAGCCATATACTGCAGAAAAAATTGAGTCTGCCTTGCGAAGCCATCTTGCAGACATTCACTTTTCAATTGCAAAAACTGCAGGAAATCCTGTACTAGATGCATATTATACCAGATTTCTTATCTGGAATCTAAAACTGATACTGAAAGGAAAGATTCTAAACAAAAGCCAGAGCGAGATAGAGCCTTACCTTAACTTACATGCAGAAGAACTGATAAAAAAACGCGATATTATCTTAAAGGCATTAGTTGCGCGAGACCTTGAGGAGACAGTTACAAATCTAAACTCTACTGAGTTTGGCGAAGACATTGTAAAGGCTGTTTCACTTTATAATGATAAAAAGAACATACAAATTTTTGACACATATTTTGATAAAATTATTATTCAGCAGATTGGCAGCGCCCTGCGAGTATCAGGGGACAAAGATGTTTCTCGCATAGTTGGAATGGAGATTGATTTTTACAATTTGCTTAGCGTTCTGCGCGGAAAGTTTTGGGGACTAGATGAGCAACAGATCCATGATCTCATTGTTTCACACACTTCAAGTGCACCAAAGGACTTGCTTGGAAGAATGATTGCTGCACCGTCAGTAAGAGAGGCGTTTAATGAGCTGACAAACACTCGCTACAAAGACTTGATGCCGCAATCAGAAAATGCCATCGATGCTATCGCTGAGTTTGAAAGAAAATTTGAAATTGCAATGTACAAGACAGCCATCAACACTTTTACAAGAATGTTTAGTGCAGCAACAAGTGTTGGAATAACAAAGCTGACATCTTATGAAGTCAGAAACATTGCTGCAATAGCTTTTGCAGTAGAACAAAAGATCCCCTCTCAGACTACGATGTCAAAGCTCATAATTGAATGAATTATCCTCTAACTCACTTTGCCTATAGCAAAAATTTGGTGATAATTAATAACTCTGATTGTTATACGGAAAAAACATACATGGATACAAAAATTTTGAATCGAACAATTAAGATTAGCACTATTCTTGCTATGATTTTTGCCTTGCCGGCACTTGGCATTTTTCTTGGAATTTATTATTTTACTGGAAACCTAATAGTTGGGGCAGTACTTGGGTTTGGCATGCACTTTGTTACACTAGCCTTTTCAGGCAGAATCTCGCAGTGGCTTTTGAAAAAAATGTCTTAATCTATATAGGATGTGTAATAGCGGAATGATTGATATCATATGATGGGCGATAGAGACTATAGACAGGTTATCAAAAGCACTATAGATTCGATAAGCAGGGAAGTTGAACCACAAATTGATGCAAATGACACTAAAACCATACATCTTCATGAAGTCGTCAGATGCCTAAGACATTCTTACTATGACAGAGTTGATCCTCTAGAGCCAGAAAGAACCAGTTTTAGTAATCTTGTTAGTGGCCTGCTAAGAAAAATGCAGTATGGATCAAAACTTGGCGAATATGTGATCGAAGACATCAAGCTCAAAGGCCAGCCGGATATGATGGTAGATGATGTGGTTATAATTTTCAGATCTGCTGCATCTCTGCCTGAGATACCGCTATCTTCTGATGTACTATACCTGAATGCGTGCCTTTGGATTTTTAATAAAAACGAGGGAATTATTGTATATCTTTCAGGGAATGGGGAGGAGACTACATTTTCTTTTACAAGAGAAAAGAAAATGTTTGAAGAGGCAGTTAGACGTGTTCGTGTCCTAAACAACTTGCTTGGGGAAAAAAAGGTTCCAATACTAGAGCCCTCAGAGGAATGCTCCTCATGTCAATACTATGAGAGATGTTATCTCAAACAAAAGCGCGGTCGTGGAATAAACCTACAGGACCTGCTGGGCCTGGGTAAATCAGAGTAAAAAGATTGTAGTGGTTGTTTTTTGTTTTGCAGTTATTCCAGTGGTTCAGGATGTCCTTTTCCACGGAGAGCAAAACAGACTACTGCTAGTGCAACAGCCACACCTATTGCTGAACCAAATGCTGCTAGTGATGCTTCTGCCATTTGCAAACCTCAACAATTTGAATAATATATAATTTTGTCCAATTTTTTTGTGTTTAAACAAATAATCATAATTTTATGTTATAATGATACATTATGCCTAGTTAGGGAAATTCAAAAGTAATATTGTTTTCACCGCCACTCAACATTGAGCTGAGATTGAAAAATGCCTCACCTTTTACCTGCCACTGAGCAGTATTGTTAGTTAATGCATCCCAAAGTTCAGGCGTATTGCCAGAATTTTTTATAGTTATTTTGTCGCGAAGTATTGTAGGCTGCTCACTTAGTATTGTAAAGTAATTAGAACCTGTAACCATGCCTTCTGCACGCTCACCTATTTGTCCTGTCTTTAATTTAACGCCACTTTCATAGATATCATATTTTACAAGCTGCAGTATGACTGACTTGAAATTTGGGTTGCTAACCTTGAATACAATTTCTAAAGTTGCCGCTGTATCTGTGACTTCGACAATGGAAAGATCCTCTAATTCAATTTCTAGTGGAAGAACCTCCCTTTGAGCTTGCTCACTTGATGGAAAAAAAGTTCCAGTATCAGAAACATCGCTAATTATTGACGAACCAGAAAATGCTACCACACCTATAATTGCAGCAAAAGCAGCAACAGCAGCTCCGACAAAAATTTTTGGATTCAATGGTAAGATTGTATAACAGGTATCATAAATGTTAATATGTAAAATGCCTGTAGGAGATAAACCAACATAGCATGCAATATTTTCAGGCAGTAAAGATTGGAAAAGAAAGAGCAGGCAAAGCTCAGATGATCTTATTCAAGATTGCAGGATTTTCAATGCTGACATTGACAACAAAAAAAATTGATGGCAAGTTTTTGCCTGTAGGAGAAGAAAACTATGCTGCTGTAATTCAAACGCAAGACGGTTTTGTAACAATTCTGGTAGATGGGGATGGTTATACTAAGGCCCAGTCAAAAGCACTTGAAAAAAATACAGCGTTAGAGATTTTTAAAAAAATTATAGCATCTGGCATTGAAGAATATTCTGGAGACAGAGTATCGATATGGACAGAATCATATCCGACAGTACAAAACAAAACTGGTTAAGGAATTATTATTTCTGTTCCTACTGGAATTCCCTTGATTGCTTTTTCAATCTTTTTAATGTCTGCCTTTAGTACTCGTGTCTTGATTTTTGAGCGCTCGATTACTTTGAGTGCCACAATATCCATTAGATCATAGCCACCTGCAACAAAATCTTCATGGATTAGCAGCCGGCGGAGACTTTTTAGATCAATTCGCTTGAACTTTTTTGCATTTTTGTTCTTGTTTGGATCAGAATCGTAGATACCATCTACATCTGTTGCATTCAAAAACGCTGTAGCATGTATTTTTTCTGCAATTAATGCTGCAGTTGCATTTGTGCTCTGGCCTGGATGTAATCCACCTGTCACTACGATTAATCCACTGTCTACAGCATGCCTGACTTCTTGCAAATTTGTAGGTGGGTGTGGATAGGCCTTGTTTTTTAGTGCATAAATTAGCAGTTTTGCGTTTAATCGTGACACCTCGATTCCCAATTCATCAAGCGTTGATTCATCTGCCCCTGATAAGCGGGCATGAGAAATATAGTGGCGTGCAATTTTTCCGCCACCTGCAACCACTACCGGCTGGCATATTTTACTTATTTTTACTAAAAATGTTGCATAATCTTTGAGTGTTTTGGTATTATCCATTCCAAAAACTTTTCCTGACAGCTTGATTACAATTCTTTTTTTCATTTCGGTATCAACGAGGTTGACCTTGCTGCCATTTCAACTTTTTTTCTGTTTTCTTTTGTTGTGTAAATTCGCAGTATGTTCATAAACCCTGACATGGCAGAGACTAGCGGAATTTTTGATATGGAGATTTGTTCTGCGACCAGTTTATTTTTGTCTCGTGATGTAAGAATTATGAACTGGGACTCTTTTTTTGCCGGATTTAATGGAATGGAAGGAGTAATTGAACTGTCTACGAAAATTTCACCTCCATCTACTCTGGATTTTT
>JBQTJY010000101.1:0-1542 GCA_052386635.1 Nitrososphaerota archaeon
CGTGCTAAAATGTTATCATTTTATTGCAAAAAATTGAGTGGTTAAATTGATATACGCCACATAATGAGTTTTTGTCAAAGTCCACAATTTACAGGAAAAGTTGATAATTAAAAATGAAATGGAAGACGCTTCAGCATAATGGCATACTGTTCCCCCCACCTTTTGAATCAAAGGGAATAACAATCAAGATCAAAGGTGAAAAGACAAGCCTCAATCTGCTTCAGGAGGAAATGATCTATCAGTGGGCAAAGAAAAAGGATACGCCTTATGTGCAAGACAAGGTATTTCAAAAAAATTTTGTTGCAGATTTTGCTGCAACACTGCCTCTAAAGTTTAAGAATATTTCTTATTCTGATATTGATTTTACCGAGGCCAACAAGATAGTCGATAAGGAAAAAGACTCAAGAGAGATAATGACAAAGGAAGAAAAAAAATCCCTAGCCGTACAACGAAAGAAAATTCGAGACCAGATGAAGGAAAAATATGGCAAAGCCATCTTAGATGGAAAAGAAGTCGAAGTTGCAAACTATATGGCCGAACCACCAGGTATTTTCATTGGTAGAGGAGACCACCCATTAAGAGGAAAGTGGAAACGACGAATAACTACAGAAGATGTTACGCTCAACCTTGGCAATGAGGCTACCATACCAAAAGGAAACTGGGGAAAAATAATTCATGACAAGGATTCAATGTGGCTTGCCAGTTGGATGGATGACCTATCACAAAAACGCAAGTATGTTTGGCTTGCAGATACAGCCAGCCTAAAGCAAGAAAGAGACAAGGCAAAGTATGACAAGGCCTTGACGCTGGCAACCCAGATTGCCAAAATTAAGGAAAGCATGGTAAAAGACATGAAAAACAAGGACCCAAAGGTTAGAAAAATTGCAACTGCGTGTTATTTGATTTATCGAACTTCGATGAGGGTCGGAGATGAAAAGGATCCTGATGAGGCAGATACTGTTGGTGCAACAACGCTAAGAAAGGAACATGTAAAGCTTGGAAACAATTCCATAGAATTTGATTTTTTGGGAAAGGACAGTGTAAGGTGGCAAGAAACAATACATGTTGTAGATGAGGATAAACAATTTTATGAAAACTTGAAGGAATCAATTGTAAATAAAAAGCCAAATGAAGAGATCTTTGATGGGATCACCTCAAGGCATGTGAATACCTATTTTTCAGGCATAGTAAAAGGTCTAACAGCAAAGGTATTCAGAACATATCTTGCTACAAATGAAGTGAAAAGTTATTTGAAAAAACACACAGATATCAAATCAGAATCACCTAATGTAAAACTGTACCACGCAAAAATGGCAAATCTACAGGCAGCAATAATGTGCAATCACAAACGAACAATTCCAAAAACATTTGAAAATGCATTAGAAAAAAAGAGGGATTTGTTAAAAAATATCCAGGAAACAAAGCCAAAAACTGAAAAACAAAAAGAAAAACTAGAGACTATAACTTGGGCACATCACTTCGTAATTACATAGATCCTCGGGTTTTCAAGGCATGGACTGATGAAATAAAAGCTGATTGGGA
>JBQTJY010000102.1:0-20809 GCA_052386635.1 Nitrososphaerota archaeon
AATTTCACGAATCTGCTCGTCTGTAAACCTCATAATTGTTGTCAGGTAGATACTGTATTAAAACGCATTCTAGGAAACTATCTTGCTTAGATTCTTGTACTGAATCTTTCTGAATCCTTTTATGGGCTTTGAGGTTGTGTATAGTTCTGACTCTGTTTTTGTTGCAAGCCACTCTAAAAGTTTTTTTCCATGCTTGAGTTTTTTTAGCTTGGTCTTTCTATCTACAACTTTAGCTTTTGAGTACTTGCCTATCTTTGAACCAAAGTCCATGCCAAACAAAATAATCTTTTTTGCACCAAAGTGATTTGCAAGAAATACAGATCTGTCACCATCAGTAAAACCACCAAAGTTGTGAATTCTTCCAAACTGTTTTGACTCTGTTGTACCAAAACAATTTTTAAATTCTGAAACCAAATCTAGTTTGTCTTGATTGTCTCCATGGGCATGAGCAACAATGATACATTTTCTTGCAGCCTTTCTCAGCGAATCTTTGTTTCCATCAAGGTCAGTTACAACTATCTCAGGCATGACTCTGTTTTCAATTAATGCCTGCGTAGCACCATCTGCTGCAATTTTTGTAATATGATATTTTTTCAAATATGGAATTGATGATAAAAGCGAGGGGCCAGCACCAATCACAAAAACGGTTTTTTTATTGATTAATTGTTTTAATTTTTTTGTAGATATTTTTTTTAAAATTGAGTTTAATTTTTTTGCAGACTCGATATCGCTTTTCTTATCATAACCAAACTCACGTAATATTTTTGCGTATTTTTGTTCCCAACCTGATATAGTCATATGACTCAAATTGGCAGTCTTTATCATAAATGATGTGAATAAGCTAGGAACTGTACCTGTTGGAAATTCAAATCCAGTAAGAATAATGGGAATAATAAATACAAGCCCCGAGTCATTTTACAAAAAATCAATTGTAATAGGAAGACAAATTGCGGCTGTTGCAAAGAAAATGGAAGAAGAAGGTGCAGACTTTATCGATGTTGGTGGAATGTCAACTGCACCATATCTTTCAACTATAGTTTCAGAAAAGATAGAATCAAAACGTGTAACTGATGCAATAAAGATAATCCAAAATGTAACAAGCCTGCCAATTTCTGTAGATACCTGCCGTGCAAGCGTTGCAAAGGAGGCACTAAAAGAGGGTGCCAAGATACTAAATGACATTTCCGGATTAAAATACGACAAATCCATGCTTGATGTTGTATCAAGATTCCAACCATCGCTTGTCTTGTGTGCACACAGCAAAAAGCCAGTAAAGGGAAACAACATTGCAAAAACAAAAGATCTACTAAAGGAAAGCCTTGCCCTTGCAAAAAAAGCAGGTGTTTCTAAAAAAAATATTGCGCTAGATCCAGCAATTGGTTTTTTTAGAAGATCAGGAAAGGGCCCATTTTTTACAAAAATAAATTCAGACTGGGTTGAGCGTGATCTTTTGATCTTGCAAAACCTGTGCTTGTTAAAATCAGGTCAGCCGCTGCTAGTATCTGTTTCAAATAAATCATTTATTGGAAAACTTTTGAAAAAAGATCCTACAGATCGATTGTTTGGTTCACTTGCTGCAGAAGTAGTTGCTGTTCTAAACGGTGCAGACATTATTCGAACGCACAATGTAAAAGAGACAAGACAGGCAGTTTTTCTTGCACAAAAATTCCTGCGCAAACTCAAGAAAGGCTTATAACAGTTCTGCCTTCTAATGTAGGGGGTTTCATTTGGATATAAGAGAAGGACTGACTTTTGATGATGTTCTCCTTGTTCCCAAATATTCTAACATTACAAGCAGATCCCAGACCAGTCTTGCAACAAAGTTGTCGCGAAACATTTCACTTAACATTCCTCTTGTCAGCGCAAACATGGATACAGTAACAGAGTCTGCCATGGCAGTTGTGATGGCACGCGAAGGCGGAATTGGAATAATTCATCGATTTCTTACAATAAAAGAGGAGGTAAACGAGGTCTTAAAGACAAAACGATCAGGAAGTGTAATGATCGAAAAACCATATGTTATAGGGCCAAACCAGACAGTACGCGAAGCAATTGGCTACATGCAAGAAAAGGGAGTATCTGGACTTTTGGTGGCAAACGGCGAAGCAAAGCTTGCAGGAATATTGACATCACGGGATGTCCAGTTTGCAGACTCGTCTCATCTTGTAAAGGATGTCATGACAAAGGATGTGATAACTGCAAAGCCAGGGATTAGTCTTGATGACGCAAAAGACCTTTTACAAAAACACAGAATAGAAAAACTGCCGTTAGTTGATGAAAGCCAAGTCATCAAAGGGCTGATAACAAGTAAAGATATCATAGAGCGAGAAAACTTTCCATCTGCCTCAAAGGACAAAAAGGGAAGGCCACTCGTTGGTGCAGCAGTTGGAGTAAAAGGTGATTTTATGGAAAGAGCCGAGGCACTTATGGAAGCAGAAACTGACATTATTGTTGTAGATATAGCTCATGGACATAGTGAAAATGCACTAAGTACAGTTCGCCACCTAAAGAAGGCATTTCCAAACTGCGAGCTACTTGCAGGAAATGTAGCTACTTCAAAGGGAGCCGAGGATCTAATCAAAGCAGGAGTTGATGCAGTAAAGGTAGGAGTAGGCTCTGGCTCTATCTGTATTACCCGTGTTGTTACAGGCTCTGGTGTTCCGCAGCTAACTGCTGTTATGGACTGTGCAAAGGTTGGAAAAGAATATGATATACCGATAATTTCAGACGGTGGCACAAGAACGTCAGGTGATGTGACAAAGGCGTTGGCTGCAGGAGCATCATCTGTAATGATTGGAAGTCTCTTTGGAGGAACAGATGAAAGCCCAGGCTCTACGATAATGAAAAATGGCAAGAGATTCAAAATATATCGTGGCATGGCATCGCTTGCCGCTTCTTTGGGCAGAAAATCAAAAGAGTCTGGCTTTGTCTCACTTGATGATGATCTTAATGACTATGTAGCAGAAGGAGTAGAGGCCATGGTTCCATACAAAGGAAGTGTTACCGATATCATAAAACAGCTATCAGGTGGAATCCGCTCAGGTCTTAGCTATTGCGGAGCTCATAACATACAACAAATGCAGGAAAATGCAGAGTTTATCAAAATATCATCTGCAGGTTTTGTTGAAAGCCAACCACATGATGTCTCTTTAATGTAGTTAGTTTTTTATCTGTCAAAACAAAAGATTTTTTGTGTTTACAAAAAGGACTGCAATTGGAATAGGTGCAGGAATTGCAATTTCAGCAATAGGTGTGGTTGCCCTTATCACATCGTTCGGAATTCAAAGCATTAGTGTTAATGAGACTGTAGCAGTAGGAGACAAGACATCATTTGCGTTTAATGCACCACTTGGTGCTAAAGAAAGTCTTGAAATCGCAGGTGCATCTTTTGAGGTCACATTAACCCCTTCGGGCGAAGAAAAAACTACCAAAAACCATAAGGGTAAAGTCACCGTCGAATGGATTGTCGTAGAGGAAGGACAAAACAGACTAGAGATACAAAATACGGGTGACTCTGAACTACAATTACAAGGAACCTTTGAGGTTTCAAGTGATCCAATATTATTTACATATCACATTTTGGTAATTACCGCAGGTGTTGTAATAATTGGTTTTAGTGCAGCATTTAGCGTAAAAAAACCAAGAGGGTTTTAGCCTAGCTCTGCGCTAGGATAGGATCCCAAAATTTTTAGAAACAAAGTTTCTTTTTTTATTTTCTTTAACACCTCTAAAATTTTGGGATTTTTTTCATGACCCTCAAAGTCAACGTAAAAGTTGTACTCCCATGGAGTATTTTTTGTAGGTCTTGATTCAATTTTTGTCAAGTTGATCTTGTAGTCATGAAACTTTTCAATGACACGAAACAGTGCGCCTGCTTCATGTTTTACCGAAAATATTATCGATGTTTTATCCTTTCCAGTTTCTTTTGTTTTTTCTTTTGATAGGATCAAGAATCTTGTATAGTTGTTTGAATTGTCCTCGATTCCTTCCTTTACTACTGGAACGCCGTAAATTTCAGATGCCATCTTGCTTGCTATGCATGCAATGTTTTTCTTGTTGAGACCTTTGATTATCTGGACGCTCCCAGCAGTATCATATGCAGGAACTGTTTTCATGTAGTGTTTTTGGATGAACTTTCTACACTGGCCAAGTGCTTGGGGATGAGAGTATACGGTATCAATTTTATCAAGTGAACCAAGACCAATCAAGCAGTGTCGTATCCTAAAATATGTCTCACCAGCAGCATAGAGTTTTGTCGAGTATAGAAGATCATGGCTTTCACCAACACTTCCCTCTAGTGAATTTTCAACAGGCAATATTGTATAGTCAGTTTTTCCATTTTCAGTATGTTCTATGATATCAGCAAATGTGGGTAAAGGAACAGTCTTGATTTTTTTGCCAAAAAAGGAAAGTGCAGCTGCCTCGCTATATGCACCTCGTTCTCCCTGGAACGAAACACGTAACATCTCTTATTCTCTCAGCTTGATAAAGTCGTAATTTCCAAAATTTGTCGAGAGCTTTCTTTCATCAATCCATGCACACTCGACACATTTTATGGCATCTCGCATTGCTATAACGCTTCCACCACACTTTTTGCATTTTGTAAACAATACACCAAGTTCTGGTTCGCTTATTGTCGCATGTATAGCTCCATTTAGGTGGCCAATTATCTTTAGCTTTACAACATCGTTAACAAGCGCTACCGATTTTTTTCTAATATTTTTTGTATTACAAATGCATTCTACATGAGACTTGACTGGTTTTCCATTAACATACAGTATCATGACTGCAATCATTGATGACATGACAGCAGCAACCGTTCCTATTACAATGTCATTTACATGTGGAATGGATAGTTGTTTGAAATTTTGAACTTGTGCAGTACGCTCTTTTTTGTTAAGCTCAGGAGTGCCAACTACGGCTGATCTTACCATATGTCCATCATCAAAAGTATTTTTTCCTGCTTCGTATTCTTCTATAACAGCTATTTTTTCACCTGGAAAAGCAACATCAGCCATGATTAGTTTTTTTGTTTGATAATTATAATCGTTTAGAGCCAGTGTGGTATCTGGAGATAGTCTTCAATACTTTCATTTCGTATTAGTTTTAAAAGTGCATTTGCCTGCGGTGTTGACAAAACTGGTTTGTCAAACTGATTATCTGTTGAGATTCTAGGGCATGCAACTTGAATAAACGCATCAATTCCCTTGAGATTTTTGAGTCTTTCATTAGTAATGTCAGTTAATGCAAAGAGCTGAACCGTTTTTCCTTCCTTTTCAAGCTCGCGCTTGAATTTTAGTGCAGTAATTTTTGATAGCTGACCTTCCTTTAGTCCAACAATTATTCCAAAGGTTTGGGCATCTAGTGCTTTGTAAATTGCAAGTGTTGCTTTTTTCTGTAGTTTCTGTGCAAGGTCTGTTACCTCACGTACCTCATTAAAATATGGATCAAGAACATAGGTGGGTTTGTTTGTTGCTAATGCAATACCTGCCGCATGAAAGTTGCTTTGCCCTAAAAAGACATTGGCATCGGCCTTTTCCATTGCTTCCATTGCAGGATAAAACTCGCATCCAAAGACCTGCCCATCGTTTAGCTGGCCCCCACCTTTTCCAATTTTTACTATGAGTCCACCATCTTCTAGGATTTTTTTTACAGGCTCTATCTGATGCAAGTGCTGACTGTCAGTTAGAAGACAAACTGTTTTTCCTTTTAAAACATCAATACACTTTGGCGCTACACTATCAAAGGAAATGTCATCAAACGCATCAATCATAACCACATTATCATCCATTGTTTCCATGCTTATTGTATGACCAATATTGAACAAAACCTCTGCACCAAGAACCTTTGCGCCATTTGAGTTTAGATCACAAGAACCCCATGTAGTATCTGCCAATACATAGGCTGGAATGCCAAATCTTTTCATGATATTTGATGCAGTTTGCTGAATTTTTGGCATAATGCCATCAGGACCATTTAGCGCAACTGAAGCAGGTTTTCTTTTCTTTATTTCATCAAAAATTTTTTCTTCATCTATTACTATCATTTGTAGTTTCTTAACTGAATTGGTTTTAATTTAAACTATTATTAAATAACAACCCAAGCTATCAGCATAAGACATGAGTCAACAAACTGTACTACACATAGGATTTGACGATACAGACTCTCCAAAGGGGATGTGTACCACATATCTTGCATACAAAATCGTAAATACATTACGAAAAGAAAATGTCAAGTTCCTTGATTATCCTCGATTGATTAGATTTAACCCAAACATTCCATGGAAGACAAGGGGAAACGGCGCAGTAGGACTATCAATCAAAACAAGCGAACCTGATAAAATAAAACAAAAGGTAAAACACATGGTAAAGTCTTACTCTGATACAAAAAATGGCGCAAACCCAGGACTGGTATTTTATCAAAATAATACAATCCCAAAAGACTTTGCTAGTTTTAGTGAGCTTGCACTATGGAAACTGATTAGTCGAAGTTTTGCAAAACAGTTTGTCTCAAAAAATAATCTAGAATCATTCTACCTTGGAAATGGCCAGGGTCTGGTAGGCGCAGTTGGCGCAATTGGTTATCACTTTTCTGATCGAACATTTGAGTTGCTAAGTTATAGAAAGAAAAAACAGTTTGGAAAAAAACGACAAATTATACCACAAAGTGTAAGATTGATGCAAGAAAAGACACATCCTTACACATTTAACAGCTATGACAAAAAAACAAAACGAGTCTTAATCACTCCACGTGGGCCTGATCCCGTGTTTTATGGCGTGCGTGGCGAAGATCCAAAAACTGTAGTCAATGCAGCAAAACTGATTCAAACAAATGAAAATCTTGATGGGTATTTGGTCTTTAAAACAAATCAGGGAACAAACGACCATCTAAAAAACGAGCTTCATACTTTCGAACTAAAACCATACTCATCTGGTATAGTCAGTGGTATAGTATCAAGCAAGCCAAAAATTGAAAATGGGGGACACGTGTTTTTTTCTCTTACCACAAACGATTACAAAATAAATTGTGCCGTATACAGACCAACAAAAATTACCTCGATTGCATTAGAACTTGCAGTTGGAGACAAAATTCGTGTTGGTGGCGGGATAAGAAAGGCATCAAAAAAACACAATCGTACATTAAATGTTGAATTTATTGAGATCTTACAGCTTGAAAAACAGTACAAAATGACAAATCCATCGTGTATAGATTGCAATAAAAAAACGAAATCAAAGGGAAACAGTCAAGGATTTGAGTGCATAAAATGCAAAAGCAAAGCAGATAAAAAAATCAGAACAGAAATTCCAAGAAAAATAACACAGAAACTATATGTTCCAGCAGTAACAGCACACAGACACCTTACTCGCCCCTTGCAAAGAATTGGAAGAACAAATCATGATACAAGAATTAACAAGTCTGTTCCATGGTTTCATGTTTTTACGAATTAAAAAACTATAGCGGGGAGTAGATTTGAACTACTGATTTTCGGGTGTCTCATCAATTATGATTATGAGCCCGACGGGATGACTTAGCCCTTTGAGCAAGTCTGACTTCCCCACCCCGCTAAATCACAAAAGGTTTTGGGCCGTATATACGCGTTATTAAAAATCTGCAAATGATTAATAGTATTTACAAAGTTTTTTTCTTGTGAACAAAAAATTAAGAATTGCTGGAATTATTGGAGCACTTGTAGTATCTGCAATTATTTTAATCTCACCTTCAAACGCACCACCACTTCCGGAACCAACTTCTAGTCAATCAGGAAATGAGTTTGTCGAGGTCTTGGCAACAGGACTTGACAAGCCATGGGCAATAGACTTTGCAGATAGTCGAGTCTTTATCACCGAAAAAAATGGCAAGATAAGAGTAGTTGATGATGACATATTACTTGAAGAACCGCTAGCCACCCTTCGTACTGCTGATGTATTTGGAGGAGGCTTGCTTGGAATAGTGGCACATCCTGACTTTGAGAATAATCATTTTCTTTACGTCTATTACACCTACGAAGAAGATGGAAAACTCTGGAACAAGGTTCTTAGGATAAAAGAGTCAGAAAATAAACTAGAAGATGCAACAACAATCTTTGACAAGATCCCTGGCTCAAAATTTAACAATGGCGGTGTGATAAAATTCGGTCCAGATGGAATGTTATATGTTGCAACAGGACTCAGCTCAGATTCGTCACATGGCCCACAAGATCTTCAATCACTTGAAGGAAAAATTCTAAGACTAGATGACAATGGTTCCATTCCACAAGATAATCCATTTTCAAGCTCACCTATCTTCTCATATGGTCACAGAAATCCACAAGGGATGACTTGGGATAAAAAAGGAAATTTCTTTGTAACGGAGCTCGGTCCTTCAAAAAATGACGAAATCAATTTAGTTATAGCAGGCCAGAACTATGGATGGCCTGAGCAGGAATGTTCAGGAAAGGAAGGATTTGTTGATGCAGTAATGTGTTATGATCCAAGTCTTGAACCAAGCGGAATCATATTTTACTTTGGAGACAAGCTTTTACTTGAAAATCAAATTGTAATGGCTACGCTGCGTGGTTCTAATCTATATTCACTTGAGGTAACAAAGGATGGTATAGTCTCACAAAAAAGCATATTGAGTGGGATAGGCAGAATTAGAGATGTCAATGAAGGAAATGATGGCTATCTTTACGTTATTACCTCAAATACCGATGGCAAAGGCTTCCCAGCCAGCGATGACGATAAACTTGTGAGGATTATGAAGTAATTGACAGATTCATCTATTTCAAAATTTTTTGAAAAAAGTAGAAAGGAACGACTAAATATTATTAAAAAATTTGCAGGCCTCTCTGATGACGAAATCAAACAAATCGAAAATTCAGATGGTGGAATAATTTTTAATAAAGCAGATAAAATGGTTGAAAATGCAATTGGCACATTTTCATTGCCATTAGGTATTGCTACAAACTTTACAATAAACAAAAAAGACTATCTTGTTCCAATGGTCATTGAAGAACCTTCAGTTATTGCAGCTGCATCAAAGGCTGCAAAAATTGCAAAGATTCATGGCGGCTTTAAGGCAGAAGCAGACGAGTCATACAGTATAGGACAAATCCAAGTAGTCGATGTTGATATAAAATCTGCAATCTCTGCTATAAAAAAATCAGAAAAAGAAATTCTTGAGATTGCAAACTCAAAAAGCAAGACTCTATCAAAGATTGGAAAAGGCGCAAAACAGGTTTTCTGTAGAGAGATAAAAACAGACTCTGGCAAAATACTCGTTGTTGAGCTTTTAATTGATGTTGGAGATGCAATGGGTGCAAACATTACAAATACAATGTGTGAGGCAATAGCACCATTAATTGAAAAAATAACCAAAGGCAGAGTAATACTTAGAATTCTTTCAAATTACTCAACAAAAAGACTGGCAAAAACATCTGCCGTATTTGACAGAGAGGCAGTTGGTGGTAAAGACATTGTTGATAATATTATCTTGGCATATCAGTTTGCACTATATGATGAATATCGCGCAGTAACTCACAACAAAGGAGTGATGAATGGAATAATTGCTGTTGCAAACGCAACAGGTCAGGACAACCGTGCAATCGAAGCTGCAGCACATGCATATGCTGCAAGATCAGGAAAATATACATCTCTAACAAAATGGAAAAAGGACAAAGACGGTAACCTTGTTGGAAAAATTGAGCTACCACTTTCTGTTGGGATTATTGGTGGAATCATAAACGTACATCCACTTGCAAAAATCTGCACAAAAATTCTTGGAGTAAAATCTGCACAAGAGCTCGCATCTGTGATGGCAACAGCAGGGCTTGCACAAAACTTTAGTGCACTTCGTGCACTTGCTTCTGAAGGAATTCAAAGTGGACACATGAAACTACATGCAAGAAACATTGCAGCAGCTGCCGGTGCAAAACCTGAGCAAATCGATAAAATTGTAAAGAAAATGGTTGGGGAGAGCAATATCTCACTTAATAGAGCAAAGGAATTGCTCAGCCAGCTTTAAGCAGTAAATTAAATACCCAAATTGTGATAAGGACAAAATGGCCAAGATAAAATTCGCTATACCAAAGGGAAGTCTTGAGGAAGCAACTTTTAAAATCTTAGAAAAGGCATGGACAAAGGTAAACAGAAAAGAACGTACCTATCGCGTTTTCTTAGATGATCCTGATATTGTTGTAAAGATGATAAGGCCTCAGGAAATACCGACACTAGTTTACTATGGGCTGTATGATGTTGGAATTACAGGAAATGATTGGGTTGGTGAAACAAATGCAGATGTCAAATCGCTTTTGAATTTAGAATATGGAAAAATAAAACTTGTAATTGCAATACCTGACAACTACAAATTCGAGTCACTTGATGATATGATAAAATCGTATGCAAAAAAGAAAAAAACACTTAGAATATCATCTGAATATCTAACTACAGCATCAAAATTCATAAAACGACAAAAATCTTACAAAAAACTCTACGGAAAAAAGGATCCATTAATTGTAACTCCCTGGCTAAGACTAGGTACAAACAAAAGCGTCCAGATACACTTGTCATTTGGCGCAACAGAGGCAAAACCTCCAGATGACGTCGATGCAATAATGGATGTAACAGAAACAGGAACTACACTAACACAAAATCAGTTAAAGATAGTAGATACTGTTTTAGAATCTTCAGCGCAGCTTATTGTAAACAAAAACTCGCTTCAAGACACAAAAAAACGTGAAAAAATATTTGATATTGTCACCTTGATGCGAGGAGCAGTTCAGGGAAGAAAATATCTGCACGTTTATCTAAACGTAAAAGAAGAAAACCTAAAGCGTTTGCTAAATGAAGTTTCCTCATTAAAGAAACCCACAATCAGTCCACTTAGTCAAAAAGGATGGTACGGCGTAAACACTGTAATTAAAAAGTCAGAGTTTTACATGTTGGTTCCAAAGCTTCGAAAGATAGCACAGGGACTAGTAATACACGAGCCAAGGCAGATTCTGGAACTTGAGGAGATAAAGCGTGATGAAGAAAGTTGATCAAAATCATTTCTGTTCGTAATGTAGACAGTTTTCTGGCTAAAATCACATCAAAAACATCAAAAAATAACAAAAAAGTCGTTGAATCGATAATTTATGACGTCCAAAAAAATGGAGATCGCGCAGTAAGAAAATACGAAAAAAAGTTTACTGGTGCCACACTAGTAACATTACGAGTATCAAAAAATGAGATAAAGGACGCTTACTCTAGAGTAACCCAAGATCAGCTAGACGCAATAAAGATTGTAAAAACTCTACTCTACAAAACTGAATCTGTACTAAAAAAAAGACTACAAGGAATTTCAGTCAAATTAGATAGAACAAAAATAAAAAAAAATTTCATTCCAATTTCTAGTGTAGGCTGTTATGTCCCAGGGGGTATAGCAAAGTATCCAAGTACAGCAGTAATGTCTATTATACCTGCAAAGGTTGCAGGTGTTAAAAGAATTGTAGTAGTATCACCGCCAAATAAAAATGGGAAAGTAGATCCATTAACACTTGTAGCAGCTGATATCTGTGGGGCTGATGAAATTTACAAGACAGGTGGTGCACAAGCAATTGCTGCACTTTGCTTTGGAACAAAATCAATTACCAGAGTAGATAAAATAGTTGGACCTGGTGGTCTCTTTGTTACAATGGCAAAATCAATTGTTAGTGAAAGAACATCAATTGATATGGTTGCAGGACCAACAGAGCTAGCAATAATTACAGATGCATCAACAGATCCTAATATGGTTGCAAAGGATCTTATCTCACAAGCAGAGCATAGCACAGATACTAGTTGTTATGTGATTACAACATCGCAACCATTTGCAAAAAAGGTAAGAAATGCTATTGAACAAAATATGAGAATAATAAAAAGAAAAGAAATTGTAAAACAAAGTCTTGAAACAAATGGATTTGTTGCTGTCTGCAAAAATAATGATGATGTAATAAAACTAGTCAACAATTTAGCTCCTGAACATTTGGAAATTATTACAAAAAATCCACAACAATTAGCGGCTAAAATAAAGACGGCTGGCTTGGTCTTAATTGGAAAAAACACGCCATCATCTGCAAGTGACTATCTGTTAGGCTCAAATCACATACTGCCAACAAATGGCTTTGGAAAGACACGAGGCTCACTGTCAGTACTTGACTTTATGAAATTAAACACGCAAATTGAATCATCAAAAACTTCGTTGCAATGTATCTCAAAGCACATGAAAGCATTAACATCAGCAGAAAATCTTCCAAACCACTATGAAGCAGTAAGGAGTAGACTGTAATGAAAAATAACTGGTTCCAAAAAAGAGTTGAAGAGTTAGCAAAGCTACAGGGCTATCAAAAACCAGAACTATACTCTGGAGTTTTAAAGCTTGATTCAAATGAAAACCTTGCAATAAACAAGCAATTTCAGTACGATCTTATTGATAATGCAAAAAAAAGATCCGATGTAAGAGAATATCCACTAGGCAAAGTCGAAAATCTCATCCAAGCATTGTCAAAATATCTCAAAATAAGTCAAACAATGATTGGAGTTGGAAACGGTTCTGATCAAATTCTTGACTTGATACTTGCAAACTTTGCAACAAAAAAAACCAAAATATTGACTTCTGATCCAACCTTTGGATTCTTTGAGGAACGATGCAAGCTGTACTCTATTCCAACAATAAAGATATCATTTACAAAAGACATGGAACTTGACATTGATGATTTTATTTCAAATTCAAAAAACTCAGACATACTTTACTTGGATTCGCCAAACAACCCAACAGGTTTTCAATTTCCAAAAAAACAACTAGAAAAACTAATCAAAACATTTGATGGACTTGTAATAATTGATGAAGCATATAGTGAGTTTAGTGACTATTCTATTGTAAACATGACAAAAACTCAGCAAAATCTTGTTGTTGTTAGAACATTTTCAAAGGCATTTGGACTTGCGGGACTTCGACTTGGATACTTTGTATCAAACAAAAACTTTGTTGATGTGTTTACAAGAGTGATCCAGTATCCATATCCAATTAATACACTTGCAATAGAAGCAGGAATTTTAGCACTACAAAAAATAAAACAAATGATTGATGTGACTAATCTGATAAAACAAGAACGAAAGCGGATAATAGAAAATCTAAGAAAATTTGGCGCGTTTCATGTATTTAATTCAAAGGCAAACTTTGTTTTATTTGACGTAGAAGGTGCAGACACAAGAATATACAATGCATTAATTGAGCAAGGCATTTCAATTCGAAAACTAGGAAAAATTGGGAAGCACAAAGGGTGTCTTAGAGTTACTGTTGGAACAAAAGAAATGAATTCTAAATTCTTACTTGCAATACGTGATCTCTTACAATGACTTTGCAAAAAATTGAAAATGGCATCTTTGTTCAAGACGCAATATTTGATAAAATAAAAAAAATCGACGCAATAATTTTTGATTGTGACGGTGTATTAATTGATATTACAAAGTCTTATGATCTTGCAATAAAAGAAGTAACAAAATATTTTCTTAAACAGTTTGGCATTGAAAAATCACTTCCAATAACATCAGATATAATCGAAGGATTCAAATCAACAGGTGGATTTAATGATGAAGTTGATGTTACTTATGCATTAATTTTATCACTTGTCGCTGCAAACAGAATGCAAACACCAGAGCAGAAATTTCTTTTTGATGTAATAAATAAAGCAGATCAAACCGGTGTACAATCAGTTGAAAAATATATTGCGACTTTATCTGTTGATATTTCTGACATTAGAAAAAATTTAAATTATCCTGGACCACACGATACAAATTTACTTTATTCAGTATTTGATCAGATGTTTTATGGATCAGAGTTATACTACAAGATATTTAAAAAACAATCCCAGTTTTCTGGACAAGGTTTTATAAAAAATGATATGAATCTTTTAAGAAACGATCTAGTTAAAAAATTAAAGACTAAATTTAAAAACAAACTTGCAATTGTCACCGGCCGAGGCAGAGAATCAATTAGATACACACTTGGAAATCTTTTAGATGAATTTGATCTAAGAAACTCTGTATTTTTAGAAGATGAGCCACGAGATCTTGCAAAACCGAACCCTCAATCACTGATTAAATCAATTCATGGACTTGACTCAGCATGCTGTCTTTATGTTGGAGATTCGATGGAAGATTATATCATGGCAAAAAAAGCAACAGAAAAAGGTTATGATACTATATTTTGTGCAATATTTGGAACAAGCAAATCATATGAAGCAAAGAGAATCTTTTTTGAACAAAAAAACGCTCCAATGATATTGCAATCAATTGATTTGCTTCCGAAGGCATTAAATCTGGTTTGAGAATAATTCTCATCTCCAAGTGATTTTACGTGAAAACAAGAACTGCACAAATCAAACGACAAACAAAGGAAACAAGCGTTGTGGTCAGTGTAAACTTGGATGGAACAGGAAACATCTCAATAAACACAGGAATTAGCTTTCTTGATCACTTGGTAACATCATTTGGTAAACACTCTATGATTGATCTTAGTGTAAAGGCAAAATCAATAGACAACATAGAACATCACCTTATTGAAGATACTGCAATAACTCTTGGTTCATGTATAGATAAAGCACTTGGAAACCGAATCGGTATTGCAAGATTTGGATATGCGTCAGTACCAATGGATGAATCATTATCCGAAGCCTCAATAGATCTTGTAAAACGACAATATGGAAAGATTAGCTTAAGCATGAAACGAAATCAAATTGAAGGAATGTCAAAAGAAGACATTGAACACTTTTTTCAGTCTCTGATTCAGAATCTTAACAGCTGCATCCACATTAGCGTAAAGTATGGAGAAAATGATCATCACAAAGTAGAATCTGCAATAAAGTCACTTGCTGTTGCATTTAGATTAGCATCAGCTAAAGACAAAAAACAAAAAGGAATCCCAAGTACAAAAGGCGCAATGTAATGGTCAGAGTAGCAATATTTGACTATGGAGCAGGAAATATTTTTAGCTTAAAAAACTCGCTTGAAAAAAATAATGCCGAAGTAGACATCATAACAAACTTTGATAATTCAAATAACTATTCTGGTTTGATTTTGCCTGGTGTTGGAAACTTTGATCCAGCAATCAATAGCATCCGTGAACGTTCAAAAAAACAATTCGACGAATTTGTAAAAGACAAGATCCCAGTATTAGGTATATGCCTCGGAATGGAAATGTTTTTTGAAAAAAGTGAAGAAGGAAAAGAAAAAGGTCTAAACATACTGAAAGGCGAAGTAGTACTACTTCCAAAAAATATGAAGATACCTCACATGGGATGGAACAATATCCAGATAAAACAACAAAGCAAAATTTTGGAAGGTATCAAAGACGGATCTTGGGTTTATTTTGTCCATTCATATCGAGTCAAACCAAAAGATAATGCAATTATTGTAGCTGATGTTGATTACGGAATTCAAGTGCCAGCAATAGTGGCAGAAAATATTTTCTTTGGCACACAATTTCATCCAGAAAAATCTGGTCAAGCCGGTGCCATGATGATTCAAAACTTTCTAAATATGTGTAAAAAATGAAAATAATTCCAGCAATTGACCTCATGGAAGGAAAGGTAGTACGATTAATCAAAGGTCAACCAGAAAAAAAAACAATCTACAGTGATGAACCTATAAAAATTGCAAAAAAATGGGAAAAATCTGACGCAGACCTTATTCACTTGGTAGATCTTGATGCCACATTAGGAATAGGCTCTAATTGGGAGCTAATAAAAAAAATTATCAAAGAGTTATCAATTCCTGTTCAAGTAGCAGGTGGATTAAGAGATGAAGATGCAATTACTAAGGCGTTAAACATTGCATCAAAAGTAGTATTGGGCACATTTGCTTTTACAAACAAGCAAATCACGAAAAAACTTTTGTCAGACTTTGGCAGTGATAGAATAGTAATATCTGTAGATCATATTAATGGGAGTATAGTAGTTGATGGTTGGCAGAAAAATACAGGAATAAATTTGATTAATGGAATTAATAATTTTTTAGACATAGGATTTTCTGAATTTTTATTGACTAACGTAAACAGAGATGGTACATTACAAGGGCCAGATTTGGAATTTTTGCGAAAAGCATGCGGTATAAAGAATACAAAAATTATTGCAAGTGGGGGGATATCAAAAATAGATGACATTATACAAGTGAAAAAATGTAATGCGTATGGTATTATTTTAGGAAAAGCACTTTATGAAAACAAAATTTCGATCGAGGAAGCAAAGAAATTAACATGACTCTGACAAAAAGAATAATTCCATGTCTTGATATCGCAAATGGCAGAGTTGTAAAAGGTTTACACTTTTCTTCAATTAAGGATGCAGGTGATCCTGAATCTCTAGCAAAAAAATACAGTGAAGAAGGAGCAGACGAGCTTGTATTTCTTGATATTACAGCTTCTGAAGAAAAACGTGAAACAATTAAAACACTTGTAAATAAAGTTGCACAAGTAATTGATATTCCATTTACAGTTGGTGGCGGAGTAAGTACTCTTCAGAATGCACGTGACATATTACTTAGTGGTGCAGACAAGGTTGCAATCAACACAGGCGCTGTAAAAAATCCAAAAATAATCACACAGCTAATGCAACAATTTGGGAAACAATGTATTGTGGTTGCTATTGACACAAAACGGAATTACAGCATAGAAAAAGGCAAAAACATTTTTTCTGGTGATAATAGAAAATATTGGTTTGAAGTCTTTATCTATGGTGGAAAAAAAGCAACAGGATCTGACGCAATAGACTGGGCAAAAAAGGTAGAAAGGTTAGGAGCTGGCGAGATTTTGCTTACTAGTATTGATAATGACGGAACACAGGATGGATATGATATTGAACTTACTAAAGCAATAGTTGACTCTGTTAAAATTCCGGTGATTGCCTCAGGTGGATGTGGTAAACCTGCACATATACTTGATGTGTTTAAAAAATCTGATGTAGAGGCGGCGCTCGCAGCATCAATATTTCATTATAAAGTCTATTCTGTAGATAAGGTAAAACGGTTTCTCAAGAAAAACAACGTGCCTGTAAGATTATAAAGAAAAATCATCTATTAAGGAAAATGGAAAAAACAATATCTGATATTGATTTTAAAAAAGAAAATGGTTTGATACCAGTAATAGTACAAGACATTAACACTAATGAGGTTTTGACATTAGCATATGCAAATAAGGAATCACTTGAGCTCACACAAAAGACAGGAGATTCTTGGTTTTGGAGCCGTTCACGAAAAAAATTATGGATGAAAGGAGAGGAATCTGGCAACACACAAAAAGTGAAAAAGATTCTAGTTGATTGTGATTTTGATGCTGTTATTTATTTAGTAGAGCCATCAGGACCTGCTTGTCATACAGGACAAAGAAATTGTTTTCACAATATTCTTACGTAACATGTTCACATAAATCTATAATGTCAGCCTCTGCACCTTCTATGTACTCATTGATAAATTCAAATTGAATTGGTGGATATGATACACCTTCAAACTTCATTGTCCACATTCCAACAAAATCTTCCGGACTACATCTATCCTTTCTTGCAAATGTATCTGGTTTAAAATAAACATTAAATTGTGATTTTATCGATCCATCAAATTGATAACTAATGTACTCTATGTTTTTTGGAGTAAATATTCTAATAACACCTTTTTCATCAGGCGCAATTCCATAAGCGACAATGAAAATATTTTCACCTAGTCTATGTTGATAATTTTGTACTGAGAAAGGACCAGATGTTATCCATTCAAAACCTTCATCATGTGGTTTTTGTATTTCTTGGCTAACAAAATATATCAACACAGTTGCTATAGATACAACCACACCAGCTATTATAATAGAAGCTATTTTTTTTTTCATGTTAAACTGAAACCAGTTCAAGCACTAGTATTTTAAATATTTCTTATTATTAATCACTAATATACATCTGGAGTCATTGAAATTATCACTCATCAAAATTAAGTAACACTTAACTTGATATTAGGACTTTTTATCAATACCGTAGATAGGAAAAAACAATATGACTATAACACTAGAGTGTAGAGAATGCAAAAAGGCATTTGAACCTACCTACAAGTATGTGTGCGATGATTGCTTTGGTCCATTAGATGTAAAATATGATTTTCCAGTGGTAAACAAGAATACATTTACAAATCGTGAGCAGACATACTGGCGATATTTTGAATTACTTCCAATACAGAACAAAGCAAACATAGTAAGCATTAATGCCGGCATGACGCCTTTAATAAAAGCAGAAAAACTAGGAGAAAAACTGGGCCTGAATAACCTTTACATCAAAAATGACTCTGTAAATCCAACATTTTCATTTAAAGACAGACCTGCAGGCATTGCTGTTTCTAAAGCAAAAGAATTTGGTTTATCTGCAGTTGGTTGTGCGTCAACTGGAAACTTGGCAGCTGCAACAGCAGCACATGCGGCAAAGGGCGGATTTCCATGTTATGTATTTGCACCAAGTGATATTGAACATGCCAAAATCGCGCAAGCACTATCATACGGAGCTGAATTTATTGCGGTAGATGGCACTTACGATGATTCAAATCGAATAGCTGCACAAATTGGTGATAGTAAAGGAATTGGAATCGTTAATATCAACATGAGATCATATTATGTAGAAGGATCAAAAACATTAGCATTTGAGGTTGCAGAACAACTTGACTGGCAGGTTCCAGATCAACTTGTGATTCCTGTTGGTAGTGGAGCAATGCTTAATGCAATTTGCAAAGGATTTGAGGAATTACAAATGGTTTTACTGTTAAGCGATGTATCAAAAATGCATATAGCTGCAGCTCAACCAACAGGGTGTGCCCCAATTGTTGATGCGTTCAAGAAAAAAAGTAACGATGTTGTACCTGTTGAAAATCCAAACACTATAGCAAAAAGTTTAGCAATAGGTGATCCAGGTGATGGTCGTTACGTCCTAAAACGATTAAAACAGTATAACGGTAGTGCAGAAGAGTCAAACAACAAAGAGATACTTGATGCAATACTTTTACTTGCAAGAACAGAAGGTGTGTTTACAGAACCAGCAGGAGGAGTAGCAGTTGCGGTTTTGAAAAAGATGGTAGAAGATGGGCAAATAGACAAAAATGATACTACAATATGTTATGTAACAGGAAATGGATTAAAGGCAACAGAGTCATTAATGGAAGTTTTACAAAAACCACAAATAATGCAACCTGATATTGCAAAAATTTCTGCAAGAGTGAGATGAGATGGCAAACATAACATTCACCATTCCATCTGTTCTAAACAGAAGCGCAGGTGAAAAAAAAGTTTCACTTTCAGCGTCAAAACTTGTAGATGCATTTTCCAAGATTTCTGAAGATATGGGCGATGAATTCAAAAGAAGAGTGTTAAATGATGATGGCACTCCACGCTCACTTATCAACATATACATCAATGGAAAAAATGCAAAATTTACCGGTGGACTAGATGCATCATTAAAAGATGGTGATGAAATACACATTCTGCCTGCAGTAGCTGGTGGCTCAGATCTGTCAAGTAAAGATCTTGATAGATACTCTAGACAAATAATGTTAGAAGAGATTGGTTATCAAGGACAGATACAACTTCGTAATGCCAGAGTTTGTGTAGTGGGAGTAGGAGGACTTGGAAATCCAATAACTACAAGACTTGTGGCGATGGGTATTGGAAAATTGCGAATTGTTGATAGAGATGTAATAGAGTTATCAAACTTACATCGCCAAACAATGTTTGATGAATCTGATGTAGGCCAAGTAAAAGTTGAAGTTGCAGCAAGAAAATTACAAAAACTAAATCCTGATGTTGTAATTGAAGCACTGCCTGTATCTGTTAATGATTATACTGCACTTGATGTCGTGGATAGCTGTGATGTAGTAGTTGATGCTCTAGATAGTGTAAATGCGCGATATTCTCTTAACAAAGCTTGTGTAACAAATAGTATTCCATTTGTGACTGGTGCAGCGGTAGGAGTATCGGGGCAAGTTTTTACAATTCTTCCAAAAGAAAGTGCATGCTATCATTGTATGTTTCCTGCATTGGATGAAGACTCGATGCCAACATGTAGTATAGAAGGTGTGCACCCATCAATTCTTTCTATAGTAGGTGGAATTGAGGTTTCAGAAACTGTAAAAATAATTACTGGAAAAAAACCTAGTCTTGCAGACAAAATATTACACATCGATTTAGAAAATCTCGATTTTATATACACGAAAACATTCAAGGTAGATGAATGTCCAGTATGTGGAACAGGAAAATTAGAAGTTGTTCAAAAAGACGAACTTGTGGTAGAAGAGCTTTGTGGTAGAAACAGAGGTAAACGAACTTTCTCTATTACACCTACAGCTACATTTCAATTTGATATGAGTAAAATATCAAACACTGCAAAAAATAGTGGCTTTAAAGTAGAAAATCTTGGGGAGCTAGGACTTTCTTTAAGAACCAACGATCTTTCAGTTAGTTTCATGAAACGAGGATCGGCTATTGTGGTAGGCACAAAAGATGAAAAAGACGCAATTTCTTTATACAAAAATCTCTTAGGTCTTAGAGCCTCAATTGCAAGATAAGCATATAGCAATTATTCTAGAACTCCTAATAGTAAAAATATTACAAAAGTCGATCAAAAAAATTTACAAAGTATGCATTCTAAATTAAAATTACATACAATAAAGCGAAAATGTGAACAAAACGTCCATTAGCCTTATATACTCATTTTTTAACAAAAACGACAATAACATGAAAAACGAAATTGTAAGGAAACTAACTAGTCTTACACTAATGACAATTATGTTTGCAGGTG
>JBQTJY010000103.1:0-16227 GCA_052386635.1 Nitrososphaerota archaeon
ACTCGTATACAGCTGCAAATATTGCGTCCTTGCTCCAAAATCCTGTTGTGATAAATGGAGCACCCATCAGGGCAAGACCTGCAGCCCACATAAACGCATATGTCTTTCTCATTTGTTTTCGCAGTCCACCCATGTCAGTCATGAACCTAGACCCAACAACATGCAATAACGACCCGGCTGCCATGAAAAGCGATGCCTTGAACATTGCATGAGATATTAGATGAAAAAATCCAGCAGTATAACCATCAACAAACTGATATGATAATCCTGCAACGCCAAGTGCCATCATCATATAACCTATCTGAGATCCTGTCGAGTATGCAAGAACTTTTTTGATCTCAGGGTTTACCATTCCCTGTGTTGCAAGAAGTAGTGCAGTGATTGCGCCAACCCATGCTACGACTTCAAAGAACTGGTCTGCAAGAATTCCAGCTGCCCCCAGTGCAAAAAATAGCGGTCCTAGTCGTGCAACCAAAAATACGCCTGCCTTGACCATGGTTGCTGCATGAATGAGTGCAGAAACGGCTGTAGGACCGGTCATGGCTTCCAAAAGCCACTCATTTAACGGAAACTGGGCAGACTTTCCAACTGCGCCGCCAAACAGCAAAACAGCTGCTGGGATCAATAGTCCTTGTGCAGACATCTCAGTTGCCCATGTTGTGTCGCCGATTAGCTCTTTGAATCCAAATGTTCCAGCAAATGCAAATATCAAAAACATTCCAGCAAGCATCATAACATCGCCAACCTTTGTCATGATGAATGCCTTCATTCCAGCATGTGTTGGAGAATAGTACTCCATTATGCCAAGTGCATAGTGTCCTTCTCTTCCAACATGATCCTTCTTTTTGTCTCGATACCAGAAACTAATCAGTGCATAGGAGGCAAGTCCTACTCCCTCCCATCCAAAGAATAGCTGCAGCAAGTTATCTGATAGTACGATAAGTTGCATTGAGCCAATAAAGAACATCATCCAGAACCAAAATCGAATAATGTCCTTGTCGCCTTTCATGTAGCCGGTACTATACACCATGATCAGAAATGATATCCAGCCAACAACGTTTGCCATGATTATGGCAAGAGGATCTGCAAGGACTCCTGCCTTTAGTCCAATTGATGAGATCCAAGATACTTGATCATGGATCTCATGTGCTTCAAGTGCAGCTGGTAGCATGGATGCAGCAGACAGTGCACTCATCAGTGAAAATCCAACCGCCACATATCCAGTAGCAGTCTTTGAGCCCCTGCCAACTGCTGGCATTATTAGTGCAGCAACAAATGGAATTATCCATACTGCCCATGCATACATTCCACCTGCATCTAGTCCTAACCACTCAGTTGCCATAGGCTAGGCCCCCAGCACTCCTCTCATGTAAGGAATTATTTTATCAAAAAATATGTCAGGATAAATTCCAACAACCATTGTAAATCCAGCAAGCACCATCATTGGTGCAGTCATGTAATAGCTTGCCTCCTTTACGTTTGAAAGATTTTCTGGTAGCTTTCCAAAAAATACACGCTTTAGCATCCAAAGAATATATGACATTGTAAGAACGGTTCCGACAAGGCCTAGGCCAAAGGTTACCATTCGTAGTGTAGAGCCTTCCTCAAGAGCAGTCTCTAGTGCGCCATAAAATAGCGTCCACTCTCCCATAAATCCGCTAGTTGGAGGAACGCCCATTATTGTAAGTGCGCCTATTACTGCACAGACTGCAGTAATTGGCATCTTTCCTGCCAATCCTCCAAGCTTTGAGATGTTTCTAGTTCCAACCTGTACTATCAAAACACCTGCTGTCATGAAGAGGAGGCCCTTTCCAAGGCCGTGAGTAACATACATCATCTCAGCTCCTGAAAGACCAAGAACCGACATTGAGCCAATTCCAAATAGTATGTATCCCATCTGGCTAATGCTAGAATATGCAAAGAGTCGCTTGATGTCGTCTTGCATCAGTGCCATTGTTCCACCATAAATCATAGTCACAACACCCCAGAGGTGTAACCATATTGCAAGCTCACCATACTGCATCGGTAAAATTTGAACGATCAGTCTAAAGATTCCATATGCACCAATTCCGATCATTGCAGGAGACAATAGTGCACTAATTGGAGTTGGTGCCGCACCGTGTGCATAAGGCAACCAAATATGGAAAAGAAATGCAGCAAGCTTTACTCCAAGACCAATAATTATTGCAACAGCAGCAAGTGTTACAACATCAGATGGAATGTCTGATTCACGAATGTCAGCAAAGTCAAAGCTTCCAACTGTTAGTCCAATTGTTAAAAATCCCAAGAGCAGGACAACTGCACCAACATGTGTCCAGAAAAAGAACATTAGTGCAATTCTTCGTTTTGGTCCGTCACCATAAAATGCAATCAAAAAGAAGCTTGGAATCAACATGACTTCAAAGAAAATGTAAAACTCGATTAGGTTTGTTGCAAGAACAGTTCCAAGCATTCCCATCGAAAATACCAGAAACATTGCAAAGTAGAGTCCAGAGTGAGAGTTCACATAACTTGTAAGTGCTGCTGACTCTACAACAGCAGTTGTGTGGCCTCCAGTAGTCGTAGTTGATTGGATGTGTTGATGCTCATAGTTTTCCTTGAACTTGTGTACCATGTATGGCTTTGAGTATAGTACTAAAATGGTACAGAGAACATAGATTATGATTGCAAATGGAATTGCAAGCCCATCAAGCAAAAATCCAAACTCGCCAAACAGCTCAGTCCATGGATAGTGTTCCTCATATTTTCCCCCAAGGGAGGCAAGAACTAGCAGTACTGTACAGTAAAGTAGTATGCCAAAGGTAAACCAAGTTGCGCTGTTTGGTCCTGCCTTTCTTCCAATGACATAGGCAACTGGTGAGAGTAACAGAGGCAGGAAAACTGCCTGTAATAATGCAAATTCCAACTAGCCTTTCAAACTCCTAAATTCTGCAATATCGACATTCTTGTACATCCTGTATGCTACGATGATTAGTGCTAGGCCTACTGCAACTTCGGCTGCAGCAATTGCAATAGAAAATAGTGCAAGTGTCTGGCCCCCGCTGTGTGGCAGAAATCTCGCAAAGGCAACCAAGTTAAGATTTGCCGCGTTGATTATTATTTCAACTGCAAAAAGCATTCTGATTGCATTTCTTTTTACAGATAATCCATAGATTCCAATTCCTAAAAGTGCAATTGATACAATGAAAAAATCAATCAGCTCGTTGCTCATCTGCAACATCCTCCCTTCTTGCAAGTACTAGTGCACCAGTAACAGAACCTGCCAAGATAAGTGCCATCAAAACAAGTGCAGGCCAATAATATGTCAAAAAGTCCTCGCCAATTAATCTAAAATCAACAGGTGGCTGGTCTGTTGTAACTGACTTTATACCAGAGTCTATTATCAAAGACCCTAATCCTACCATCAAAACAAGCATCAAACCAATTCCCGCATATCGTCTTTTTGGATCTTCGACTTTGATGAAAATTAGTTCTCTTCTTACAAGCATAACTGTAAACAAGATCAAAACTGCAATCGAGCCAACATATACTGCGATTTGAAACATTGCAACAAAAGGAGAGTCAAGCAACAAAAAGAATCCTGCAATTCCGCCAAGGGCACCCATCAGTGCAATTGAACCATAAATTAGTGAACGAAGCTCAAGTGCTGCAATTGCAGAGCCAATTGTCAAAACAGACAGTGCAAGAAATGTCGCATCAACCATGTGAGGCACCTCGGTCATCTATCTGAATTTCTGCGTCTTGCTGGACCTGCGGCTTTACTTGTAGTTGTGATGGCGTGTAGATGAGCCCCTCCTTTGTAAAAGAGGATAGCTCATAATCGTTTGTCATGTAAAGAGCATAAAACGGACAGGCATCAACGCACAGTCCACAGAAAACACACTTTCCATAATCTATTTGTGGCATGATAGATTTTTTATTATGTTTCCAGTTTTCGTTTACCTTTACCATTGCAATTGCCTCTGCCACTCCTTCACATGCTATTGCACAGAGCTGACAACCGGTGCATTTATCATGAAATAAAATATGGCGGCCCTTGTATCCAGCAATTCCAACTCCTGTTGTTGGATCAAACTGGTATCCGTCGCCTACAAACTTGAGCTTTTGCTCAGGATATCGTAGTGTAAATCGCTTTACTGCCAAGTGCTTTATGCCAGAGTTTAGTGCCTTGATTATTCCACTTGCTGTTCCCATTTACAATATTCCCTCCGGTCCCAGAACTCCAGCGTAAAGCAAGCCGAGTGCTATAAAGATGTTAACAAAAGCAAGTCCAATTAGTCGATACCAACCTACATGCAACAGCAAGTCTATTCTAATTCTTGGAAAAACTCCTCTTGGTAGTAAAATGAAAAATATCACAGCTGCAGTTTTGAGTATAAACCACAAAGTTCCATTTAGCATCTCTTGTGAAAATAGCGGCAGTCCTTCGATCTGTGCGTTTACTGGCCCCATAGTGATTCCTTCGTTAATTATTTCCTCAGGAAATGGTGGCCAGATCATTGGACCCTGCCAGCCTCCCAAGAAAAGTACAACAAACAATCCAGCAAATGCATATAGTTTCAGATATGAGCCAAGCTGTACAAGCCCATACATCATACCTGAAAATTCTGTTAACCATCCTGCAACGATTTCGCTTTCTGCCTCTGGTAGATCAAATGGAATTCGTTCTAGCTCTGCAAGCATTGCAATAAAAAATACTATAGCACCAATTGGCAAAAATGCAATCCACCAGTAAGTAGCCTGACTTTCTACAATTTCTGATAGATTTAGCGTTCCAGTTAGTATGACAACACCAAGCAATGACAAGATAAGTGGTATTTCAAAGGATATCATTTGGTGCAATGCACGAATTCCGCCAATGAATGGGTACTTGCTGTTTGCAGACCATGAAGATAGTACTGTGATTATTGGAAAGAATCCAATTATTGCAAATACTGCAAGTAGCCCAACATCAACATCTGCAACTACAGTCTTTGGTGCAACAGGTATTAGCGAAACAAATGCAGCTGCTGTACCAACAAACAAAAGTGGAGCTACCCAGAAAATAGGCTTGTCAGCCTTTGCTGGGATGATTATTTCTTTTGTGAGCAGTTTTATCCCATCGCTCATTAATTGCAAAATCCCTTCTACCTTGCCACAATAAAATGGCCCAACTCTAAGCTGAAGTTTTGCAAGCATTTTCCTTTCAACAAAGATTACACCTGCAGCAAGTAACGCACCAAAACCAAATCCTGGAAATGCTGCAATTCTAAAAAAGTCTGTTTGCATAAATGACTTTACTAGTGGAACTGACATTTCAGGATGTGTCATCCATGTAAATGCAAGAAATGGAGTCAGAAGATTGCCATCAATTATTGGCAAGTCAGCATAAAACAATAGTATTTGGATTGCTGGAATGCCAACAAGTGTCAGTAAGACAATTGCCCAGAAAATATTGTCAAGTATTGCCTTGATAAAATATCCTAGTCGAAACTTTGGTGCAATAACAGACATTTACCTATCTGCCTCCACAGGCCAGTAGTTAAGACTCCAGTATACTGCTGGCATGTTTCCAAGTTTTTCTCCTCTTAGCAAGTATGGCATACAAATTAAATTTCTAAAGGATCCAACGCTAATTTTTACTCGATATGGCTCTGGCTTGCTTTTTGAAATAACATGCATTCCAAGTGCACCTCTTCCTGATTCGACTCTTCTATATACTTCGACATCACCGCCTTTTGGGTTTGGCTTTAGCTTTACTCTGACAGAGCCAGACTTTGGCATCTTTTTTAGTGCATCTCGAATTATTCTACAGCTTTCAAGCATGTCAAGCCATGGAATTTTGGATCTTGCGTACGAGTCTCCGCTTTGTAAAACATTTGTTTGAAAGTCAAGATTTTCGTAAACATCGTATGGCTCTTTTTTCCTAATATCAAAGTCAACTCCACTTGCACGCAAAACAGAGCCTGTGGTACCTAGTCGTATTGCATCTTGTCTTGATAAGATGCCAGTGTTTTCTGTTCTTGATATTAGAATTGGGTTGTCATAGAAAATATCAGCATATTCCTTTATTCGTTTTTCAAAATAGTTTACCTGCCTTAGGCAGACGTCTTCAAAGTTTGCAGGAAGGTCATTTCGTATGCCTCCTGGAACAAAGTAGGCATGGGTTACTCTAGCTCCTGTAATTTTTTCTAAAAGATCAATGAGTAGTTCCCTGTCGCCTGTAGGCCACATAAACATTGTAGAGTGTCCAAGAAAAATTCCATAGATTGCAAGCCAGTACATGGTGTAAACACAACGATTCAGCTCAGACGCAATAACTCTAACATACTTGGCACGTTCAGGAACTTCTAGTCCCAAAATTTCCTCAACTGCAAGACAATATGGGTATAGTATATTGCAAGAATCATGAATAACTGGTCTTTCAAGGTGTGGTATGTTTGTAATATAGTTACGATATTCTGCCATCTTTTCTTCGCCGCGGTGCACATATCCAGGGTCTGGATCACACGCAACAATATAGTCACCATCTACCTGTACGATTAGTCTCATGTGGCCCGATCCTGGGTGCTGTGGTCCTACATTGAGTGTCATTATTCGCTCATCGACTTTTTCTAGCTGAAGTCCTGGTGGCAGTTGTGCAGTCATCTTATCTACCTTTTATAGAAAAATCCTTTCGAAGTGGTGGTATGTCTGCCCAGTCTTCTGGAAGTAATAGTCGTCGATTATCTGGATGATTCTCAAAGTAAACACCTAACATTTCAAAACATTCTCTTTCGTGAAACTCGACACTGTAGAAAATGTCTCTCAGACTAGGAAGTCTTGTGCTATCTCTTCCCGGATTTGGGTTTTCTTCCCTTGGTGCACTTGTAGCAAGTGCAAGTATCTGTTTGCTAAGTTCCGGATCCGTATATGAGCCAAGATGATACACTACCTCAATTTTCTTTGCGTCCGGATAGTCTACGCCGCTAACTGATTCTGCATGATCAAAGTTTAGCTCGTCTCTAATGTATGATGCAACGTCTTTGATGTCTTCTTTTTTTACGTTGATTCTAATCCTGTTTTGTTTTATGTAAGCAACTTCTGCTTTTGAGCCAAACTTTTGTGTTACCTTGTCAGCTAGTGATTTTTCAAACTTTGGAAGGTTTACTTGTGGTACAACATCTTCAGTCTCTACCTTTTCTTCAGTTTCTGGAACAATTTCTTCTACTGGAGCTGGTGCTGTCTCCTGTTCAACTGGTGCAGTGGTTTCAGTTGTGATAGTTTCGGCTGGTGCAGGTGTTGTTTCTTCAGATTTTTTTGTTTTACTTTTTGTTGTTCTTGGTTTACGTGTTCTTTTCTTTTTAGTGTCCTTAGTCTCAGTAGTATCAGAGGAGCTCATTTTTGCGCACTACCGAGCCTTCATTCTCTTAATTTTTTCTTGGAGTAGTATGCATCCTTGAATAAGAGTTTCAGGTCTTGGTGGACAGCCAGGCACATACACATCAACAGGTATTACCCCATCAATTCCTGGAAGAACGTTGTATGAATCAAAGTATAGTCCTCCAGTTATTGCGCATGCGCCCATTGCAATGACATATTTTGGCTCTGGCATTTGATCATAGACTAGTCTTAGTCGAGGGGCCATCTTTCTTGTGATGGTTCCCTGCACAACAACCAGATCACATTGCCTTAGTGATCCAAATGCCTCAATGATGCCAAATCTTTCAACATCATATCTTGGACCAGATGCAGCACCAAATTCGACGCTACAACAGGCAGTCTCTATGTGTACTGGCCAAAGTGACCACAGTCTACTCCAGTTGATGGCATATCCTAGAGGTTCGTCTATTGCCTTGACTAGAATATCTCCTAGCTTGCCAACAAACGCATTAACTCCGTGTGGGGTTACTAGTTCCTTTAACAATTTGTGCCCTTACCTCTTAGTATGTTTAGAATTTTATTATAATTTACCATATGTTTCGCCTCTTTGCCTGATATAGCGCAAAAGCCATTGCAGCAAACATGATAGCTAAAAATGCAATAATTGGAAGTGTTGCAGTTCTTGGAAGATTCAAAATTGTACTGCCCCACGCATATAGAAAAATTGCCATTACATCAAAGACAACAAACATCAAAACATACGCATAATACTGCATCATAAAGTGGGTTCGTCCTTCACCTTTTGGAACCTGCCCACACTCCATTGGCAGAAACTTTACTGGATTGCTTCTACGCCTTGGAGAAAGCATTCTAGATAGCAAAAGCGCTGGAGCGGTAGCAACTATTGCAAATCCGAACATCATCATTACTTGACTAAAATTTGCCGCTGCTTCACCAACCAAAGTAGCTTTGAGACTCTTCCCAGAATATAAAAAGGTATGCACATTTTTTTAGATCAAATTTTTTCAAAACATGATTTTTTTCAAATTACCCAAAATGATTGATATATGACAAGTTTTCTTTTTACAAATATGACAGTCAATATCGGAGACAAAGCTCCCAGCTTTGAGCTAGTTGATACCGACTTGAAAATGAGAACGCTTGATGAGTTCAAAGGCAAAAAAGTTGTATTGTCATTTTTTGTTGCAGCAAGCTCACCAGTGTGCACAAACGAGATGTGTACGTTTCGTGATTCACTAAGTGAGCTATCAAATCTTGGTGCACAAGTGGTGGCAATTAGCAATGATGGCCCTTTTGCAAACAAGGCATTTGCAGAAAAGTACAACCTCAAGTTTCCAATTCTTGGAGACTACAAAAGCAAAACTATTCGAGACTATGATGTTCTGATGCCTCACCTCTTGCATGTAAAGGATTACGATGCTGCAAAACGTTCTGTTTTCATAGTTGACGAAAAAGGAAAAATCGTCTACAAGTGGGTAAGCGACAATCCACTAGTTGAGCCAAACTACAAAGAGATAAAAGATTTCCTCAAAAAAGGAAATTAATTTTATTTTTATTCTATTTCTGCAATAATATCGTTTTTTGCGACAGAGCCGCCTTTTTTTATCTTAATTTTTCTGACAACACCGTCTTTGTGTGACTTTACAGAGACTTGCATCTTCATTGATTCTAAAACACAAATGACGTCACCTTTTTTGACCTTGGAGCCTTCCTCTGCATCAATTGAGACAACTTTTCCAGGTATTTGGCTTCGCAAATTAACTTGGGTGTCATCACGTCCTGTCTCGCCCGTATTTTTGTAAACTATCTGGTTTAGCTTGTGGTGTTTGTTTAGTGTAATTTGCACTCCATCAACTACCATCTTTATGCTTGCTGTTGTATTTTCAAGATACTTGATGTTGTGATATTTTTGGTCTAAGAGAAATTCTATTCCCCTTGTTGACATGGAAAGTATCTTGAGGTGTTTTTCCTTGTCATTTATCTTGACAAGGTATTCAGAGTTTGCTAAAACTTGGATGATTTCTGCATTAAAGGTATCCTCAATGTCTGCAATCTTGTATTCCATTATGCTCTATCCAGTTTATTTTTCCAGTGTATGCTGCTCTCAGGTATTGTCTTTATTCTGCTGTTATAGTAAGTTGAATAAAGTGCTGCAGCTGCAAGTGCTGCATCTTGTTTTTCAACTGTATCTTTTTTGATGTCGCGTTTTAGCTTGTCAAGTATTTTGAATCTTGCAAGAAAGTCAGTAGATAGGTTGCCTTCCATGTACTCTTTCGTTTTCAAGATAGTCTTGTAAAGCGGAATCGATGTTTCAACGCCTTGAATATAGAAATCATCTAGCGCGTTTAGCATTCGGGTTCTTGATTCTTCAAAAGTTTGTCCCCATGTGCAAAGCTTTGCCATAAGTGAATCATAAAATGGTGAGACTGTACATCCTGGATACAAGTATGTATCACATCTAACCCCCGGTCCAGATGGAATTGTAACATCTGGCACATGGCCTGTGGATGGGGCAAAATCCAAGAATGTGTCTTCTGCATTTATTCTGCATTCAATTGCATATCCATTCATTTTAAGATCTTTTTGCTTAAATGGCAGCTGTTCTCCATTTGCAATATCGATTTGTAATTTTACAAGATCTAACCCAGTGACAAGTTCTGTAATTGGGTGTTCGACTTGCAATCTAGCATTGATTTCAATAAAATAAAATTCTCCATTATCGGCCCTGAGAAATTCTGCGGTTCCAAGGTTAGTATAATCAACTGCTTCTGCTGCTTTGACGACTAGTTCTCCAATTCGCTCCCTTGTTTTTTGATCAACTGCAGGCGAAGGAGTCTGCTCGATTAGTTTCTGGTTACGTCTTTGAATTGAACATTCTCTTTCAAATGTGTGAACTGCATTGCCATGTTTGTCTCGTACTAGCTGATATTCAATGTGACGGATTTTTTCAAGAAATTTTTCAACAAGAATTGCAGACTTTCCAAATGCTGCCATTGATTCACCAGTTACTGTTTCAAATGCCTCACGTAGTTCCTTGTCATTGTTTACTAATCTAATTCCTCTTCCACCACCACCAAAAACTGACTTTAGTAAAACAGGATATCCAATTTTGTTTGCAATGTCTAGTGCTTCGTCTGCATCTTTTACAAGATCTGGACTTCCAGGTATTGTAGGAACTTTGGCTTTTAGCATGGCAGCTTTGCATCTCATCTTGTCACCACAAAGCTCCATTGATGCAGATGAGGGACCAATAAAGTTGATCTTGTTTTTTTCACATAGTTTTGCAAAATCAGAATTTTCAGATAAAAATCCGTAACCTGGATGGATTGCATCAGCACCAGATGCAAGAATGGCGTCAATGATTTTTTGTTGGTTTAGATAACTTTCTTTTGGTGCTGCTTCACCAATATGATATGCTTCTGTTGCCTTTTTTACATGCAACGAGTTATAGTCTTCATCAGAATAGACTGCTACTGTCTTTATTCCAAGTGCCTGACATGTTCTGATCACACGCAGTGCAATCTCACCTCTGTTTGCAATCAGAATCTTTTTTATCATAAAATCACAGATTGATATTTCCGTGTTTTCGTGGTAGCTGTTTTTCTCTTTTGTTTACTAGAATCTCTAGTGCCTTAATTAGCATTGGCCTTGTCTCTGCCGGGTCAATTACACTATCTACAGTTCCATGTGAGGCTGCAACGTAAGGGTTTGCAAATTTTTCTGTAAATTCCTCTACTAGCTGCTTTTTTAGTGCCTCTGGATCTTTTGCCTTATCCAGGTCTCTTTTGTTCATTATTCTAACAGCTGCCTCAGAGCCAAGTACAGCTATTTGGGCAGTGGGCCATGCATAATTTATGTCGGTTCTCAGGTTTTTGCTTGCCATGGCAATGTATGCACCACCATATGCTTTGCCAATGACTAGTGTAATCTTTGGAACTGTAGCTTCGCAATAAGCGTACAAAAGCTTGCTTCCATGTCTTATGATGCCGTTGTGTTCTTGGTTTGTTCCAGGCATGTATCCCGGTGTGTCAACCAAAGTAATGATTGGAATGTTAAAGCAGTCACAGAATCTAATGAATCGTGCTGCCTTGTTTGATGAATCAATGTCTAGTGCACCAGCAAGATGAAAAGGCTGGTTTGCAACAATTCCAACTGTTCTTCCGTGCAGTCTTGCAAATCCTACTATGATGTTTTGTGCAAATAGCTCATGGACCTCAAAGAATGTGTGATTATCAACAATAGAGTAAATGATCTGTTTCATGTCATATGGTTGTAGTGAGTTTTCAGGAACTATATTGATGAGGTTATGATCAAGTCTGTTTGGGTCATCATCATTTGGAACAACTGATGGTTCGTCGGTATTATTTTGTGGTATGTAGGAAAGAAGTGTTTTGATGTAATCCATACAGTCGTATTCGTTTTTTGCAACAAAGTGAGCAACTCCACTTTTTGTTCCATGTGTCATTGCACCACCCAATTCATCAAACGATACTTCTTCCCCAAGAACAGTCTTTACAACATCTGGGCCTGTAACAAACATGGTAGCTGCCTTTTCAACCATTATTACAAAGTCAGTCATTGCAGGAGAATATACGGCACCACCAGCAGATGGGCCAATGCTTGCAGTAATTTGTGGTACTACACCTGATGCAAGCTCGTTATGATAAAAGATGTCAGCAAATCCATCAAGACTCAGTATTCCTTCCTGAATTCGTGCGCCGCCAGAGTCCATAATGCCAATAATTGGAGAGCCAACACGTACTGCATGATCCATCAGTTTTGTAATTTTTTTTGCACCCATTGCACTCAAGGTTCCACCTAGTACAGTAAAGTCATATGCAAAAACAAAGACTTGCCTTCCGTTTATTGTTCCATATCCGGAAATGACACCATCGCCAAAGAATTTTTTTTGCTGCATATCAAATTCATAATAATGATGAGTAGTAAGTGCGTTAAGCTCAACAAAGCTTCCTTCATCTAAAAGAAGTTCAATTCTTTCTCGTGCAGTGAGTTTTCCCTTTTCGTGTTGAGCGAGGATTTTGTCTTCTCCTCCTCCTTGGGCAGCAGCTTTATTTTTTTTTAAAAACTCTTTAATTTTATCAGAATGCATGCCCGGCGATCTGAAGCATCGCGCTACATATATTAATTTAATTAGATTTTATTCTCAAATTTTTGAAATACGATTTATGCTACTTCTTTAAGATTTAGTAAATGAAATTTCTTTTTTACTGACTGCTGGTAAGCGATAAAAGGATCACTTGACTCACTGCACCTTTTGCATATACAAAGCTGCGAAACAATGGAACGATCACATTCTTCTTGAAATTTGCATTGCATACAACCAGCAGAATTGCCACAAATTATACAATTTAACTCATTTATCATGCCACATTTTTCATGTTTTACTCCCTGCCCTTTTGACCAGAGGCCAATCTCGTTTGCCTCTATCTTTTGATTACAGACAATACACGTTCCTGAAAACTTCATTGTAATTTTTCGCCAGCTCATTTTAGCAATTTTATCTCCTTTTCTAGCAACTCGCCATAGCTTTCATCTAGGTGCAGATCCAGTTTTTTGTTTTGCATCAAAAATAAAATGAATGGGAAATAAAATGTTGCAAAGGTACTCCTCGAAACATGTAAAATTTTTGTCATGTTTGATGCAAGGCCCTTGATGCTTTTTCCATCCCATCGCAGTCTATTTAGAAGTGGCCAGGAGAGGTTAAATTTTGAATATCGTACTGGCAAGTCCTTTTTGTATAGTCCAACAAGTATTGCATCAAGATATCGCAAGAGCCTCCATTCCTGTGTTCTAATTATTCTACCATACAAGAGATCAGCTTCTGATATGATTTGAAGCATTTGCTGCATTTGGTCTTGCGGAATACTGCTTGAGATAATGCTAGAGTAAAATGCGTCGATTTTTTCTCTTGGATCAATTCTTAGTGAATAAAGTACAAGGCGAGCTTCGGCCAAAGAATTTGCCTTAAAAAATGAGTTTATTCCTTCTTCAATGTTTAAAATCTCAAAGGACTTTTCGCTTTGAGGCTCAAAGCCTGTTACAAGTGCCTGAGCTGAATTTATCATTGAACGTATGTCGCCTCTTGATTCCATTACTAGTTTAACTAGTGAACCAGGACTCATCTTTGCACCTTCTTTTTGCAAAATTCTTGTAAGATATAGTTGCATAAGTCGAGGTGGAAGTGGTCTTAGGTAGATTGTTTTTGTTGTCTTTTTGATACTTTTCATTTTGTCTGATAATTCAGAGTTTGCTGCAAGAATTATTGGAACTGTTGGTTCTTTTAGAATATCAAGCAGTGCTTCAACCCCACCAAAGTCTGCTCTGCCATGAACACCGTCCACCTCATCAACAAATATCATAGGACTTCCAAGCAAGCTTGCATTTCCAAGAACTGGGCTTAGAATCTCCTGTATTTGCTGCTTGTTTCTGACATCACTTGCATTAAGGCTGATCATGTCATAGCCAAACTGTTTTGCTGCAAGGTTTGCAAGAGTTGTTTTTCCTATTCCAGGAGGACCTACTAGCAAAAGTGGCTTTGTGCCCTTTTTCCATTTTCCAAACCATTCAACAAATAATGTTCGTGCCTCCTCATTTCCAACCATGTCCATTAAAGATTTAGGGCGATATTTTTCTGACCACATCATTTTGAAACACTTGGAAGATTTGCTGAGAACTCTTTCCAGAGATTTTCTTTTTGAAGCCGATTATACCAGTACTGGTTATAATGCTCAACTGTAAGAAACAAAAATTCTAAAAAGCTTTTATGTGAGAAATTTTCAGGCAGTAATTCCAGTGCAAGCCTTGCGTCACTTAGATAAAGTTCACTTTTTTGCATTGTAAAATCAAAGCCACGCTTTACATCACCTACAAGTAATGAATAGTATAATGGCCATGATGGAATTTTGATGAATTTATTTTTGATAGAGTCTTCGATTTCGTTTCCACATCCTACACATTCTGCTGCCCTTGCCATGCCAAGATAAAATATCTCACCTAGAGGATTTTTCCCAAGCGCCATATTTCTTCCTGCAGTTCCCATAACGGCTCGATATTTTTTGTAGCACTCATTCATTTCTTCTTCTGTAATTTGGTTTGGTTTTGACTTGAGCTTGATGTCAAGATATTGCCCTATTCTTGCATCCTTAAAGCCTCGCTCAAATTCTTTGAGTATTTCTTTTCCGCCTTGTGAGATTTTTTCTCTTGCGAGTTTTAGGATGTATGGATTCATTAGCTTGTAATCATCAAGATAGTCCAAGTCTTCGTCTTTGTCAACAATTCTGTCCATTGGTTCGCTAAGATCGATTGCTATGATATGACCATCAATTATGTTTTGGCGCAATTTTGGATCATCGTGTCCATAATGTTTTGAGGCCGCATCATAAAGTGCATTAAAAACAGGTAGTGTCATTTTGACAAAATTTGAGTTTAGAATTCGCAAAACCCGGTCATGTAAAGTGTCAAAATTTTCTAGTTTTGACTTGATTTGGTCTATTTGTGATGATTCTAGTGTAATCTCTGATGAGCCAATTTCTTCTGCAAATTTCTGTTGGGTCAAGGCAGGTGAGGAATCATTTTTGATTTCGCTTAAAAGATCAGTTGTAAAACGTTTTGCAAAATCTGAAAATTGTTTTTCTGCTTGTTCCTTGTAATGGTTGAATTGCTTGAATCCTTGTGATTTGAACAATCCTTGTTTTATGATTTGTTTTCCAGGTTTTGTTCCCATTAATGCATCTTTACTAAAAATTGATTCGTCCTTTCCACTCACATACTGCAAGCTCTGATTTTGATATTTATGCGTTCAGTGAAATTTAATTCAAGTAGTCTTAAATTATGAAAAATTTGAGTAGATTTATGCAAGTAATCGAGATTCTTCGTGAAGCTTCAAAGCAAGTTTATCAAAGTGTAAAAAACTTGGCAGGTACAAAAGATGCTGCGGGAGATTTTGGTAGAGGAGCTGGAGGAGATATCTCACGAAGAATAGATGTTGTTGCAGAAAAAGCTGTTCTTGATTATTTAAAAAAAATCAACTTTCAATGCGTTGTTTTAGGCGAGGAGTGTGGGCGTGTAGAGTTATCAGATAATCCAAAGGGATTTGTTATAATGGATGCAATTGATGGTTCTGCAAATGCCGTAAGGGGAATACCATTTTTTTGCTGTTCACTTGCGTTTGCGACAGACAACAAACTAAGTTCTGTAACTGATGGAGTTGTAACTGATTTGCATTCAGGTGATATGTATTGGGCAACAAAAGGAAAAGGTGCCCTTATGAATGGAAAAAAAATCCAAGTACAAAAATCACTACCCATATACAAAATAATTGGTGTTAATGTTTCAGGCTCAAGTCCTGAGCTAATCAAAAAGTTGCAACCGGTTTTTAAAAGTAGCAACCATACAAGACATCTTGGAGCAAATGCGTTAGAGCTTGCAATGTTTGCTCGAGGTTTGATTGATGTGTATATCGATCTACGAGAGAAGATTCGAGTTACTGATATGGCTGCAGGTTATTTGTTAGTAAATGAAGCGGGTGGATTTGTTTTAGATTCTGATTTAAAACCACTTGATTCTGATCTTGGCTTTGAAACAAAGTTGTCCTTTATAGCTGCCGCAAATAAGAAAATTCTTGATGAGATTGTATCTCAGATTAGTAAATAATGTGGCGCCCTTGGCGGGATTTGAACTCGCGTCTCAGCCGTGACAGGGCCGAATTCTAGACCGGACTATACTACAAGGGCGCAGATCAAAAAAACAAAAGTCCCAGTTTAAAAGTTTCGTAAGCTCAAATTTGTTGTAAAAGACTAAATTATACACGTCTGAGAAATTTGCAAGGTGGGGTCTGTGGCGCAG
>JBQTJY010000104.1:0-7958 GCA_052386635.1 Nitrososphaerota archaeon
GAAGAGAAACACTGCTGAGCTCAGCCATCTCAAAACACTTTCCAAATTCTTCATATGAAATAAGCAGGCTTGTAAATGACTTTGGTCCTGCAGCAATTGAGGGAAATGTTGAGGCACTTGTTACAAGTGAGGAGACAAAACACCAAGGAAACATACTAAATGATTTGAGAAAACAAAAGAAACTTCCACCAGCAACAGTAGTAGTTGTGCCAATGGTTATGGCAAAAGATGGCAAGCGAATATCCTCAACTAGAATCAAAAACATTGAGATTGATACAGAAGGTAACTTGCCGCAAATTGACAATTAACTTGTCTATCTTTGAGTTAGTGGAATAAAACAAAAAATTTCAATCATAGAAAAATGAACATAGCAGACCAGATGCTGGCAAAGCTTGGAAGCGACGTTGCAAATCTAAAGGAAGGGCTACAACCAGAAAACCTGGCATTTTGGTACAATAAAATCATTACAGAGACAATTGACATGGCGCCACCATGGCTTCAGGACAAGATCAAAGTAAAGCAGGATCCAATCTTACCAATGAAGTTTAATCTTGACATCTCAAAGCGTGCTGTAAGATATCTGATGATTGCAATTGACAACAACCTAGATGCAATGCCATACTCTACAAGACTGTATTTTCTTAAGGTTCAGGAAATAATGTCGACAGAGATGGACAAGTCACTTATCTGATCCTTTTTACTTGTGTTTAATACCATAGTAATATTTATCAAAATTTTTTTAAGATAGAACACCTATTACAATAGCAGGTTAAAAATGAAAATTATACGAACCGGTGGAAGAGGAACAACAAGGCGGGTAACAGAAAAAGAAGAAGATAACTGGGCAGGACCAGGTTTTGTAGAATATTCTAAACAGAAAAAAGATGCAGCAAAGGACATGTATGTCTCAATGGGTCGCGGTACAGCAAAGATCAGGTTTGGTGACATTGCGGATACTGCAAAAAAATCTTCAACTAAAGGTGCATGGATTAGCACTGGAAGAGGAACCGGTAAAAGAAAAATAGGATAAGGCTAGAACATTTAACGAAAACTTCTAGCTGTGCGAATTACCTTGTTATGATCATATGCTGTTGATGTAGTAACGTAAAATAGGTGATTTTTGCCGGCAGGCATTGTGATTCTTTTCACCCTTCCATATTCTGCTACTACGTATTTGCACTGACCTAGTTTTCTTGCAAATGATTTTCTTACCTTCCATGCTTGTGTCGCTAATCTAAGAGAACTAATGCTTTCCTTTTTTGATAAAAGATTTCGTACTCGTCTAGAGTGTGCAGAGTAAACTACTTTGCCATTCCTGTCGCATACTGTTACTACTCTTACTGAAGGACTAAGCTTTAACAATCTTACAGCGGCTTTTTGGACTTGCATGAAACACAAATTCTTTTTATCGTTGATAAATATTTCCTACACAAAGTTATCCTTCGCTAGAACTGACTAGTACTTAGGTTCTTTTTTCAATTTCTACCTCGTCATTGATTATTTTTGTGTCAGTTATCTTGTGCTGCTTTTCTATAACTGACTGCATAAAGTCGGTAAACTCTTCGGCCTGTCTATGATCCTTTAAAAGTATGCTGTGAGCAGACTTGTCTTTTAGCCCAACAATTATCTCGTTTTCAATCACATCCAAAATCTCTGTGATAAAAGTCTCGTTTCCTTCCTTTATGAAAATCAAAGTTGCAAGTTTTTTTGCTTCGTATTTATCAATGCAGAGAAATTTTTTCTTCATTAATCTTCAAGCAAGTATTTGTCTAGTTTGTCTCTTGCTTTTTCACGTTTTTCCTGATGCGATTTTAGAAACTGGTTTATTTTTTCAATTAAAATTGCCTTTAGCTCACCTGATAGCAACTTTCCTGACCTGTAATCATCATGGATTTTTTTCAGCTTGGCATCATCTGGCTCAAAGAAAATTCTAAGATACTGATATGATACATCGATGTCTGGATTCCCGCCCTTTTTTCTGTGCTCCTCAATGTCTGGCTGGCCACCTGAGAAAGCGTACTTGTTTACCTTCTTTTTTACAATCTCTGGTGCATCTGTTGTGTAAATTGTATTTGTTTCCTCAGATGCAGACATTTTTCCACCAGATCCTTCAAGTGATGGTATCATGATGTTGTGAATTAGGGCAGGTTTTATCTTTCCAATTCTTGGTGCAACATCACGTGTTATTCTAAAGTGCGGGTCTTGATCAACACCTAGTGGTATCAGAACAGGCTTGTCTTCAAGAAAGCATGGCGCTGACTGGAGTGCTGTATAAAAAATCATTCCAGTATTTGTCTCGTTTGTAAAACCAAAGACTGCCTTTGTGTTTGAGAAATTGATCTTTTTTGCAACCTGGGCTGCAATTGGATAAAGTGTCTTGATGTTTTTTGTATCAATTATTATTTTTGTGTTCTCTGGCTTGAAGCCAAGCGCAATAAAGTCAAGTGCATTTTCGTCTGCAAAGCATCTTGTTTCCTCAAGTGTCAGGTTTTGCTTTGAATAAAATTTCTCATCATCTGTTAGCTGAAAATACATGTTAACCCCAAACTTTTCCTGTAGCCACTTTGCAAATACCCAAGGCACAAGATGGCCAATGTGAGTGTGTCCTGAAGGGCCACGTCCAGTATAGAGGAAAAACTTGTTTCCTTTCTCATAATCATCGAGGATTCTGCCAAGATCACGATGCGAGAAAAAAATCCCTCTTCGCAACATAAAGTGTGACTCGCCAGTTATCTTTTCGACTCTTTGCAAAAGCTGTTTTGAAATTTTTTCAGTCCCAAACTGTTTAATCAGCTTGTCATAATCTACCTCGCCTTCTACATGCCATGGTGTTACAATAAAGTCATCAGTCGGCATTCATTTTGACTTGCATTAAGGTTTAAAAAGTCTTTTTAGGACTTTGTAATATTGTCACATGTTCTTCATCCTATTGAAAAAAAAATTATCAATGCCTTAAAGGAAACACAAAAACTCAGCACCGAGGAACTTGAGAAAAAAACTGAACTTTCATCTGATCAAGTTAGACGTGGAATTGAGTGGCTAAAGCTAAAAGGACTAGCTGATGTTATCGAATCAAAGGAAACTACACACAAGCTTAGCTCTGCCGGAGACGAAGTTCTCAAAAGCGGTCTGCCTGAAAGAAAACTAATCAATCTCTTAAAGGAAGGGCCAAAGACATTTGATGAGGCAAAACAATCCCTATCAGAATCAGACTTTCATGCAGCAATATCTAACGCAAAAAGAAACGACTGGATTACAATAGATAAAGACGACGATACTACAAAAATTTCACTCAAAGTGCAAGACCCATCACCATCTGCTGAGGAAAAAGTTCTCCAGGAAATAAACCAGGGAAACTTTGATCAAAATACATTATATCATGATAAAAATCAGCACGAAAAACTTGTCGGATATTTTCGCCTCAAAAAACTTGCCCTCATTGAAGAAATCATCAACAAATCAAAAACAATCTCACTAACAGAAAAGGCAAAAGACATCGATACTAGCGAAAAGGATCTTGCAGAAATCAATGTTGTTGCATCTGTTCCTGCCACATTTGTTGCAAGGACTCACCCGCTAAAGGAAGTGATAAACGAGATCCGTGAAATTTTTACAAGCCTTGGATTTACCGAGGTGCTTGGCAACTTTACGCAGCCAAGCTTTTGGAACTTTGATGCACTTTTCACACCACAGGACCATCCAGCAAGGGAAATGCAGGATACATTTTACCTCAAAGACTTTACAGCTGATAACATTGCAAGCCCAGCACAGATAAGGCAGGTATCAAAATCACACAAGCTTGGTTGGAGATACCACTGGAACATAGAAGAAGCAAAAAAGATGGTTCTTCGAACCCACACAACATGTGTTACACTAAAGTATCTTGCAGACCACAAACCAGATGAGGCAAGAATATTCTCGCTGGGCAGAGTCTTTCGAAACGAAAAGGTAAGCTACAAACATCTATCTGAATTCAACCAAGTTGAAGGAATTGTTGTTGGAAAAGACGTGACATTAAGAGATCTTATGGGACTGCAACAAGAGTTTTACAAAAAAATGGGTCTGCCAAAGGTAAAGTTTTGGCCAACATTTTTCCCGTACACAGAGCCATCACTGCAAAGCATGGTTTACAATGAAAGGTTGGGAAAATGGGTTGAACTTTTTGGCATGGGAATTTTCAGACCCGAAGTCACAAAGCCACTAGGCATCACAAAACCTGTTCTTGCATGGGGTGGGGGAATAGAGCGCATTGCGATGCTAAAGTATGGATTAGATGATGTTAGAGAATTTTACAACAATAACCTTGGTTGGCTGAGGACTGCAATACAATGCCAGTAGTAACACTATACCTTGACAGACTGCAAAGACTGGTTGGCAAGACAAGCAAAGAAAAAATAATTTCCACACTTCCATTTCTTGGCCTTGACATCGAAGAGCAGACAGACCAATACATTAGAGTAGAGTACAGCCCAAACAGGCCAGACTATGCAACAGACTTTGGAATTGCAGCAGGTCTTCAAGGCCTTTTGGGAATAAAAAAAGGACTAGTTAAGCTTGATGTAAAAAGAGGCCCATACCAGCTAAAGGCAGATCAGTCTGTAAAAAAAGTACGATCATATGTTACGGCAATTGTTGCAAAAAATGGAAACCTTGACGACGAAACTATACGACAGCTAATCGCACTTCAAGAGGATCTTCACTTTGGAATTGGCAGAAACAGGAAAAAATCATCAATTGGAATTCATGATTTAGATAAAATCGAGTTTCCACTACTCTACACAACTGCCACAAAAGAACACAGATTCATTCCGCTAGGCTCAGAAACTGAAAGCACCATATCTGAAATACTGCAAAACACCGAAGTTGGGATACAATACGGCAGGCTTCTTGAAAACGTAGAATCTGTGCCAATTATTTTGGATTCAAAGGGAAATACAATATCATTTCCACCAATAATTAATTCTGCACTGACTACAGTCTCATCATCAACAAAAAATCTTCTAGTTGAAGTTACAGCCACTGACAAAAACACTGCCGAAGATACGTTATCAGTTGTAGCTGCAACTTTGCAAAATGCTGGATTTTTGTTAACTTCGATACAGATTTCAGGTGCAGGTAACACAACGCCTTCTCTTAAAACAAAAAAAATGAGCCTTGGTGTAGATCTTGCAAACAAAATACTTGGCCTAAAACTATCATCAGGTATTCTCTCAGCTGCACTAAAAAAGTGTAGACTGGATGCACTGCCAATGAAAAACAAAATTTCTTGTATCATACCACGATTTCGATTTGACATACTTGGCCCAATGGATTTGATAGAAGAGATTGCACTAGGATATGGAATTGAAAATCTAAAACCCACACTTCCACAATCGTCTTCAGTTGGACAAAAAAATATTGTAACAAAACAGCTTGACCTGCTAGGAAAAATAATGGTAGGCCTTGGATTTACCGAAGCGTTAAACTCTAGCCTTGTCAGCAAAAGCATCCAGTATAGTATGACGAATCGAGACTCGTTTGGTCACATCCAAGTTGTCGAGTCAAAAAGTCAGGAGCATACAATTCTTCGTGATATGCTTCTTCCAAGCATGCTTGACACTCTATCAAGAAATGTGCACGAGCAATATCCACAAAAATTATTTGAAATTGGAACGGTCTTTTTTGCTGACGATCCAATAAAAGAAGAGATCTCTTTGTGTTGTATCAGTGCACACAAGGACGCAAACTATTCAGAGATAAAATCAATTCTTCAATCAGCACTAAAAACTGGATTTAACATAGAGTGTTAAACAAAGACATCAACTCATTTTTTTTTTGAAAAAGGAAAAACTGCAGACATAATTGCAAACAACTCTAAAGTTGGTACAGTTGGTGAAATTGACTCTGCAATAGTTGAGAACTTTAAGCTACGTATGCCTGTTGTGGCATTTGAGATAAAACTATCTGGGTTAATATTCCACTAAATACTAGATCTAGTGCCCAAATAGAGCATGCACGCAGACGGATTAGAATGACGATGATCGTATTCGATTGCAATGATTTCTAATTCACCCAGGTGTGCAACATGGGCAACCCCGGTCTCAGAGCCAAACGAGGCCTATGGCTAAAACCTATGACTTTGTGTGAGTCAGAACCGGGGGACATTTTATTAAAAATCTAAATAATTATTTTCAAAGATCATAAATAAAATGTTAGAATTTAGAGTTTATTTTGGACTGAATTATAGTCCAACATTACGTTATGTATTTAGCTCTTTGTAAGAAATAGAAACTACCTATTGGAAAATTAAACCCGCCAGCAATTGGAATCTCTCTTACAATCTCATGATGCACTAGCCTGTATCCTTCTTTTGTTAATTTGTCAATAATCTGCAAAAACTCTTCGGTTTTTCCTAGTTTTCTTAAGACAATAGCTATAGCGTCTGTTTTCATGTAAATCATGTCCTTTGACTGAAAGATCTTTTTCATGTCTTGGGCCTCGCTTTTGATATTTTCCAATTGATCTACCGTAAGATCCTTAACAGTACCAAGATGTTCCTGAGTCACATCTTTGACATCACTAAGCTTTTCAGTCATTGTTTCCTTGACTGATTGAGCTTTATCCTTAACTTGGGTAGCCCTTTCCTTTAGCTCTCTCATGAAGCCCTTGTGAGATTCACTCTCTTCAGACATTCTTTATCTAATCTCTCAAACTAGAAAAACCTGATCAGAAATATCATAATAGATGGCACTACTCTCGTGTCATCATTTCTTTCTTATAACTTGATTTTAGCCATAGTGGTGTGATTATGGTAGTTACTGCAACCATGATAACTATTGTAGAATAAACACTTGATGTAAGAACTCCTGATGCCACTCCAATTCCTGCTACAATCAATCCTACTTCGCCCCTTGAAATCATTCCTATGCCAACTTGCATTGATTTCTTTCTGTCCTTGAGAAACATTAGTGCAGGCAAACTACAACCAAAAAGTTTGGTCACAACAGCAACAACTATCATGACACCACTGAGCATTAGAATTTCTACATTAATTCCTCTAAAGTCTACCTGAGCTCCTATAAACGCAAAGAAAAATGGCGCAAAGATCAGACTAAGTTTGCTTACATATCCTTCGACTTTTTCAAATACCTTGGTAGATGACAGAGCCATACCTACTGCAAATGCGCCAACAATAGGCGACAGACCTATAGAGCCTGCTAGAGCAGCTGCACCAAAGAATAATGCAGTAGCTATTCCCTCAATACTTCCTTCAGCTTTCCATAACTTTCTTGCCACAATTTTTGGGATTATTACTACTGAACCAATAAGCAGCGCAGCAAAGAATCCCAGTACCTGCAATATTACAAAAATAACATTAACTGGATCTACAGCTATAACACCATCTGTTCCTGTACCAAGTGAGCTTACTACAGACAAAACTGCAATTGCAAGTATGTCATCAACAATCGCTGCTCCGATTATAAGACGTGCTTCAGGAGTATGCAGCTTTCCAAACTCCCTGAGAACCTGAATTGAAATGGCAATACTTGTAGCTGTAAGTGCAGTAGCAATAAGCATCGCCTGATATGCATCAAAACCAAACAAACCAAAAACTGCAAATCCAACAAAGAATGGAACTACCACGCCACATGTTCCAACTATAAGAGATGCTTTTCCTCCGCGCAAAAACTCTTTTGGAGTAATCTCAAGTCCAGCTATGAAAAGAATTACTATTGCACCTATCTCACCTAAAACTTTCAATTCATTGTTTATCATTAACAGAGGCTGACCATCATAAACTAGAAGCGAGCCTAATGCAAATGGGCCAACTATCATACCTGCCAAAAGTTCGCCTAATACTATTGGAAGTTTTAATCTAAGAAACAGCTCTGCCATAAGCTTGGCAGCAAAAAGCAATATTCCAACACCAATAATTGTCTGGATAAAATGAGACTCTATTGCCATTAATCATCCTTTTT
>JBQTJY010000105.1:0-4701 GCA_052386635.1 Nitrososphaerota archaeon
CGTGCCTTACCAGGCCATTTCTTTTGTGTAGCCAATGCTACTCCGATAAATACTGCAAAGGAGATGGGCGGTGGAATCATTGTATCCAATCCTGCCCATTCTATAGGCATTGTAAAGAAGAATATCAGTCGTAGAACGGATCCTACCAAAAGTGAAGCAATTGCAGCAGGCATATTTGATTTTCTCCAGAACAATCCTAGTGTTAGGGGTGCAAACGCACCTGCAAACACAATATCAAATGCTAGTATAAGATAGATACCAGGCTGTGGAACTTGCCAGGCCAAAATAAATCCTGCAACCATCATGGGTATTATGACTGCTCTTGTAACCCATAACAGTTTTTTGTCTGTCCAAGGTTCCTTGTGTAACCATCTTCGTCGAATAATTCTTTGAATTAGATTCCTTGAAACGACACTAGAGATTGCCAACAGTCCGCCGTTTGCTGTAGACATGGCAGCTCCAAGCACTCCCATCAAGAGAGCTGCACCGATTGCAAATGGCGTGTGATTGATAGCTAGATCAGGCAGTGCAGTAAATGGATCCTCAAGTCCTGGCAAAAAGTGTAGTGCAATTATTCCCATCATACTTGTTGGAACTACAGTAAATAGTGTCAGTGCTCCTCCCCAGAATGCTCCACGCTGTGCAGTCTTTGCATCTTTTGCTGCAAAGACTCTTTCCATAAAGTCAAGTGCTACAATATCTCCAAGACCAAGTGCAAGAATGCCAGCCCAGTTGATTAATGCACCTGATGCAATATCAGTTAATCCTGACAGATCCATGTATCCAGGTGGTGCACTACCAAGTATGGTATCAAATGGAACTCCCGCAAATCCTCCTGCAAAGAAGATGAATGCTGCCCAGAAAGAGCCTATTGCAAGATAAATTTGGAAAATATCTGTATAAGCAGAAGAGAATAGGCCACCTGCAAAAGTATATGCAAGTACAACCAGAGCTGCAATTATTACACCCCAGACAAAGTCAATACCAAAAACGGTTTGCAGTATAAATCCACTTGCTGCAAAGTTTCCTGCAACAAGTACTGTAAAGCTAATTATCATCAAAACACCAGAAATTCCTTCTGCAGCATTACCAAATCTTCTAAAGTAAAAATCAGGCAAAGTAAACATGGTGATCTTGTTTAATGGTTTGCCGTAAAAGAAACCAGTCAAAAGAAGACATATTCCAAGACCTATAGGAATTACAGCGCCAGCCCAAAACCCAAATTGATAGACAAGGGCAGCATTGCCCAATGAGGAGTTACCATCAATTGATTGTGCCGCAAGCATTGTGCCTACAAAAAACAAAGGCAGGCTCTTTCCAGCAACCATCAACCTTCGGCCACTTTTTTTAACCAGTTTGTAGGTAAGTGTACCTACTACCAAAGATGCTATCAAAAATACAATTATTGCAACACCAAAACCAGTAATCTCTGCCATGCCCTAATTGGAAAACGAGTGTGGTTATTTAAGGATTATATAATTACAGTAAAGTACGTCTTCAAGAATAAATGGTAATGTGTAAAATACGTAGTTAATTGGTTGGTTTAGCTGATTGTGATTTAATTCACATTTTTCATAAATGTGAAATTTCATAAAATCGAGAGATTAGTTCTTCAATTCACATATGAGTAATGTTAGTTTTATTTTTGTGAATAAATCTAAAAAATCATGTGACAGTCTAGAAAAAAGTGCAGACTAGTGTAAAGATTGTTTTCATAGGTTTCTTGTTTTTTAAATTTTTATTAGTTTGTGTAATACTTGCTTTGCAATGGCAAAACAAGAAGCAGCAGCTATTATTGTGATCTTGTTAGGATTGGGCCTAACACAGTTGGAAGGTGGTACAAATGCGTTCTATGTAGGAGCTGGATGGGGAACGATTGGAATGGCGTGTTTATGGTTGTGCCTATTAATTGTCAAAGATTTAAAGAAAAAGAATAAAAAGAAAAAATAATTTGCAAAAATTTTAAAGCGAGTTGTAAACTAGTAGATTATGCCAAGCCAAGGATATTCGACGATAGGACTCAAACCTTCAATTATAAGTGAACTTCAGCGTATAACGGATCAGTATTACCCAGGTATGTTTTTGCCAAGTACTTTAATAATTACAATGAATGAGGTCAAACGCGGATATTACACACCAGAAATGTACAACATAAAAGTAGATCTTTCAGGACGCTATAATTCATTAACCATTAGATCAGACGTGAAGGACTGGCTTGAGGAAAATTACAAAAATCTTTTCGATTTGTATGCAGAAAAATATGGTATTGATAACTTTGCCCAGTTTGTTAGCTATTTTATTATGAATCTATTTCAGTCAAAGCTTGAGTCACAGGAGCAAGTAATTAGGTTAAAAGCCTCTGAGTTCAAGTGGCTGATTCAAGAATATAAAAAACGAAAAAAACAAAATGAAATGCAGGCTGTTACATTTGATCGATTTGCAGATGAATTTCTAAGAGAATTACTTGAAAAGATAAATGAAGCAAAAAAAATTCTATCTACATAAAACAAAATTTTCCAAGGGAAATCTAAAGTGGTTTCATTGTATCAAGAAGTCTTGCATTAGTTACTTGGCCTGTTTTTTCCTGAAATTCTAAATCTACTGTGTATTTGAGATTATTTTGCAAGAATCTAACCTGAACATCCCAACCTGTTCGTGGGCCTTTTTCAGGTAAAGGAAATGTCTCACTAACTTTGAAGTCTGATACATCACCATAAAGAGCTTGAATCACTCTTTTTGATTCTCTTTCAATATCTTGTGATGTACTAATCTTTGTCATGGTTTTCATTTAGCTGATAATTATAAAAATATATTGAAATGGTTTAGTGGTAAATTACCAATTGAAAAAATTTTTTAGTTAATGTAAATATTAAAAAACTTCTTTCAAATTTGAAATGTTTTTGCTGATCGGATCATATGATAGATTTTAATAATTAGTGAAGACATAAACAGAGATTGAAATACCCTGATCTTCTTGGCAAAGATGTTGCGCGTGTTGGAGTTCAGGTTACGCGTAAGTATAACATTCTTGCAAGTAAAATGATTACAGATGTGATCAAAACTTCACTTGGTCCACGTGGCATGGATAAAATGTTTATCGATATACAAGGAGATGTTTACATAACAAAGCATGGTGGTGCATTCCTACGAAAAGTAGATCATGCACATCCTGCAGCAAAAGCAATTGTAGATGCAGCAAACTCTGTTGATAACCATGTAGGAGATGGCACTATTTCGGTTGCTGTTTTAATTGGTGCATTATGTACAAAGGCGGAAGAATTGATAAAAATGGGAATTCCGCCCGCGATAATCTCTTCTGGCTATCAAATGGCCTCAGATATTGCACTTGATATACTTGCCGCGGTTGCTCAAAAAACAAGCATTTCAGACAGAGAAATAATGATGCAACTTGTTTTAACATGTCTCAAAGGCAAGTCCATATCAGATATGACTGATGAAGATACTGTTGCAAAACTAGTTGTTGACGCTGTTTGTACTATCACAGATTTTGATCATAACAAAATAGAGGTTGACGACATAAAAATTGAAGAAAAGATTGGTAACGCAACAGATATCCAACTCATAAATGGAATTGTTATTGATAAAACAATTGACAACTCTGCAATGCCAAAAATGATCAAAGATGCAAAAATTCTTCTAATAAATGAGTTTCTTGAACCTGTCCGTACTAAGATAGACGATGAGATAGTCATCACGTCACCAGAACAGATGAGTGTGTTCATAAAACGAGAATCTGATACGGTCTTAGAAAAAGTTCAGAAAATAATTGATGCGGGAATTAATGTTGTGATATCTAGACGAGGAATTAACTCATTTGCCCAAGAACGTCTTGCAAAATCTGGAATAATTTCTATCAAGCGTGTAACAGAGAACGATTTGCGGTGGCTTGAGAAATCAGCTGGGGCAAAAATCTGTGATGATCTTGACAACATTTCTGGAAATGATCTTGGTTATGCAAAAAAAGTTTACGAAAAAACAGTAGGAGATGACAAGATGGTGTTTGTTGATGGATGTAAGAATCCAAAAGCAATTACAATTTTGTTGAGAGCAAACTCTAAAAAATATCTTGAGGAATTTCATCGAACAATCAAAAATGCATATTTTGTTTTGCGAAATTTCATCGAGAATCCACAAATAGTTGGCGGGGGTGGATCTACAGAAGCAATAATTGCACAAAAAGTAAGACAAAGTGCATACATGATTAAAGGCAAGGAACAAATTGTTATAGAAAAGTTCGCTGAAGCACTAGAAGAAATTCCAATAACTCTTGCCAGAAATGTAGGTATGGATGTTATTAATACTATTACCGAACTTAGAGCAAAACAGGCTCAATTTGCTAATGGTAATTACGAATGGTTTGGCATAGATTCATCTCAAAGAAAAGTAGCTGAGGTTTTTTCAAAAAATGTGGTTGAAACACTAGTGGTAAAAGAACAGATTATCAAAACAGCTGTTGAAACTACCACTTCCTTGCTAAATGTAGATGATATTTTTATGAAAGATGAAATTGACAATACGCACTGCCATATCGATGGCACAGTTCATGCTCACCACGATGGTGGAAAGTCACACAATCATTTTGAACAAGAAGGAATAGAACAGCGCCAAATGCACCATTATTACTAGATTTAGATCAATTATTTCTCTAATCTTGAAAGCAACGCAGAGTACAGAAATGGA
>JBQTJY010000106.1:0-5187 GCA_052386635.1 Nitrososphaerota archaeon
TCAGAGCATGATTTAATACGCGGTATGGCACAACTTTAAAAACACGAAAATGAGCCAGCAAAGCCAAACTGAAGATATTAAGAAAAAGATCCTCTCAACAGGAATTAGAGTAGGAACTCAGGTAAAAACAAAGTTCATGCTGCCTTTTATCACAAAGGCAAGTCCTGAGGGACTTTACATGATTGATCTAGACTTTACGCTAGCAAGGATTCAAACTGCTGCAAAGTTTATCAATAGATTTGATATCGAAAAGGTTTTGGTTTGCTCAGCTAGAGAATATGCCAATACTCCAATTGAAAAGTTCTGTGAGCTGACAGGTGCAAAAATGAGATTGGGCAGATTCATGCCTGGAACTCTTACTAACCCTTCTCTTCCTTTCTATACAGAACCGCAGCTTGTTGTTATTTCTGACCCACAAGTTGATGCACAGGCAGTGGTTGAGGCTACAAATGCAGGCATACCTGTTGTTGGAATTTCCAATACAGATAATGTAACTTCAAAGATAGATCTTGTAATTCCTGCAAACAACAGAGGAAGAAAATCTCTTGCTACCATTTATTGGCTCTTGGCACGCGAAATTCTAGTTGATGGCGGTAGACTGAGAACCGATGAGCAAATGAAGTACGAAATCGATGATTTTGAAACAAAGATAACGGAAGAGGAAATAGAATAATGCAGATAAGAACTCCGGCAGTTGCCGGCATGTTCTATCCTAGTGAAAAAAATGAACTTGAGACCTCCATTGATGAGTGTTTTTTACACAAGTATGGTCCAGGTAAAGAGCCACCATCTGATACAAAGGAGCAAATCTATGGAGTTATTTGCCCACATGCAGGATACATGTATTCAGGTCCAGTTGCAGCAAACTCATATTATTTTATCTCGTCATATATGCCAGAGCTTGTCATAATTTTAGGTCCAAACCACTGGGGCATTGGATGTAATGTTGCTGCAATGAAAGAAGGCATATGGCAAACTCCCTTGGGACAGGTAGAAGTAGACTCTGAAGCTGCAGAGGAGCTTGCGAAAATTTGTGATATTGTTGAATTAGATTTTTTCTCACATACAAAAGATCATAGCCTCGAAGTTCAAGTTCCAATGTTGCAAAAAATTTATCCAAAGTTCAAGATTTTGCCAATAATTTTAATTGACCAGAGCTACAAGATGGCGATGCATCTTGGACCAGCTATTGCAAAGATTGCAAAAAGGAAAAAAACAATGATTGTGGGTTCTTCTGATTTTACACATTACGAGCCAAATGACTTTGCACACAAACAAGACGAGTCGCTAATTGAGCCGATTTTGAAATTGGATTTAAAAAAGTTCTATGAGGTTCTTGAACAAAAAAGAGTCAGTGCGTGTGGATATGGTGCCATGGCAGTTACTATGGTAGCATGTAAAGAACTTGGAGCCACAAAAGGAAAACTGCTAAGATATGCTACAAGTGGCGATGTTGCAGGTGAAAAGAGTTCAGTTGTAGGCTATGCCTCTATTTGTTTTCTTTGAAATCCATCTCATCTTCTCCAGCAAAGGCAATTTTACTTGGTGAACACTTTGTAGTGTATGGAGTAAAAGCAATTCTTGCTGCAATAGACAAACGAGTTACGGTTACAACAACAAAAACAGATGATGAGAAAGTTACAATAAAATCAACCATATCTAGATCAAGCATTCCTGTTTCTATGCAGTATGAAAAAACAAGAGATGTTTTTCGGCCCTTTTTTTATATCGCAAAAAAAATAATTCAAAAACATTCTTTCAAAGGAGGGCTTGATATTACAATCGAGTCACATGTGCCTTCAGGCGTAGGCTTGGGCTCTTCATCTGCGTGTTGTGTTGCTGCAGCCTCATCAATTATGGGCTTGTTTGAAAATAATTTTCCAGACGAAGTGTTAAAAATGGCAATTGATGCAGAGAGAACTATCTTTAAGGAAACTTCTGGAGCGGATTGTACCGTATGTACCTATGGCGGGTTAATAGAGTATGATAAAAAAAATGGTTACAGGAGACTTGATGTAAACCCAAAATTTCATCTTGTCATAGCAAATTCGAAAATTTCTCATTCAACTGATAAAGTTGTTGCTAAAGTAAAAAAGTTCAAGGAAAAAAGTACTGTGTTTACAAATTTGTGTGCACAAGAATCAGAGCTTGTTGAAAAAGCAATCAAGTCACTAAGAGAAAATGATCTTGTTTCACTTGGCAGCCTCATGTCACAAAATCAAAATTATTTAGAACAGATTGGTGTTTCTAATGAAAAACTTGATTCTATGATAAGACTTGCAAATAGTACATCGTTTGGCTCAAAGCTTACAGGTGCTGGTGACGGTGGATGCATCATAGCACTAGCTGATGAGTCAAATCTCGGTAAAACAATGGATGCATTTTCCAACAAAAACTATGAATGCTTTTCAGTCAAAATTGATACGGATGGATTACAGCATAAAATTGAATCCTAAATCAGATACCTTTTAACTGTTCAATTATTTGAAAACAAACATGATACTAATCAAGCTTGGAGGCTCGATTATTACAAATAAAGAAAAACCCCTTTCTGCAAGAAAATCTACAATAGACAATATCGCAAAAAACCTCCAAAAACTAGACGAACCATTTGTAGTTGTCCATGGCGGAGGCTCTTTTGGGCACTATTGGTCTGTAAAGTATGATATGCATACAAGGCCTGCAATGTATAACCGTCATGGTGTAGCGGTAGTCAAAAATTCAATGGTTTCACTAAATAAGATAGTTCTTGACTCATTTTTAAAAAACAAGCTAAACCCGTACTGCCTTCCACCAACTGACTTTATGATAGGCAACAAACCAATCATTAAAAAAGTAAAAGAGATTGAAAAAATCGCAAAATCGAATCTTGTTCCAGTTACTTTTGGTGACGCATTATGGCATGGCAAGAAAAAGTCATACATTTTATCAGGTGATAAAATTATGACAATTCTTGCAAGAACGCTTAGACCAAGACTGTCAATTTTTGTCTTAAATGTAGATGGAGTTTTTTCTGATCTTAAAAAGAAGAACTTAATCTATGAAATGAAAAGGCAAAGGCCTCAATTCTCTAAAATAGCAATGGATGTTACAGGCGGAATGAAACGCAAGCTTGAAGAGGCAACAAAGATCTCAAAGCTTGGACTAGATGTATTTTTTGTAAACGGAAACAAGCCACAAAGAATAGTTAATGCTATAAAAAGAAAAAAATTTGAAGGTACATTGTTTCGAGGAATATAACATGGAAGAATATGTCATACTGGTTGATAAAAATGATAATCCTATAGGCAGGGAAGAAAAGGTAAAGTGCCATCTTCCAAACGGCAAGCTTCACAGGGCTTTTACGGTATTACTTTTTGACAAAAAGGGAAGACTCCTTTTAACAAAGCGAAGCAATACCAAGATGCTTTGGCCAGATGATTGGGATGGAACCGTTGCAAGCCATCCAAGAGAATCAGAATCCTATGTATCATCAGCAGAAAGACGATTGCCTGAAGAGATTGGAGTATCAAGCAAACTTGATTATCTATTCAAGTTTGAATATCATGTTCCGTACAAAGACATTGGCTCTGAAAACGAAATCTGCGGAACTCTAATTGGCATACTAGATGGTTCTGTAACAATCAAGCTAGTAAAAGATGAGATTAGTCAAACTGTATGGATTACGCCTGAGGAATTGATGAATGGCCTCAAAAAAACACCTGAAATATACTGTCCATGGATGCTAATTGCATTATATCTACTACCTTTCTCAGAAATACAAATGCTAAACAAACATCAAGCTATTTTATCATCGTGGATAAAAAATGAAATAAAAAATACATTAAAAAATTCAATAAAGTTTCATCTTCCTGATAATAACTGGAGGCTTGTAAATTGAATTCGATTGAAAAAAATGCAAAAATTGTAAATCGACATCTTGTTTCAAAACTAAAAGGAAATCCACAAGAGATCTACAGTGCTGCATCACATCTTATTGTCAGTGGCGGAAAGCGTCTACGGCCATACATGGTAATGAAAAGCTGTCAAATGCTTGGTGGAAAGACACGCGATGCCATCAACGCTGCTAGTGCAATTGAGATGGTTCACAACTTTACTCTAGTCCATGATGATATAATGGATAATGATGAGATGCGCCACGGAGTCACTACTGTTCATAAAAAATTTGGAATGCCTATTGCGATTTTAGCTGGCGATGTGCTGTTTTCAAAAGCATATCAAGTTGTTTCATCAACAAGTCTGCCAAGTAACTCTGTAATTGAGCTTGTATCAAGGCTTGCCAAATCTTGCGTTGATGTATGTGAGGGCCAACTACTTGATATCAAGATGGCAAAGAACGATAAAATTCCATCACAGTCACAATATATCAAAATGATAGAAAAAAAGACTGCAGCTCTTTTTGAGGTGTCATGTGCTATGGGAGCTATCTGTGCAAACGCAAAACAAAAAGATGTCTATAATCTCTCAAGATTTGGAAAAAGTCTTGGCATCGCATTTCAGATAACCGATGATCTAATCGGAGTTTTAGGCAATCCAACTGTTACCAAAAAACCTGTTGGAAATGATCTAAGAGAGGGAAAAAAGTCACTTCCAATACTTTTGGCAATAACTCGTGCAAAGGGTCAAAACAAGGAAATTATCTTAAAGGCATTTGGCAACTCCTTTGCAACACAGGAAGATATTGAAAAGGCACTTAGGATAATGCGCAGGTTAAAAATTGAAAAAACTATCAGGCGCCAAGCTCAGTTGCACGCACAAAAGGCAAAAAAGTCGCTACAGTCCTATCCTGGTTCAGCAAAAAAGGATCTTCTCTCACTATTGAGTTTTGTAGTAAAAAGGAGTTTGTAATTTGGATGACGACTTGAAAAGGCTGATAAGAAAAGTTGCACTACAAAATGCCTTTGAACATGACGGACAAACAAAAGACAAGATAGTGTTATCAAAAATTCTTGGGACAAATGCAGAGCTCCGAAATAAGGTAAAAGAGATTAATGCAGAAATTTCCGCAATTGTATTAGCTGTAAACAATCTTTCTTTGCAGCAGCAAAAATCAGAAATAGAAAAAAACTTTCCAGAACTGTTAGTTACAAAAGAAAAAACTGAAGAGAGATCTGGCCTACCTCCTCTAGAAGGAGCTGAACATGGAAAGGTTGTGACTAGGTTTCCACCAGAACCAAACGGATATCC
>JBQTJY010000107.1:0-3528 GCA_052386635.1 Nitrososphaerota archaeon
CATGTATTTTTTGATGTTGAGACTGGATGTGATTATCCTGACGGCGATGAATGGTTTATTGTTGATATGCTTTTTCCATACAACATAAAAATACCTGACAACATGAAGGGTCCTGACTATTTTACAACAATTTCAGTAGAAGATGGAAAAAACTTTTGGCATCATCGCGAGCTTATAAGATACAAGTATGGAAAATCAAAAAAACTCAAAGAATCGCTAGAATTTTTAGAAACAAAATACAAAGAACTTCATTCATTGGTAGAACCACTAGAAAAGGATCTCAAATAACTAGTTTCCATTCACTACCTGTAAAGACAAATTTTTTATTATCTACAAAGGCTGTGTTTAATCTCCATCTGGCAGCATTTGCATCAAATTTGTAAACTATCTCTGTAACATCGTCTGGCAGCTTTGCTGGATCTAGATGGAATGGAATCAATTCTAAAACAAAGTCTATTTTTTCTAGCGAGTTATTGAACCAGTCACGATCATCTGAATCTGCGATGAATCTAATTTTTGGCATGCTTGAAAAACACAGATCAATTTTCAATGCATTTTTTTGCCCTCGCCTTCTTTTCATCTCTTTTAGTATTGCTTTTACCTTATCCCATCTTCTAAACTCAAACCACTTGAAAAATTCATCATTAAACGCAATTGGAATATCGATATTTAACACACTTACAAAATCAGAATCAAAACTCTCAAGCTCTGTTTGCTTTACTAAAAATCTACCATTGAATATTCCATATACTACTTCAATCTCCCAAGGAGAAATCCCGTAATAGCTTAGCTGAGCTACTGGCTCTTGACTCATCATATAAAAAACTGGAAAATTCTAATTAAAGCTTCTAATTGATTGGAGAATTTTTGTTTTAAATAGTGTTAAGATATTTCCACAGGTAAAATACTCCAACAGTTCCTATAACAAAAACCATCGGTTTCCACGCAAAAACAGGTATGTTTGGAGTTGCTAGCTTGATCTTGTAATTATCAAATACTGTATGAACATATTTTTTGAATTTATTGTTCCAAATTTTATAGTCAATTTGGTGTTTTCTTAAAAGCGACTCTATTTCATATATCACAGGAGTGCGTTGCGAAAAGAGATGCTGTAGATAATCTCTAGAGACTTCGACTTCTGCCTGTATTGCAACAAAACCTTTTTTCATGTCAAGCAGTCTTACATGCATCTCCCATGGCTTTTTTAGCTTTAAGGAAAGACCGTTACCTATCTGAAAAGGCATCTTGTGTTCAAACTTGACCTTGGTAAACCCTTCATTTGAAAAAATCTTTAGTAACTCATCTACATTCTTTTTTACTACTACTGTAAGCTGCTCGACGCCATTTTTAGCATCAAAGTGAATTTTTTCTTTAAGACCATCAAGAAATGATATTGTTTTTGGATATCTTGTTAGATATTCTACCATTAGTTTGGCCTCAAAGGGACCAATATTTAAATCAGCTTTGCCTTAAACTGGACAAATTACTGTCAAAGAATTTTTGTCGAGCTTAGCTTGATCTTGTTAGGCCTCGAATGTAAACACACTGATCATGTGATACTGCCATTTCATTTTTACTTATTTTTCTATCAGTTATTTTTGCGCCAGAATTTTTAATTATTGCAAAAGGTTGTGACTCTGAACCCTCGCCCATTTTGTGATTTGCAATAGATGCCAAGTTATCTGCAACTGCTTGAAATGTAACCTTTAGTGGATTTCCATCAAGATCTCTTTCAGCCCGCCTGTCACTAACTGGCTCTATACCTGCACATGCGATGGCTACTCCAGTAGTGCCAATACGTGATGGCATTAACCTGCTATCAATAATTATTACACCAACATGGACAGAACATTCTAGGAAAAATTTGCGCCTTAGCTGCTCTGCAATTAGATAAGGCTCATTTGGATAAAGAACAACCTTTCCCTTTTTTACATTTGACTTGTCAATTCCTGCGTTTGGGGCTAGGATATTGTCAGCAGATGTGATAACAAAACCTGCAACTCCACCAAAAATAACATCAGACTCTCTTAGAATTATCTCTACTATTTTTGGCTCCATATGAAATTTTTTTGCAAGAGATATTGCCTTTTTTGAAACCGTAACATTTTGAGAGTCAAGCAATCTTCCCTGTGAATTTGAGATGTATTTGCTTGAAATTACCACAATATCGCCATTTTCAATAGTAATTTTATTTTCATTTACACATCTTAGGATGGTATCAAAAAGATCAAACCTTCCTTCTTCTTTTCTTGCCTTTACTGGAAGTACCATTAAGGACATACTCCCGCTAGACTCATTCTTGTTTTTTATCCTTCTGAAAAGCTTTTAATCCGTAAAACAAGCCTTTGCGTGCATGAATATTACTGAAAAAATACTTGCACGTGCATCAGGCAAGAACAGCGTTTCACCAGATGATGTTGTATTTGCAAATGTAGACAAGGCAATGATACATGATGTTTCAGGACCAGGAGTCATTAAGGTATTTGAAAAATTAGAAAAGCAAGGAATTTCTGTAGATAAGCTCTGGGATCCAACAAAGGTTTGGGCTGCCGAGGATCATTTTGTTCCTTCAGCAGACAAGATTTCTGCAGAAAACATTGTAAAATTATCAAGATTTACAAAAAAGTATGGAATTGAAAAGCACTTCAAGTATGGTATGGGGCAATATGGCATATGCCACACATTATCCCATGAAGAGGCAATGGTATTGCCAGGCGAGGTCTATGTTGGTGGAGACTCTCACACAAACACTACAGGTGCATTAGGTGCATTTGCATGTGGACTGGGACACACAGATGTAGCATATGTTTTATTGAATGGCAAAATCTGGTTCAAGGTTCCTGAAACTTTTTACTTTAAGCTCAATGGCAAACTTTCAGAACATGTGATGGCAAAAGATTTCATTTTACGTATAATTGGTGACATTGGTACAGATGGTTGTGCATATAGGGCAATGCAGTTTGGCGGTAACGGCATTAGCCAAATGTCAGTAGAAGAGCGTCTTACACTAACCAACATGACTACTGAGGCTGGAGCAAAAAATGGAATCATTGCACCTGATCAAAAAATTTTTGATTACCTTGGAACTCGTGGCGCAAAAAACTATACTCCAGCATACGATGATCCAAATAGTGAATATGCCAAGACTTTTGAGTACGAGGCATCTGAGCTAGAACCTCTAGTTGCCAAGCCATATTCACCAGAAAATGTTGTTGCTGCAAGAGACATATCATCAATTGAGCTTGACAAGTCATACATTGGCTCTTGTACAGGCGCAAAGCTTGAAGACTTGCGTGCAGTTGCAAAAATACTCAAGGGTAGAAAGGTCAAGATTAGAACAGAAATCTTGCCGGCAGCAATCTCAATCTACAAAAAGGCACTAGACGAGGGACTAGTGAACATATTTCTTGATGCGGGAGTAACCATAGGACCACCTACATGTGGGGCATGTTGTGGTGCCCATATGGGAGTATTGGCAAAAGATGAGGTATGTGTTAGTACTACTAACAGAAACTTTCCTGGAAGAAT
>JBQTJY010000108.1:0-9809 GCA_052386635.1 Nitrososphaerota archaeon
AGTTACATAGTTCTGCTAGTAGGCATAGGCACGCTGATAGCAGGCTCACTAGTTTTAGGAGTTAACGCAAGCACACTGGCAACTGAGTTTCTATCAAACAACCTTGTCATAAAACAGGCCACGATTGCACCAGATGAGCAATACACAACAGAAATGGTCTCACAAATAGGAGGCTCTGTTTCTGTACTAATGCGTGGACAGCCATTTGAGGCATCAGTTCAAGGCTCTATTTCAGATAGTGACGGTGCAGTTGTTTGGAAAGACCAGTTCAACGGTGACTACATTGGCAACTTTGATGCAATACACGGCGAACAGTACACTATTCAGATAAAAAACACTGGCTCTGAAGAGATTACTGTAGATGCCATAGTTGGCAACGTTCCATTTATGGGCGTTGGCAATGATGCAAAAACAGGCAATGTAGCAGGCACCTTGGCAGGACTTGGCACTGGAATTATTGGAATAATAATTCTAATCGCTGGCGGTGTACTGTTCTTTGCTGACAGAAGAACAAAGAACGTCGTAGCTGCAAAATAAACTCCAAACCTTCTCTTTATTTTATTTTTTAATTTACTTTGAGGGTATGATGTTTAGTGTTACAGTTGAACTAATATCGGCAAGCTTTCGTATCTTTTTTGTAACAACATCACCTATGTCATTGTAGGTGGGTGCTGCCACTTTGCATATTACTTCATAGTATCCAACAACAAGATCCCCGTCTACCACTCCAGGTATTTTGCTGAGGCTACGTAGGATTTGATATTGATTTCCTTTTTCTGTATGAATAATAATATAGGCCTCTGCCATCTTTTTTCCTTTCATCAGGTCTTGATTTTTTGTAAAGTTTTCAACTAAGATATCTGTTCGATCTTCTGCCATCAAAGTTATGGTACCTTGAATTTTGTCAAGCTTTCTAATTCGCTTCATAAGATCATTTTTTAAATCAGATTCGGTTTGGGCTTCAATCTTTGCTATTACATCATATAGACCAAAAGTGCCATGTGCACTTTTCACATTTGATATTGCTCTAAGATTTGAAACTACGTAATCATCAAAGCCTGGCTCGCAACTTATAAGAACATATGCCTTTGACATCAATCGCCCTTCTCATTCTTGACCTTCGATTGCCATCAAGGTGAGAGTTGATCTTATCTTTTCTATTTTACGAATTTTCCAAGTGATGATTTCTCTAAGTGGTTCTACTTTATCTGCTACTACTTTAGCTAAAATGTCATATGCTCCAAATGTACCATGTACTTCTTTGATACCTTCCATCATTTTTAGTTCAGAAATGATTTTTTCTTCAGCGCCAAGCTCACAGTTTATTAAAACATATGCAGTTGCCAGAGCTGTAAACCTCCAACGCTCATAGAATTATTATGACTAAATAATATTTAAGCGATATTTTGATTTACTGAATAATTATGAAAAAATTTATGAAAAATACTTTTTTTTGTTTAATTACTAAAATATGCTTTCTAAACAAAATATGTTTAGGTATTTCTTGGCATTAATTAAAAATGTGATTTAGATGAATAGATGTGAGTGGGCAAAAGATGAACTGATGATAAAATACCATGACAACGAGTGGGGGATTCCGGTCCATGATGACAGAAAACTCTTTGAGATATTAATTCTTGAGGGGGCACAAGCGGGTCTTACTTGGGTTACAATTCTGAAACGACGCGAAGGCTATCGCAAAGCATTTGATAATTTTGATCCTATCAAAGTTTCAAAATATAATACTAAAGACATTAATCGACTGTTAAAAGATGCGGGTATAATCAGAAACAAGCTCAAAATAAAATCTGCAATAAATAACGCAAAAAAATTTCTTGAAATCCAAAAGGACTTTGGCACATTTGACAAATATCTTTGGAGTTTTGTAGAATACACGCCGATTATCAACAACTACAAAAATTTAACAAGCATTCCGCCCTCAACATCATTGTCTGACAAATTAAGCAAAGATCTAAAAAATCGTGGATTTAGCTTTGTTGGCTCTACAATATGCTATGCATTTTTGCAGTCTGTAGGGGTAGTAAACGATCACCTGGCAAATTGCTTTGCACGAAAAAAATAAAGGCGGCTTATTTTTCTTTGATACTTGCCTTTACTCTTGCAAGAAGTTCTGGTGGTATGTTGTTGAATCCATGTTCTTTTGCATGCGCTTGAACCTTTTTTAGTAATTCATCTTCTGTTTTTGCTGAGGCAGACCAATCACAGTCAACACCAACATCAGAACATTTGATAGTTTTTGTCATGTTACTTGTTTTATTTTTGTAGTATTTATTGTGTACTTCAAATTATTAAAAAAACTTTATTTTTTTCAAAAGTAGCCTTGCTTTTTATAAGGGAAACATTTTGTCAGGCTATTGCATAGTTTTTTTGGAATTTTTACATTAATCATAATTACACTTACAAGCGTATCTTATGCTGAATCAGAAGAAGGAAAAACAATACCTGTAGAGCCTGAAAGCTTGGTTCATGATGTAAAAAAAATTGCACCGCCATTACAACAAATAGAATCTGGAATTGCATTAGATGAAATAAGATGTAATAGTGGTTTGGTTTTAGTAAAACGTATTTCTAATGATCCTGTCTGTATAAAGCCAACAAGCGTATACTCTCTTTTTAATCGAAATTGGGTTTTGCCTGAAAGTGTAGATTTTAACAGTATTGCATTGTCAGTAGCGGAAGTGTTCGTAAAAACAGGTTCTACATTTGCATTTGATGGAATGGAAGACACTTTACATCTTGAAATCATCCAGATAAGAGAATCCTTTCCAGAACAGTTTGTAATAAAGGCTGACTTTGATTCAAGTCATGGTGGATATGGTGATAGAACAGATCAAATGATGACTCAGGTAATTACTCCACACAGTATGGAGCTTGTGGTGGCAAATGGCAAGATAATGTCTGCTATTATTGATGATAAATGGGATGAAGTAAACCAAATCTTACTATCAAATGGTGATACAGGATCAGAAACTATTGATTTTATCTTAGAATACAAAAGAGAGGGTGGAATTGCCGGCATTAGCGACTCTATAACAATAATTTCAATTGCAAATGAGATTATAGTTCAAAGATTTGATAAAGAAACCGTTGGAACAATTAATGATGAAATGATATCTGAGATATGGCAAATAATCAATGAAAACAAATTCCTTGAAGACGAATCAAACTTTTATCCTCCAACTGAAGGCTCTGCAGACTATTTTACATATACACTTACTATTATGGCAGAAGATAAAGAGGTTCAAGTCAGTTGGACTGACACATCTGAAACAATACCTACTGGCGCAGAAACCATTGCACAAAAAGTAAACGATCTAGCCTCACAAATACAAGACGAATAATCACATTTTTATAGAAAACTTTTCTCTGAAAAAAAAGAGGAGATATTTTTGGATTTTGAAAAACTCTGCAACGATTTAATGAAAACAGACAACAACATACGCTTTGTTGTAATACTGAGTAACTATGGTGAAAAAATAGCAGGTGGCTTTCGCCAAAATACAACTAGCTTTCTCTCCCCAGATGAAATAAAGATGTCATTATTTTATGCAGGACAAAGATGGGATACAAGAACACATCTTGCACACAGAATTGGAAAGGCAAAATATTCAATCACAGAATATGAGAAGGTAAAACAGTTCACTTTGCCTGTTGATGATAAGCATCTTCTGCTCATAAGTACAGAAACAAATGCAAATAGTGATAAAATTATTGAAAATGCATCAAGATTAATCAGGCAAGGTTAGATTTTTAAAATTCTACAACCTCGCCCAGGTTGTCAATATCTGCTTTGTTATTATCAACTCTGATACAGTACTCTCCAGCAACTCTGAAGACGTTTATCTTTTTGCCCATTCTCCATGTGCTTTTTGGTCCAGAATAGATAGTCATGTATGCTTTACCATTTTTTATGTTTGATGCAACTACTGCACGCTCAACTTCGATTCCTTCGCCAACAGTACCATCCTTGTCTTCATGCTGAATTACCTTGACGATCTTGTGGTTCCCGTTGTATCTTACAGCTGAAATCAGATAATCTGCCCACTTTGTCATTTTAGGTACAATCATAACTCAAAATCAAGGATAAAAATAACTTTCTTTTGCCAAAAACACCATTGGATTTTACAACAATTTGGTCATACGAATAAAATCCGGCCAGTTTTTATAAATAATGCAAAAGATGGCAAGTAGTTGTTGATCCCCTTCTTAGTTTTCTTACTATTTTTTCCGGCATTTGCACAGGAGCAAATACCAGATTATGACAATCCTTATGCACCAATAATTTTTGATAAAGAAGTCTATGCCTGGACTGACAAGGTAAGAATTACAATAATTGCACCAAGCTGGAATGAAAATACAAAGGGTATTGATACAATAGGAGACCATGAAGGACGATTCATCAAAATTTCAACTGGAGAGCGTTCCATTGAGCCCTACAAATTAACTGAGACAGAGCCAGATAGCGGAATCTTTAGAGGCGAAATAACCCTTACAGGATTTTTACACGATGTTAATGGTGATAGTAAAAAAGACACAACCCCAAGAACCTCAGGCAGCGGACCAACTGATGGCTTTTTAGAAGTTACCCGAGACGACAAGATTACTTTATCATTTGAGTTTGCAGATGGTGTCATATTGACAAAGTCTGCATCAATAAGCTGGAATCAAGGCACAATTGAATTTGATAGTGATCATTATTTTATTGACAGCACTGCAACAGTAAAAGTAATAGATCAAGACATGAACCTCAATCCTGAACTTCTAGATACTATGGTAGTTGAGGTAATCTCTGACTCTGATTCTGCAGGAATTCAAGTTGACGCGATTGAAACAAGCGATACTTCGGGAATATTTGAGGGGATATTTTTGTTTTCATCTAGTCAAGAATCAAGCGGGCAACGACTCTTTGCGGTTCTAGGAGATTCTATTCATGCAAAATACAAGGATGCTACATTGCCTTTGCCATACAACATTCAAGACACACTTGATGTTACCTCAAACTCAAAACTAGAATCATCTATTCCACTTTTAGAACGAGTAGCACTGTCTGATGTTTATTTGGCAGATCGTTCAGGAAACCAAGTACAAGAAATACGTGCAGAAAACTCTTTTCAAATTGTTGGAACTGTTCATAACAATCAAAACTTTGAGCAATCCTTTGTATACATAATCCAGATCAAAAATCAAGAAGACATTCCAATGGAAATCTCTTGGATTCAGGGTGAGCTTTCAGCAAATCAAACACTCCAAGTTTCTCAATCTTGGATGCCAGATGTTCCAGGCGAGTATAAAGTAGAAACATATGTTTGGAACTCGCTTAAAGACACATTACCACTTGCTCCAAATCTTGTGATGACAGTTCCTGTCCAGTAACTTATAGTAAATCACAAGAGTTAACTAGTTATGATTTTGATTTTTTAACATGGTACTACGAAAAAAAGGAAAACATCTACGAAAGGCTGATCAAAGAGCAATACGAAGAAAAAGAAAGAGACCATAGCTCTCTATTTTTAGTATCAGTATTGCAAATTGGTTGAAACATTAAATGTGATAAGAACATACTATATACTAGATGTCAATTTTTATCTGGGCTGCAATAGCGATTGGTGTTTTAATCGCAATAGTATTGATTTTTAAAACTACAAAAGCATCCCCACATGAACCACTGTCATTTAGCAATCATTGCAAAAAATGCGGTTACAAGACAAATGGATTAAAGTGTCCTAGATGCGAGAGACTTTGCTGAATAAACTAGTTAATCCTTTGATTTTGGTTTTCTAAACTTGGGTATTTTCCAGCCACGCCTGGGTTTTTCCACTTTAGTTGCAGGCTTAGGTTCCTCACTCTTTGATTTTCCAAATTTTGGCATTTTAAAACCAACTTTTGCCTTTTTTGGCTGGGGTTGAACCTCTTTAACTTTGGGTGGTGCAGTTTCAATTTTGGGCTGTGTTCCTCCAATTTTATTCTGTGGCCTAATTGTGACAATGTGTTCTAGGTAATCCTGCCTTTTTCCCGTTACACCGTCTATTACCTCGATTCTATAGTAGTCCTTTCTATCATAGGTAATCCCATAAAATGGATAGTATACAAGTACAGAAGCAGGAACATGACATCTGGCCCAATATTTCCCAAGATGTAGTGGCAGTGAGGCAGCTGTTATGCTGGGTTTTATTCTTCGCTCACTTGTTGTTTCTTGTGAAATTCCATGTTCATCCATGACACATTTTAGTCCTGATGGATTTGGAAGCTGAAGTTCTTTTGATACTTGATACTTTCCTGCTCTACCATTTCTTTTAAGATATCCTTTTTCTGTGAGCTTTTCTAAGACTTGGACTAATTTTCCAACGGCTATACCTAATCCAGATATTTCATTTACTGAGAAACTTTGAATTGGATTAACATAATATAACAAAGAGATCTCTGCAGTTGACAGATCATTTAGAAATGAATACTTGTAGGAAATTCCGTCTTTTGTAACATCAACTATTGCGCCTGTCCTTCCATCCACTGTAGCGCGACATCTTATGGTTTTTGTTATAGAATCATTTTTTGATTTTGTCTTTTCAATTTCTTCAAGTGTGATTTCCATCTCAATATCATAGTAAGGATAAAGAAATTTTTCCCAAGCTAGTGGCGCTTCAAGTATCTTTTCTTTTTTAAACAAGCTCCCTTTTGATCTTTCAGTGACAGACTGTCTTGCATATCTAATAATATCATCTTCAGAAAGATTTGATTCTACTATCATTGCCTCTGATGTAGCTGACGTTGATGGGGCTTCTTGCTCTTCTTGCGGTTCTAGACTTTTATCAACCAGAATCTGTCCTGATTGTTGCACCATTGCAATTTTTCCTTTTTTTAGCTGGTTTACCTGATCTTCTAGTCTTTCAATTTCTTCATATGCAAACTTGAGCTCAGTTTTCAGCTCTTGATTTACCTGAGCTGTTCTGAAAGTCTCCCTTAGAATGCTTGGCTCTTCTCTCTCAACCAGCGGATATGCCTTTAGTAGGTTATCTAGATATTTTTGATCAGTAGTGTAAAGTGTTTTGTTTTGCTTTAGTTTTTCTAAAATGTACGCAAGCCTTCCAATGTCGCCTTTTCCATGCGATATCAAACTTTCTACATGCTTGACCACTTTGTATGACAATCGGTTTTCACTCCTAATCACCAATTATTCTAATAATGGCCAAGCGGTAATTTCGGTTGACATTTTGATCAACTATTATACTATATACTGTTTGATTCGTTCCTAAAAAAATCTTTGATCCTAACTAAGAAAAGCTAACGAATTGTAATTTTTATTATACTACAAATGATTTAATTTGTTAGTATTTTTACGGAAATTATAAAATTGAAACTAATTCCAGTAATTACTGTACTAGTATGTGTTGGATTTGTAGCCCAATCTGTTTTTGGTGCAACGGTTACATTTAGCACAGACAAGTCTACCTATTCATCTGGTGAGTCCATAAAACTAACAGGCACAATAACTCCAGCAGGTGATGGCCAATTTGTCATAGTGCAGATAATTAATCCATCTGATTCTGATCTTGTTGCCGCAGATCAATTTTTACCAAACAGCGATGGTACCTTTTCAAAAACATATCTCGCAGATGGTCCAAAATGGGGTCAAGAAGGAACATACACTCTGAGAATTTTTTACGGTGAATGGTCTGAAACAACATTTCAGTTCAAAAAAACATCTGAAAGTGTAACTAAACCAACAACTCCAACAAAAACTGAGAAAAAAGAACTCATTCCATTTTATAATGAAAAAACCATGATCACAGGATTTCCAGATCTAAACAAATCTCCTAACTATTACCTTGAAAGATATAACAATGAACCAGCATACAAGGCTTGGTTTGATAAAACATTTCCAGGGTTATCAATTAAAGATATAGTCGGTTATCCAACTACACATGTTCAAGATTTTCCTGATCCAGAGAGTGCTCCACAATATTACATTACAAGATACAAGACAGACTCAGAATTCAAAAAATGGTTTGACTCACAGTTTTCAGGTAAAACAATCTATGAAGTATTACAGGTTCCACAGCCAGCTCAAGTTCCATCATGGATAAAAGAAAACGCGTCTTGGTGGTCAACTGAGAAGATCGATGATAAGACGTTTATCCAAGGCATTGAGTTTATGATAAAGCAAAAAATCATCATAATTCGTAATTTACCAATTTCTGAGGCATCAAACGAGGAAAATATCCCAGAATGGGTGCGTAAAAATGCAGCGTGGTGGTCAGATGGCAAAATAACAGAAGATGACTTTGTAAATGCTATTGAATATCTAATTCAACATGGTGTAATTAGAGTTTAGTGTCAAGAACCAGCTGGTTTTAATTAATAATTGTAGGCAAGAAGATGTTATTTTAAGCAAGAAAAAATTTATCTATGCGACAAATGCACCGACGAACAAATAGATGCAAGAAAAGTTTGTTAGCGTTGACGGAAACAAAATCCGATATTTAGAATCTGGCACTTCTAAAGAATCACTTGTTTTAATACATGGTCTTGGAGCCTCAGCAGAAAGATGGGAATATGTCATACCTATGTTTGAGAAACATTATCGCGTGATAGTTCCAGATCTGATCGGCTTTGGTTATAGTGACAAGCCAATGGTTGATTATACTATGGAATTTTTTGCAGAATTTTTAAAAGACTTTTTGTATACACTTGGCTTAAAAACAACAAATCTTATCGGGTCCTCATTTGGAGGTCAAATCGCAGCAGAGGTTGCATCAAATGAAAAAAATACGATCAAAAAACTCGTCCTTATATCACCTTCAGGTGTTATGAAAAACACAACTCCTGCATTAGAGGCATATGTTATGGCAGCACTTTACCCAAATCCAGAGGCTGCAAAAAGTGCATTTGAAATGATGACAGGAGGCAAAAAAGTTGATCAAAAAATCATAGATGAATTTGTAAAAAGAATGCAGTTGCCTAATGCAAAGATGTCTTTTATGTCTACACTTCTTGGATTAAAAAATGCAGAACTCATTACAAATAAGCTTCCAAAAATAACTTCGCCAACTCTAGTTGTCTGGGGTGAAAATGATCCAGTAATACCAATTAACTATGCACAAAGCTTTGTTTCATCAATTCGTGACTGCAGATTTTACAAGATACCAAATTCTGCACATACCCCATATGTTGATGCACCAGCAGAATTTTTCAGAGTTGTGCATGAGTTTCTTAAATAGTAAGATCGCTGTCTTTATATACCAGTTAAATCCTACCGTTACCTATGACTGGTAATACATACCAATACGATCCCTCTGAGATGTTTAGAGAATGGATACAAAAAGGTGGCAAGGCACAAGCAGAATTCATGAAGGCCTTTGGCTCAATGATGACAAATCAGCCAAACCAAAACTTTGATCCACTTGAGGCACTAAAGGAAATGAGCAAAAAAACAACCGAGACTCAATCCAGCCTGCTTGAAGGCTTCAAATCTATGCAGGAAAAAGGAATGGAAAATCTTCTTAATCTAGGACAGGTCATGCCAAAATTCCTTTCATGGGGCGCATTCAAAACAACCGTTGGAAGCAACGGCAGAATTTCAATTCCAGAAGCCGAACGTGATGCCCTTGGAATAAAGGAAGGGGCTCTAGTCCAAGTCATAATTCTTCCACTTGAGAAGAAATTGAAAACCAAAAAGGAGGTGGAAAAATGAGTAAAGAACAGCAACCAAGAGAACACCCAAGAGATATTTTCTCCCTATACAAGCAAAACGTCGACAAATACTTTGAGAACGTTGAACAATCAGTACCACG
>JBQTJY010000109.1:0-1913 GCA_052386635.1 Nitrososphaerota archaeon
CTGCTTGTTCACCAAACCAATCAGTTTCGACTTCTTCTTTGAAAGTTGTTTGTATAACTCCTGCCTTAGTACTTCCTATTCCTTTTGCGATTCCAAGGGTTCTATCCCATGCTCTTTTTGTATAGTCTTGATGTACTGCAACAATTGATGGAGTTCCAAACCCTTCAAGATATGTTTCTCTTACCTTTGAGCCAGGTCCTTTGGGTGCAATCATTATAACATCAACAAAAGATGGCGCCTTTATCCAGCCCCAATGAATTGCAGCAGCATGTGAAAATGAGAGCGCGTTTCCTTCTGAGAGGCTTTGTTCGATTTCATCTTTGTAAACTTGAGCTTGCATCATGTCAGGAATTAGCACATGAATAATGTCTGCTTTTTTGCATGCTTCAGCGACACTCATTACTTTGTGTCCGTCTTCTTGTGCCTTTTTCCAACTTTGGCCTCCTTTGTTTAGGCCTACAATCACCTTAAGACCAGAATCACGTAAGTTATTTGCTTGTGCATTTCCTTGGATTCCATAGCCAATAATTGCGATTGTTTCATTTTTTAGTGGATCAAGGCTAACGTCTGTGGCTTTCCATATTTTTGCCATGTTGGATTCTAAAAATACTGCAAATAAAAACCAACAAGATATATTGATATTATTTCGTTACAGCTCAGGCATCTTACTTTAACACTTTTGCCTTTTAATCGTTCAAATTTTTTTGAACCACAGTTTGGACAAATAGGACATGCACGTAATCCTTTCAACTATAATCTTCTACGCATACCAAAATAAAGACTTGTTTTATCATCAAATGTTTATTTACAATTTGTTATAAAGTATTCAATTATGAAATTAATGATCATGGTTTTGATTATTCTTATTCTAATTCCTTTATCTCAAATATCATTTGGACAAAATCAAACAGATTCTCAAATAAATGAATGGAGTTCAATTGGTCTTTCGCTAATGCAAGAAGGAAAATTTGTTCAAGCAATAGAATATTTTGATAAGATTTTAGAAATTGAACCAACTGATTCAATTGCACTTGGCAACAAAGGTGCTGCACTTACACAATTAAATAAACATGAGGAGGCGCTCTTGATTTATGATAGAGCATTACAAGTTGATCCTACTAACACAAACATTTTAAACAATAAAGCGGCAACATTATTTAATCTTAGAAAAATAGATGAATCGCTTCAAACACTTGATAAAATTTTAGAAATTGAACCGAACAATGTTAATGTCATAATTCTTAAGGGAAAAGTGCTTTCAGAAGCTCAAAGATATAGTGAAGCATTTTCCATATTCAAAAAAGCTTTAGAGATTGATCCTACAAACGAAGATGCAAAAAAACAAAGCTATTTTGCTATAAATCATATTCGCTTAATTCCAATTACAGATTCTAAATATTTAGGACATGTTATTTTACAATTACGCAATTCACAGGGAATACTAGTAAGTGTTTTTGTTTCAGATGCACTTGGGTATTTGCCACATGAAATTACTGATGAATACTTGAATTCAGCTCCAGTTAAGGAACTAGTTGAGATAGATGGCCAAAAATATGAAAAAAGAGAGTTTGTAGAAACATTACATGGAAAAAAATCAACTTTTATTGGAAAAGCAGTTCTAGGCTATGACAAGTTAGGATATGACATATACCCCTTTGATGTCTTGCCTCATGGAATTACCATTGAAAAAGGAGATATGCTTCGTGCAGACTGGACAATATTAAAAAAAATTAACTAGCTTTTTTTGATAAGAAAACACCTATTCCTGTTGAAAAAAAGACAAGCAATGGAACAAAACGATAATGTAAGATAACGTAAAAATCTGTCAACAACACTAACACGGTTCCTGCAAGGATTGTACCTAAAAATAACACCAAAATTGAATCAGCGATTTTTACACTCTTACGTGACAT
>JBQTJY010000110.1:0-3532 GCA_052386635.1 Nitrososphaerota archaeon
ATAAGGCAAAAGAATACAACACAAACTTTACAAATGTTATGGAGATTGATTCAATGTTTAGGGTTGCAGAAGTCGTGCTCATAGGAGCTATCAACAGAAAGGAATCACGAGGTTCACATGCAAGAACAGACTATCCAACAAGAGATGATGTAAACTTCTTACATCACACACTTGCATATTATGATCCAAAGGAACCAATTATGAGAAAGCATCCAGTAACAATAACAAAATACAAACCTGTGGAGAGAAAATACTAGATGGAAAGACAAGAAAACAAAGAAGGAATCAAAGGATGGCTAAATCCTGGCCGCTATGGCATTGAGCGTTTTGCATACTGGTTGATGAGACTGACAGGTATAGGGCTGCTTGTTTATTTTATAGCTCACATTTATGAAACAAGTACCATACTGAGTGGAAAAGCAGCATGGGAAAAGATGCTAGAGCTTACACAAACAACTGAAGGACATGTAGTTTTAGCAATTGTAATTGGCATGTGTGTATTTCATACCGCAAACGGAATAAGACTCATGCTTGGCCATGGAGGAATAGGCGTAGGAAAACCAGGCAGACCTGATTATCCGTATACTCCACGCTCAATTAATATGAAAAACAAACTGTGCATTTATGCATCAATTGGACTTGCGGCACTTGCAATGATGTACGGCCTTGGAGTAATGTTTGGTGAATAAAATGCGTGAAAGCATAGTTATGAAAGTGCATTATGGAACCGCCTTAGGAGCCGTGGCTCTTGTAGCAGTACATATTTTATTCAGACTTACTCAAGGATTTTCCGAGTCATTACAGTACGAAAGTGTTATTGCAAACTATGAATTTCTGCCATATGCACTTGTACTTGAATTAATTTTAGTTTTAATTTCAATTCATGGATTTAATGGTCTTAGAGTTATACTGCTTGAGTTAAAACAAGGACGAGGATATGAAAAGGCTGTTACATATGGCTGCATTGCTGCAATGGTTGCCGTAATTGCATACGGTTCACGTACTATAATACTAGCAAGTATGGGAATGAGCTGAAAATGTCTACAACTACAAGACCAATTTCAGAAGAATCACAAACTATTGGCTCATCACCAAAATCGATAATACTGAGGATATCAAGATCTAACCCACAAGCAGGCACCACAAAGTCATTTATGGAATTCAAGGTTCCATACGAGAAATGGACTACTGTATTAGATGCGATTTTAGAGGTGAAAAAACACTTTGATCATTCTGTTGGTGTAAGATATTCTTGTAGACAAGCATCATGTGGTTCTTGCGGTATGATAATCAATGGAAAGCCACGACTAGCTTGTTTTACCAAAATTACCGAGCTTAATTCAAGTGTAGTTACAGTTGAGCCAATGAACAACTTTCCTGTAATTCGAGATTTAGCGGTTAGCTTTGATAGAATGTTTGCAACTCACAAAAAATTAAAACCATACATCATAAGAGATGACTCTGAGATTACTTCAAAAACAAAGGAATTTTTACAGACACCAGAGGAAGTAGAAAAATACATCCAGTTTTCAAGCTGTATAAAATGCGGTCTTTGCAATTCGGCTTGTCCTACAATGGCTACAGATTCATCATTTATTGGCCCACAAGCACTTGCCCAAGCATATCGCTATATCGCAGATAACAGAGACAAGGGGAAAAATGAACGACTCAAAATAATTGACGAGCCACATGGCATCTGGCGATGCCACTTTGCTGGCTCTTGTAGTGTAGTGTGCCCAAAAGGAGTAGATCCTGCTATGGGAATACAACTGCTAAGAGGATATCTGCTAGGTTTTCGAAGCTAGTTTTTAGGTTTTTTTGGATTAGGGCTATTATTTACTTGGTTGTTGATTGCTTCAGCCATAAAATGATTTGACACATTGACTTTGACATCGTCAATACCGTCAATCTTCAACAGATTATCATGAACATCCTGACATATTTTGAATCCAAAAACTGCAGGACAAAATGGACTGGTAAGGTGCAGGTCCACTTTAACATTAGAATCATTGATGTCAACTTCATCAATTAATTCTAGCTCAGTAATTGATGTGTTAATTTCAGGATCTACAATCTTTGATAGCTCATCAAAAATTTGTACGCGTAATTGTTTGATATCTTGAGCCATCATAAAAAAAGCGTCTATGCTATATATAACTATTCTAAACTTTATGGTAATGTATCGGTCTAGACTGAAAAATAATCTTAATGAGATTACACTAGAATATGTTTCATCACTTTTTGATGATGCAGAGATTGCATTTTATGATATAGTTGGCACCCAAGCACACGTGATAATGCTTTTCGAAAAAAAAATTATAACAAAAAGTGAGGCAAAAAAAATTCTTGCAGCACTTGAAAAACTAAAAAAAGAAAAATTTGAAAAAAAATCTGATTCTGAAGACATTCACGAACTAATAGAGCAACATGTTATCAAAAAAATTGGGGTGGAGAGTGGTGGCAAAATGCATACAGGCCGTTCTCGAAATGATCAAGTATCACTTGATATACGAATGAAAATACGAGACGACATCAATCTTTTATGTCAATGTCTTTTGAATGCAATTCAAATACTTGTTTTACTAGCACAGAAACATCAAAAAACCATAATGCCGCTTTACACACACCTACAGCAAGCCCAAGTTGGACTATTTTCGCATTATCTTCTGTCATATACAGATGCCTTGTTTAGGGATCTTGAGCGACTCTATGTGACATATGGAAGAGTAAATGAATCTCCACTAGGTGCAGGACCTGTTGGAGGAACTAGTATTCCAATAGATAGGCAGAGTACGGCAAAACTGCTTGGCTTTAAAGGCATAGTAGAAAACTCAATTGATGCTACAAGTACACGAGACTATGTAATAGAATATGTTGCAGCGGTTGCCATTCTTATGACTAATCTTAGCCGACTCGCTGAAGACTTTGTTATATGGTCAACCTCAGAATTTGCTTTTATTGAGCTGCCAGATGAATTCACATCTCCATCAAGTGTTATGCCTCAAAAGAAAAATCCTGACATTTTGGAGCTCACTAGGGGAAAGACAGCACAAGTAATTGGCAACCTTACAACAATTCTTTCAATAGTAAAGGGACTTCCATCTGGATACAATCGAGATTTACAGCAAATAAAGCCATCAATTTGGTCTTCATCTAGAATCGCAATCACTGCACTCATTGTCATAAAATCGATGTTGGAAAAGATAAACGTCGACAGCCAAAATATGAAAAAAGCAATGGAGGGAGGATATCTTGTAGCACTAGATGTTGCAGAAAAGCTAGTCAATAATGGAATACCGTTTAGGACAGCTCACCAGATTGTAGGAAATCTGGTAAAAACTGCACACATCTCAAAAAAACCGCTCGAAGAACTTTCTATAGATGAGATTAAAAGATCAACAAAAGACATTGATTCAAAACAAATCAAAAAAATCATAGATTCGACTTCGATTAGTTCATCACTACATAACCGAATTTCCCAAGGATCGTCTGGAATTAGTGAACAAAAGAGGATGATTCAGCATAGGATGAA
>JBQTJY010000111.1:0-10576 GCA_052386635.1 Nitrososphaerota archaeon
AACCAGTTGAAGGCTGGAAAAGAGGTAAGGCATTTGTCTTTTATCCTGAAAGATGCATCTCAGACGGAGCATGCATTGGAGTTTGTCCAACAAAATCCATCTTTTGGATGAGACCAATGAATTACACAGCAGGTCAACCAGTACCACTTCACAAAAACGGAGTATTCGTAAAAGGCTGGGCAGAAGACGCCGGACTGTAAAACCGGTTTCTTTTCGAATTTTTTCTTATTTTTCAATAAAGATTTTTAATTTTAATTCTACTAGGAAGTGATTTTACAAAAAATTGAAGAAACTTGTCACTTTTGTTGCACTGAATTGCTGTGAACTTGTTTTTTGCAAAAAACACATTCCACGTTTTTTCAAAAATAGGAAAATCTTCTGGTCTAAATTCTGTTCTTGTCATTACATAATGTGAAGCTGGGTAAATATCTGAAATTTCAAATGGAATCATTCCAAGAAAAGGATTGTAATAACAAAACTGAACAGAATCAGGATCAAATTTCTTTTTTAGTATAGAGTATTCACGTGATAGATAAGCTGGCTTTATAGTTGGCTCAGATGTAATGACCAAGGTTTTTTTCTTTGTTTTAAATTTGCGGACAATATCATGATAAGAAATAACTTCTGGCCTAAACTGGTCCTCTCTTGCAAATAGAAATACTGCTTTATTTTTAAACCGAGGCGTAGTTTTAGTAAAAAATGCAGAATTATTCGTAAAAACTTTCCCGCATTCAAAAAGTCTTGGATGCGCCCGGATTTTTTTATTAATATACTCCCACAACCTGCCGTCAAAGATAGCCTCTTTGACTCTTTCTACTTCTGATTTTATAGCATAGAGATTATGAAGCGCGATTTTATCTATTTGCTGTTCTTTTTTCATAGAAATAAGCTCTTTTGGGGTAAATTTTGAACAAACCTCGCAGGTACAAGAAAAGTACGATATTTTGGATATGTGCGTAGTCTTATCTTCTGATATGTATCTGCCTTCTCTTGCATATAGTATGTAGGATGCTGAATCAAAGGTATCACATCCTAATGCTATTGCAAGCGGAATTGTAAGTGGATGGCCTGCTCCAAACAAATGCAATGGCAATGAAAGTGGCATACTTTTTTTTGCAGTAATTATCATATCTGCAAGCAATCTGTAATTGTATGATTCCATAAACTCCACTGGACTTCCAAGCGCCAGCATCTCAAATCCATAGCCAACAAGTGCTGTTGTAGATTTTTTTACAAGCTCAAAATGTTCACTACCTTGAATTGGCCCAACCCAAATTTGTCCGTCATTGGATCTTTGTTCAATTGTTTTTTTTGCTGCCTTTAATGTCTGCTCAACAAAAGATCTTGCTTTCTTTTTTTGTAGACCAAATCCTGTTGGTTTGTCCAAAGGTATTGCAATATCCGAACCAATCCTAGTTTCAAAATCGGCAATATCAATTGGAGATGCATCAACATCTCCATACTCTAACACTTGGTATCCGCCAGAATCAGTCATTATTGCACCATCAAATTTTATTATGTCATGGATTCCACGTCTTGTTGCATCCTCACCATAATGGTTTTTTGCGATAAAGGCGTTAGTAATTACAAGATCAAAACCAATTTCACGTATCTTTGATGTATCTATTGACTGTCTCACAGGATGTATTACAGGAACATAAGCAGGTGTTTCAATTTTGCCATGATTTGTATGTAATACTCCAATTCTTCCGGCAAGATCACTTTTTATAATCTCAAACAAAAATAGTGCGCCTTCTAATACGTAAAGAATTTTTTTAAATCGTTTTTGTGTACAACTAGAGTTAGCCAGTCAACTTTATCTTGTTTAAAATTATTTTCAAAAATTGATTGTATTTTTTTTACAATCATAGCAAGTGATTTTTTTGTAGTATCAATTTGGTATACCTTGTTTATGCCAAATTTTTTAATTGAATCATAAGCTATAACGCCCAAAATTTCACTATCCAAGTTTTCTATCACTTTCTGGCGAGTATATTTTCTTTCTTTATATACTGAAATAAGGCTGTACGGATTTTTTCTTAATACTACTACAGCCTTAATTTGAGATTTTGTTAGAACATAAGGTGCTAAGTGGCCTACAACAAGTGAGTTCTTTGTTATTATTTTTTTTATAACGCTTTTCACTTTTTTAGTATCTATGTCTGCAGTGCCAGAAGTTTTTTTAATATTCATTGACTTGAGTGCAATTTTATTAATATCTAAAATTTCATAATTGAGTTTTTTTGCTACTAGTTTTGATATTGTGTGTTTTCCAACCCCTGGATTACCTGTTATTACTAGAGACATAAAATAACAACAAGCAAAGCAGATTAAACAATTTCTGCAATACTAATAAGTACAAATCAGATTAGCTCGTCATGCAAATCGGTCTTTTAGGCAAGACAAATGTTGGCAAGTCAACCTTTTTTTCTGCAGCAACAGAAACCATGGTTCAAATTGGAAATTATCCATTTACTACAATAGAACCAAATGTTGGAATTGCTTATGTACATACAGCTTGTGCCTGTAAATTTTTTGGCATTTTGCATAAAAATCCACTATGTATGCAAGGAATTCGTTTTATTCCAGTAAAGCTAGTCGATATTGCAGGCCTAGTTCCAGGTGCACATGAAGGAAAAGGACTAGGAAATCAATTCTTAGATGACTCAAGACAGGCTGAAGTATTAATTCATGTAGTAGATGTTTCAGGCTCAACAGATATTCAAGGTCAGCCAGTTCCTGTAGGAACTCATGATCCACTTGAAGACATTGAATTTGTTGAAAACGAGTTTGATCACTGGTTTAAACAAATTTTAGAACGAGAATGGCAAAAATTAACAAAGGAAATAGAGCAAAAAACTACAAAACTTGTTGATGGTATTGCAAAACGCTTTAGTGGTTTAGGCGTTAAAGACTATGAAATTAGTACTGTACTGCAAAATTTGGATTTGTTGAGTAAAAAAACATCAGACTGGAATGCCTTAGATCTTGATAATTTTGTTAAAGCGCTCCGAAAAAAAACAAAGCCTATGCTGATTGCTGCAAACAAGGCAGATCTCTGTAAAGATTTATCCATTTTAGACAAAATAAAAGAAAAAACTGTGGCATGTAGTGCAGAAGCAGAACTACTTTTAAAAAAAGCAACAAAAGCGGGATTGATCACTTACATGCCTGGAGATAACACATTTGTAAAAAATGAAAATATCAAGATCACAGATGAACAACAAAAAGCACTGGATGTTGTGAAAACTATTTTAGAAAAAATAAAATCAACTGGTATTCAAAGCATACTAAATACTGTTGTATTTGAAATTTTAAAACAAATAGTTGTTTATCCTGTAGAAGACGAAACAAAGCTATCAAACAAAAACGGCGAAATTCTTCCTGATGCAAAGCTGTTACCTATAAACTCGACTACAAAAGACCTTGCAAGCTCAATCCATAAAGATCTTGAAAAAGGGTTTTTGTATGCAATTGATGTCAAAACAAAGCAACGAATCGGCTCAGATCATACGCTAAAAAATGGCGATGTAATAAAAATAGTGTCAAGCTTGAGTAGAGGATAGTATGCTGTGTTTGGGAATTGAGAGCACTGCTCATACATTTGCTTGTGCAGTGGTAGAAAAAAATGGAAAAATACGTTCTGATGTAAGAAAAATTTACAGGCCTCCAGAAGGTGAAGGCATTCATCCTCGAGAAGCGTCAAGGCATCACATAGAAAGTTCTGCAAACGTGCTTGCAGATTGTCTTCAAAAAGCTAGCATCAAGATAAATGATTTAGATATTATTGCATATGCTGCAGGACCTGGGCTAGGACCATGCCTTAGAGTTGGGGCTGTTGTGGCTCGTTCTCTATCATCATATTATAAAATATCACTCTATCCAGTGCATCACGCAATAGGACATATTGATCTTGGAAAGTTGTTGACAGGAGCAAAAGATCCACTTGTGTTACTTGTTTCAGGTGGTCATACAATGCTTCTTGCATTTATGAAAGGAAAATGGAGAGTATTTGGAGAAACACTGGATATCACCTTAGGTCAGCTCTTGGATCAATTTGGAAGATCAATCGGCTTTGCATCTCCATGTGGAAAAAACATCGAAGAACTTGCAGCAAAAACTAGTACCTATATTCAATTACCTTATGTTGTCAAAGGAAACGACGTTTCATTTTCAGGCCTTTTATCTGCAACAAAGTCTATCTCATCACAAAAAGAAAAAGCATGTTTTTCCTTACAGGAAACTGCATTTGCAATGATTAGTGAGGCAACTGAACGTGCACTTTCATTTACAAAGAAAAAAGAACTTATGATAGTTGGAGGTGTTGCAGCAAACAAGCGCTTGTCAGATATGCTAAAAAGCATATGCAAAAGACAAAACTGTAAATTTTATGTTGTACCGCAACAGTTTGCTGGAGATTGCGGCCCACAGATAGCATGGACAGGTCTTTTGGAAGCAACCAGAAAAAAAGGATCAACACTTGAAAACGCATTTGTTAGACAATCATGGAGACTAGATACTGTAAATATCAATTATTGATTCTTGTATTGCTCTAATGTCTCTTGTAGTGTTTCAAGCCAGCTTCCATTGCTAAAAACACCAAACTTGTAGGATTCTTCGCCTTCTTTTGTTTTCACTTTGATGCAGACTTTTTTTATGAATCTGCCTTCTTTCCATACCTCAGCAACATCACCAAGTGGTGCATCCAATACAGTTTCGCCAATTTTTTTTGAAAAATCGGCTATTCTTCCTCTAGTTTTGTCAAATGCTATTCTTTTGTTGGTTAAAGTGAGAATGCCAGAACCTAACGTATCTTCATTACAGTCTTCTTGGCGTATTTTTTTTTCAGAATCATCCATAATTAGCTTTTAATCTGTACCTGTTAGGTTATAATTTTAATGAAACTAATAAAAAAAGGAGCTGAAGGAGACCTATATCTAACCACTTGGAACAAACAAAAGTCAATACTAAAAATTAGAAAGAAAAAAGCATATCGAAATCCACTACTTGATGAAAAAATAAGAAGGCAAAGAACCATCAGGGAAGCACAAATAATAGCTGAGGCAAAATCCTTTGGAATAGACACTCCCTTGATTTATCGTGTTGATATTAAGAACTGCTCTATAATGATGCAACATATTGAGGGAACCTTGGTTCGCGACTTGCCAGATTCAAAACTAGTATGCTGTTGTAAGAAAATTGGATACATAGTTGGAACCTTACATAAAAACGGCATAATGCATGGTGATTTAACAACATCAAATTTTATTTTATCAAAAAACAAACTAGTTACAATTGACTTTGGTCTTGCAAACAAAACAAGCAAAGCCGATGATCATGCAATTGATCTTAGGTTGATAAAAGAAATACTAAACAGTGCGCATGTTCACATTATGCAAAAAGCCTGGACAAGTTTTTTGTCTGGATACAAGGCAATAGTCGGGCCAACAAGACTAGCTCATGTTACAAATCTAGTTTCTGTTATAGAAAGTAGAGGACGCTATGCAACAGTCGTATGATGTTTTATTTGCATCATCGAATAAACACAAGTACCAAGAAGTAAGGGCAATTCTTGCCAAATTTGGAATAAAAGTTGGATTTTTTAATTGTAAATTATTGGAAATACAGAATGATTCTATAAAAAAAATTGCATCACATAAAGCAATTGATGCATTTAATCAATGCAAAAAACCAGTGATTGTGGAAGATGACGGTTTGTTTATTGATTCGCTTGGTGGATTTCCAGGACCCTTTTCATCATATGTATTTAAGACAATTGGAAATAACGGAATTTTGAAACTTGTAAATACAAAAAGAAATGCAAATTTTCAGTCAGTGATTGCTTATTGTGATAAAAAACAAATGATCTTGTTTGATGCAAAAGTAAAAGGAAAAATTTCAAAAAAAATACATGGCAAAGGTTGGGGGTTTGATCCAATCTTTATCCCACAGGGACAAAAAATGACTTATGCCTTGTTAAAAAATAAAAATGAAATCTCACACAGATATCTTGCTTTGCAAAAGTTTGCTAACTGGTTTGTGCGTAAGCAGTAATCCATCTATCGGTGAATCTTTTTGTGTTTTGTAAAACAACGATTCTTGAGATCTGACTTTCATCCATTACAGAAAATATGCTGCTTTGTGAAGCAAGATTCGTTGCAAAGTGTCTGACCTCATCCATATTGAGCATGTCTTCACGCTCAAGCCTGTTTCTTGAGCGTCCAATGTGCATGTAGGATTTTACCTCAATAAAATGGGCATTTGCACGATTTATCATCGAAGCAAAGGCTGGGATCATATCGTCCACATTATTATAATCGCGAATAAGAGTAATTCGAATTACTGTTCTTGTATCAAGCCTTGAAAGCATATCAAGTGACTTGTTCCATCTTTCCCACGAGTCCTTGTATCTTGGTCTGTTTATTCTCATAAAAGAATCATAATCTGCAGCATTAGTTGAAAGGTAAATCTGAGTTGGCAACGCATCCTCATCTTGTAGTCGTTGGATCATTTCAGGCTCTTGACCATTAGTTACAAGAAAAACTGATTTTGTTTGTGAAAGTGATTTTAAATATTTTATCAGATCTGGCAATTTTGGATACATTGTTGGCTCCCCTGAAAGCGAAATTGCATAGTGGCTTGGCAGCAATGACTCATCTAGCTTTTGCTTGTCTTGCCTAGGATCACCATAGTGTCCCATAATCAACTTTTTTCTTTCCTCCATCAGTTTTGTAACAATTTCTTTTGGTTCAGCTACTTTGTCTGGCTCCATATTTAGCGAATCATAAAATTCCATTGGTCTCCAGCAGTAAATGCATCTGTTTTCACAAAACATGCCAGCTGGGGAAAACTCCATACAACGATGTGTTGAGATCCCATAAAACTTGTGTTTGTAGCAATCTCCCTCGTTCTTAAAGGATTTTTTTGTCCAATGACACAACTCTACTGTAGAGTGATCTGCAACTCCATACTTTGCCTTTTTTAGCTGTGCAATAATTTTTGGTTTAATCTGAATTAGGTCATTTGCCTCTACAGTTTCACCTGAACAACTCATATCCAGCTATTTTGGATAGTTTGAAATTAATATGTTATACTGTGATTATGTAGTAAGCCATCCAAGCCTACGGAAATACAAAAGCATCAAAGCTGTTGGAACTACTGATGCTAGTATCACAAATATCAAAGTTGTATATGGACCAATCTGGAGCCATATTCCTGTCTCAAGACCGCCTGGCAAGTTTATGTTCATTCCATAAAACTGACTGACAACTGTAGCAGGTATTGAAAGTGTGAACAATATAGTCAGTGCTGCCAAGATTTTGTTTGATTTTTCAGTACTTAGCATAAAATCTGTATCCTTGTAAATTTCCATAGTTTCCTTTGATTCTTCAAGCGTTTCTATGACTTTATCGACATGGTCTATTACATCATCAAAATACAGTGCAAGGTGCTCTTCTGTAGTTTCAAATCGTTGTACATGTTTTCCTGCTTCCAAAATCAATTTTTTTAACGGAATTACAATTCGCCTTAGTACTGTGATCTCTCTTCTTAGAAGTGAAATTTGCCTCGCTGCTGATCTTTGCTCATCAAAGACAATATCTTCAATATCGTCAAGATTTCCTAATATTTTTCTGACCATGTGAAGCAAATCATCTACTAGAACATCGATTATCTCATGAAGTAGAAAACTTGCAGACCTTCCCATCAGACGCTGTCTTCTGTGCGGATCTGTATTTTCTTTGCACACTCGAACCATGTCAACAAGAGGTCTGAGGTCACCTTGGTGGATTGTTACAAGATAGTCATTTCCCATAAAGACAGAGAGTTGCCTAAACTTTGGAGCTCCCTTTGTATCAAGGGGTGGAAAGTGCAGCATCAAAAATATGTGTTCATCATAAGCATCAAGTTTTGGTAGTTCGAACTTTGTCATACAATCTTCGACATTTAATGAATTCAAATGATACTTTTGTGCAATCTCTTCTACATCTTTACGATCAGGATTTTGTAAATCAATCCATGAAAACTTGTCGCCCTCAATAACTTCAATTTGATGTTTAGAGATATCACTATCAAGTTTCTTTACTGGTCTTAGCTTGCTTGTAAGAAAGCCGGTTTTCATTTCAAGCTTTTTGATTTTTTATACAAATTTAAAGGTGATTAATAATTCTTCTAACAATTTAGTTATTTTCTTAGACTATGTTTATTGGTTTTATTTCCAAGGTAATAGATAATTTACTCCAACCCAAACTATTGCTACAGCAATTGCCATTGCTATAAACCAGCCTTTTCCTTTCATGATTCTAATTTGGTTTTAGTAATAATAAAAGGTTAGTTTCGTCTCCAGATTTGAAAATTAGCTAAGATTAATACTGGAAGCGATTCAATTCGTTTTTGCTGGCCTTCGTAGTATAGTGGTTAGTATAGGGGACTGTGGATCCCCGGGCAGGGGTTCGATTCCCCTCGAGGGCCTTCAAATTTAGATGAATTTTTAGTACTTTTTTTCTGACACTTTTCTTTATTTTTAATAACAAATATCCATACATTTTTAAACAATCTACTTGACTTCCAGTCAAATGGAAAAACAGGTTCGTAATTGTATCAAGTTCCCATTTAACGAAGGGGAACTTGTAGTTGTTTGATTCTGTAGTATATTTTGTTACAAGCGCATCAATTACAGTTGTTGGATATGTAATGTATCACTATTTTAGACAGCCACTAAAGTATATTTTTAGAGTAAAACAACTCTGAGTTTTTTAAAAAATACCATACTTGCTTGATTCCATCTCTTCTTTTATTGCAAGCTTTACCTTTAGATTTTTTTTCTCAACTTTTTTGGTCAGCCAAGTAAGGAACTTTTTTTCTAATCCTTTTCCCTTTAGTTTCTCAAAGTCAGGTCCCATCTGTTCGGCTAGCTTTTGTACTAGGTTCTTGTTCACACATACAACATAAAAGTGCCAGCCAAATGCAAATTCTGAATCCGTTATGATAAAGCCATCCTCACCATGGACCATCTCCTCAAGCAAAGATAAAGTAGATTTTATCTCCCTGCTTGTCTTGTCATAGTTTATTGCAGATACGTTGATGTTGATTCGTTCCTGCACATAATGACTGACGCTAATTCGCAATAAAAATATGACTTATTTTAAAAGATGTTCAACTTCGATATTGAAAAAATTACGCAGTATTCCAATATAGTTTTTTATCGCAGGCGGCATCTTCCCACCACAGGCAACCCCGAGATTTTTTGCATTTATCCAAATCACAAGGGACTGTATTATGGTCAGAAACCTGTCATTTTCTGACTGGGGCACGCTGATTGCCTTTGTATAGCGTTCTGCATATTCCCAGGCAGTTACAAAATCGATGCATCTTTTGTCAAATACTGCAAGTATCTGCTCTTGTAGATCCTTTGCCTCTCTAAACGGAACCTCATTTATGATATAGGGAAAATTAACCTTGTCTGGAAGAAATCCTGGAAGCGGCCCCCAAATTGTAATTATCTTGCAGCCTTTTTTTAATCGCTTGAATTTTTCAATCATTTTTTCAATAATCTTTTCATCTGTAAACCAAAACAAAACTACAGTCGCATCATCGAATTTAGAATCAAGAATGTCTTCATTTACAAAATGACAGTCTTGCAATTTTTTTTCTTGTAATGTTTTTTTTGCAAGTGTAATTTTTTGTTGAGCTATGTCTATGCCAACTGACTTTTTTACATTAAACACTTCTTTTGCAATAAAGACTCCAGTACCATCATTACACCCAAGATGATAAAACACATCATTTTCATTTAGCTTAACAAACTTGAAAATATCTAAAAAAGCATGTCTTGGGAGCTGAACATCGTCTCCTGAAATTATCTTTTGTGGCAGAGACTGGAGATATTCTTCGATTTTCAATATCAGAAATTAATGATTTTGGAAATTTATTCCCTTATGCTTTCAAGTGTAGAAACTGCTTGCCATAAAGTGACCCTCACATAGGATGGCATGTTAGGATCCTGTGTTATATCATCTAGCTGACTAATTGCGTTTGCTGCCCTAACAGATATTGGAAATTGTTCATTCTTTAACTCATTTACTAGATCTGAAATGCTTTTTCTGATATTTTTTGGAGTAGACGGATTTGATGCAATATGATTTAGCGTTTCAAGTGCAGTGTTAAACGAGCCTTCATTTTGAGATTTTTTACTTGACATCATATCACCCACTCTAATTTTTTCCTTGTCTAGACCTCTACAAAGATATTGTCTGACTCTACTGATACATTATAAGATTTTAAATTGTTAATTTTTGCAGGAAATTTTTCAAGATTGCCACTTTTACAATCAAATTGGGCGCCATGCCAGCCGCAGGTAACTATATTGCCATCAAGTGTTCCTTCTGAAAGGCTTGCGCCTGCGTGGGTACAAGTATCATCCATCGCATAATACTTTCCACCTATATTTGCAACAAGAATCTCTCTCCCATCAACTGATGCCTTATGTAGCATACCTGGCGCAACATCTGAGGTCTTGGCAACAATTACCTTTCCCATAAGGGGTTTCGTTAAATTATTCTTAATAATTTTTCTTATT
>JBQTJY010000112.1:0-7296 GCA_052386635.1 Nitrososphaerota archaeon
AAAACCAATCAGATAAAGAATGTGGTCTGCATATGGATCATGGTAAATAGACGTTGGCAAAGAGTAACGGCATTGCCAAACCTCTTGGTGGCAAGTTAGTAAATAGAATTACTACAAAAAATACAAGTGGATTATACTCATTTTCTGTTAGCGAAGATGTTGCTAACGATATAGAAAATATTGCAGATGGAATATTCAGCCCGCTTGAAGGATTTCTTGGCCAAAATGATTTTGAGAGTGTAATTAGTGAAGGCAGATTAGCAAATGGCACTTCATGGACAATACCAATAGTACTTGATGTTGACAAAACAACAGGTAAAAAACTAAAAGATGAATCTGATGTTTTATTAAAAAATCCACAAGGAAATGGATTTGCAATTTTACATGTTAAAGACCTTTATTCATTTGATAAAGAAAAAACTGCAAATGGTGTGTATGGAACTCTAGACACAAAACACCCAGGAGTTGCAAAAACAATGGCAATGAATGATTTTCTAGTGGGTGGAACAATTGACTACATTAAACGTCCTGATGATGGATTTATTAGAAAATACAGAAAGACTCCAACAGAAACTAGAGCAGATTTTGAAAAGTCTGGCTGGAAAACCATAGTAGCATTTCAAACTAGAAATCCACCACACGTTGCTCATGAAATATTACAAAAAACTGCACTTACTACAAGAGATGGCCTCTTTGTTAATCCACTTATTGGCAAAAAAAAGTCTGGTGACTTTACAGACGAAGTTATAATAAAATCATATGAAGTATTAATTGAAAATTATTACGCTAAAAATCGATGCAAGCTGGCAACATTGCATACAGAAATGAGATATGCTGGACCAAAAGAAGCGATACATCACGCTATAATGAGACAAAACTACGGATGTACCCACATTATAATAGGTAGAGATCATGCTGGTGTAGGAAATTATTATTCACCATTTGCAGCACAAGATATATTCAAAAACTATTCAGATCTTGAGATAACTCCCATCTTCTTTCCAGCATTTTTTTATTGTAAAAAATGTATTACATTTACTAATGAAAGAGTATGTCCACATGGAGTAGAAACTAGAGATGAAATAAGTGGCACTAAACTTCGAGAAATGATTCAGAATAAAAAAGCACCATCAGAATTTATTCTTAGACCAGAAGTTTCAAAAATTATAATGAATCACAACAATCCTTTTGTTGACTAGATTTTTATTCACGCACCATCGAGCCAAACTGTGAAACATAATATCGTATTAATCTTAATTTTATCATTAACTCTAAGTCCTATCTATGGTCAATCTCAATCAAACCCATCCTTAGTTTTACATACAACTGAGATACCTTACTACGAATTTAATAAAATTGCAAATGATGCACAAATTATTAAATTAGATAAAACCCATGCAGTGAGCTGGCAAATTACAATTGATAACAAACTACTCTATGCAAATCCAAATGGTAATGCCGTAATACGATTCTATGATGCAACTATTAAGGAAAAATTCATTGAAATAGGCATGGGTAGCCCTCCTGATGAAAAATTTTGGATTGCCGCATGGATGCCAGAAAATGGCTATGTTGTTGTTCATAACAGACTAGAGCGAGGATGGATTCCAGGCCAAAAGATTGTTGCTGCGTATACAGATAATGCAGGACTGACCATCAATAACGGAGAAAGAATAGTTGTTTCCAATTTAGACATCGAAAATTTTGCTATAGCTGCCTATTCTATCCATGGAATGGAAAGCTCAACAGACCCTCCTGCCATAAACTCTGGAAACCTAATTGTTGATTTTATCTCAGGAAATCCAGCTGAAAATCCTCTAAGCATATTGCCTTTTGTTATTTCAGGTATTATTGGAATAATAATTGCAATTTTACTCGTTCTTAAGAAGCGTTAGTTTTGTAGTATTTACAAATTTTTTTAATTTTACAAACATTACACATTGGTGAAATTGGTTTGCAGATGTTTTGTCCAAACATAACAAAAGTGTCATTTATTTCAAGCCAGTACTTCTGTGGAATTTTTTTCATTAATTTTATCTCTGTTTCTTCAGGGGTCTTTGTATCAACAAGCCCTAACCTGTTTGAGATCCTATGAACATGTACATCTACAGGTATGGCAGGTTTTTCAAAAGCATAAACTAGAACACAGTTTGCAGTTTTTCTGCCAACCCCCGGAAGTGTTATGAGCGTATCTAGATCATCAGGAACTTTTCCATTAAATTGTGTATCTATTATCGAAGCAACTTCGATAATTCTTTTAGCTTTTACATGGTAAAACCCAATTGATCTTATTATTTTTTCAACATCTCTAACTTTGGCATTAGCTAGTGCTTTTACAGATCTGTATCTTGTAAATAATTTACCTGCAACTTTGGTTGTACTCTCATCCTTTGTTCTTGCTGAAAGAATAGTGCCGATTAATATGTTGAAAGGATCACCTTTTTCTACATCATGCAGCTGTCGCAGTGCTGTCATACGTGGTGGCTTTACAGCATTCATAGTTTTGATCATTCCACTGAGGATGTTTTTCATAGTAATGCTATGAAACTAATTGTCTTATAATCTACTCTTGAATTTTGAATAAACTATTTTGGATCTTGTCAGTACAAGTATTATACCACTCACAAGTCAATAACAATTATGGAGTTAACAAAGGAAGAAGAATCAGCTCTTAAAGGAGAGAATGGCGAAGTACTTGAACTTGCATATAGAATTCTAGTGGCTACAGGCGAGGCTATCAATGCTGATAGACTAGTTCCTATTCATTGGGCACATCTTTCAGGTGTAAATTATAACACAATAGGCGATGCAGGCGAAGAATTTCTTTCAAAGCTAAGCAAAGATGCAAAGGTTCAGGTAAAAACAACGGTAAACCCAATGGGCTTTGATGTTGACAAAGTTTCAGATTACAAATTAGATGATGATTTTATAAAAAAACAACAAAGCATTAGTGAATCATATAAAAAAATGGGCGTAGTTCCATCTTTTTCTTGCATCCCTTATGAAATATTTGATCTCCCACAAAAAAATACTCAAGTTTCATTTGCAGAAAGTAACGCCGCAATCTATGCTAATTCAATAGCACAACTTAAAACAAATAAAGAAAGTGCATTTAGTGCACTAGCTAGTGCACTCACAGGAAAAAGTCCTTATTCTGATTTAAGAAAAGAAGAATCAGATAGTCCTAATCTTACAATTCAAATGAAAGTTAAAAACTCTAGCGAGCTAACATATGGCCTATTAGGATATTTTGCTGGCAAAGTTGCTGGCAGTTCAGTTAGAATCTCTGGTGCAGGTGATCTTGACAAACGTAGCTGTAAAGCATTATGTGGTGGTATGGGAACATCTGGGCAGTGCGGAAAGTTTGTTCTAGATGATAATGATGATCAGTCTGAAAAGGTTGATTTTGATAATAAAGAAATGCAAAATATCCATGATGAGCTAAACACAACAGATTCTGGTGATCTTGTAGTACTTGGAAGCCCACAACTTGGGCTAGAGGAAATATCTGATCTAGCTGTGATGCTGAAGGGAAGATCATTTAAAAAACGATGCATGATATTTTGTCCAAGAGCAATTCAAAAACAAGCTTCTGATCTTGGATATACAAATACATTAAAGCGAGCTGGTTGTGAAATGCTTTTTGATTGTTGTACATGTCTGACGCCCCTAATAGACAAAGATGATGTAGACGGAGTCATAACAAATAGCATTAAAGGCGCATATTATCTAAAAAATTCCAATAACGTCAAAGTAAACCTAAAACCACTTTCTCAAATCATAGACAATGAAACAAAATGGTAAAAAAAGTCATAGTAAAAGGAAAAGCCAAAGGAAAAATCTTGAAATCACAAATACCAATTAATTTCCTTGGTGCAGTAGATAAAAAAACTGGCGTTATACGCGATGATAAGCATGATTTGTTTCAAAAATCCATCAAGAATACTATTCTTGTTTTTCCATATGGAGTTGGAAGTAGTGTAGGCGCATATACGATATATTCTCTCAAGTCAAACAATTCAGCCCCTTATGCTATGATTTGTAAAAAAGCTGATCTTACTGTAGCATCTGGTTGTGCCTTGGCAAACATTCCATTAGTAATTGTAACACAAAAAGAATATGATTCAATTAAAAACGGCGAAGAAATATCTCTTGACACAGAATCTAAAACTCTATAGCTTCTGTTGTATTACTTTTCCGTTTGGTGTTTCTTCCTTGAAAATTATTCCTTCAAACCTAAGAACTTTTGTCTTTGGATCTTTCCAAATGTCACGAGGAAGACCAGCCTTTTCACATGTATGGCCCAAAAATTCCTCTGCAGTCCATGCATATTCTACAGGAACTTGGGGAAGAAGCAATCCTGAAAAAGTACCATATTTTACAATTAAACCGTCACGGCCTATCTTGATCTGAGTAGGATACTCTAACGTATCAGAAACCTTGATCTCTAGTGGTGGTGTTAAAACGGTTACCTCAAAAGTTATTTCATCAAGCTCTGATTGTTTTACCTCAGAAAAACGAGGATCCTCAGTTGCTGCAGCTATTGCTGCATCTACTAGTGCATCACATAGTCTTTTCTGTGGAAGCGGAAATCCAATACATCCTCTCAAACCGGTTCTATCATTTAATGTTACAAACACTCCAGATTTAAAAGAAAACTTGGATTGAAAATCATCAGATAGTTTCTTTTTGTTTTTACTAGTAAGAAATTCAGTCACAATAAGTCTAGCTGCTTGTACTAGTTCTTCCCCATCAGAATCTGATAATTCTCTATAATAGCTCATTTAGTTTAGAGACAAATCTCTGTAAATTTCTGATATGTGTTCCTTCCCAATAGAGTTTTTTACAGTTAGTACAAGTCCAAAACTCATTTGTCTGCTTTAAAACTCCCTCAGGAACCTGAGTAACTATAAGATCCTTCTGAATTTTATGTAATGCCCCATTGCATAAAGGACAACGCGAATTATTGCCAGCAACAACACATTTTCCAAGATTGTATTTTTGATTAATCTCTAGGATCTGTTCTATTTCATCTTTTTTTGTAATTTGTACAGTTCTTACATTTTGTTTTAATGATCTTTTTACAAGCACAAAATCATTTGTTAATAGTATTCGATCTTCGTCTTTTGCAATTTGTAAAATTTTATCATCATCAATATCAGCAAAGTATAGTGAATCATAACCCAATAACCGAAGCTTTTTTGCAAGATTCCCATACATTGCGTCTACAACAAAAACCAGTTTCCTTTCATTCATCCACACTATCTCCTGTTCCTGATTCAGTAACATGACTCTCACCTGCAGGTAGTACCCTAACAAAATCATCTATGCTAATCGATTTTATCGCATCTCCTTTCATATTAACAAATTCAACTTTAATTTTTTTTGCAGCATCTGTCATCTCCAATCCTCCTGGTTCAATCATTGAGTAACATACGCAATTTTTTTTAATGCAAGTAGGGGGGCCACAAATCACAATGTACCTCTCATCTTGTTTTAGTAGGCCAACACCTAACTTTAGGGTAGCAACTCTGACATAATTTCGTTGACCTTCAATAACAAAGGAACCCTTAGAAAGAAACTGCCCACTGGGCGCTCCTTTTTTTACCTGCTCAGGATTTACCCAGAATGCTTTTAGCCCATACATTGCTTCACGCCATGCTCTACTAAAACAAACAGTTGCATGTGAAACTTCATTCAAACTAGAATCTGTTGTTTCTTTGCCAGCTTTTAATATAAAAAATGGCGAGCCAAAAACGTCCGCATGAAACACTCTATCGCTATTTTGAAGATGTTTTCTAATTATTGCCATATTTGATGATGAATCACGTCCACCAATTGCTAATGTACCATCAGAAGTATAGAACCATCTATAGCGTTCATACCAGTTTTTCTTTTTTACCTCAGTAATAGATATGGAATCTTTGGAAATCTCCATCTGTTTCCTTAGTTTTTCTAAATCTTTTTCAGTTTTCTTTTGCAGTTTTTCAATCGATAAAATTGCCGTTTTTTGTCGTTTTGCCTCATTGAATAAAATGGATGCCAAAGCTTGTAGCGAAGAACTAGTATCTATCTTAATTTTAGATTCATGTATAAGAAAGCAGGTAATGCCTTTTTCTTTAATAATAGTACAATTCTGATCCTTTAGAATCTTCTGAAGCTTAGGATCAGATATAGAAAGTATTCCCTTAGAAACTAGCTCAAGTAATGAATTAGCTACCTTTGTTATGGCAAAAGATTTTTCATTAACTAAAGAAATTGCCTTGGTTTGTTCTGTTAATTTATTTTCAAGCTCTGTGATTTTTTCACTAGCAGCACTTGTTTTAGTGGATTTGCCAACATTGACTAGGGTTTCGGTAAATATTGTATCTAATCCTGTCATAAAATTTTGGACACTAACAAATCCCTCATTTTTATGATCAAATCTTAACGGGTAAACATCAACTTTGTCATCTCGTACAATTACTGGTTCATGATTTCCTTTTACAACATTTTCAACTGTTTTTTTAACAGCATCATAGATTTTTTTTACATCAATCTCAGTCAAATTATTTCCTGTAACTTTAGAGTCTATTTCGGCTAATTTGCAAATATATTCTACATATTTTGTAGGTAATCCCAATGTTCTACCAATCCATTTAGAAACTTGAATCTCTGAAGACAGAATTCCTTCCAAATCTTTTTGGTTAAAATTAAAAATATCTAAACTGTTCTGAGGCGGTGGTGTATATTGTAATCCAGCACCCAACTTACGGTGCCTTACATCAATCGAATGTAATAAAGCTAGAATTTTCATTTCTTTATTGCACAAAATAATATTGCCATCGCCAAAAAATTCCCCAACAAGAACGTATTCTTTATCAAAGCCACTAAAAGTTAGATAAACAACTCTTTCTGCCCCAATTTGCTGAATTTTAGCTAATTTTAATCGTAAAAGATTATCACGTAGTACTTTGAGGAGCTTGTTTGTTTCTAACGGTTCTATCTTTACTGAACTAATCCATAATCCAAAAGATGAAAACATTAACACAACATCTTGTTTTTCAGGATGATGTAGTTTGAAAAGCAAGCTGTCTTTTGTGATTCCATATATGTTACTAACATAGTAATCACGTGTTTTTTCTGAAATTTCATTCACTAAATATCGTAGCTCAATTCCTGTTAATGTCATAGTAGCCTATTGTAAGTCTGAAATTATACTCTTACTCCTCATATTCGAATTTTTTAACCAAAGATTTTAAACAAGGTTTTTCGGAGTCAACGTAGAAATTTCATTGAAACACCCTAAAAAGAAAA
>JBQTJY010000113.1:0-2132 GCA_052386635.1 Nitrososphaerota archaeon
AATTTGAGACGATTGAGGATGTACGTGTTGCAGTAGTATACTGCATTGATCTTAGCTCAACAATGAAGTCAATTCTTGGCAAAGGTGGGAAAAGTAGGATCGAGGCTGCAAAAAAGGCATTATGGAGTCTTTATGCCTTAAACAAAAAGTACTTTCCAAACGACTCTATCTTTGTAATTGGTTTTGCATCGATGGCATCGCAAGTAAATCCATTTGATATCCCGTTTCTTAAAACATATGACGCAAACGATAATTTTTTGCACTATACAAACTATCAGGCAGCATTTAGACTTGCAAGGAAAATACTACAAAAAAATACTGCACAAAACAAAAGAATTGTTATGATAACAGATGGTCAGCCAAGTGCCTGCTTTATTGAAAATGATTCACAAAAAAATGAGATCATTTCAGAAAAACCATACTCTAACTTTTACTCACCTGAGGAATCACTAATCTCAAAAGTAAAAAAGGAACGTAACATGAAACTTGATATCGACAAGGGACGGCTAGTCTACCTCTGCTACAGATACAAAAAAGTTGATCCAAAAATTAATGAACTAACTGCAATTGAAGCAAGGCGATGCAAGCGTGATGGAATAGAGATTGATACAATAGTTGTAAGCGATGAGAGCGAACTTTTAGACTATATCACAGAACTAGAAAAGGAGCTCAAAGGAAAAACATACCACATAAACCATGAAAACATGGATAAGGTTCTAGTCCATGACTATCTTGCAAAAACAAGAAAGATTTTAAGCTCAAAGCAGAACATCTAAATCAAATTGGAAGATAGCTACGATAATTCAAAAATAATCGAATACATTTTTGATCCAGAAATATCAGAAATACTGGCAGAGCTAGAAAGTGGTGGCAAAGAATCATCATATCTTGTCAGCAAGTCAGGGCTATCTGAAGAAGAGCTAAAAGACAAACTCTCGTATCTTCTAAAACATGATTTTGTAAGACAAACAAATGACGGCGGTAAAACAGTCTATACAGCTAATGCAGAAAAACTAGGGTCAGTTATGGAGAAAAGCAATACATTTGATACGGCAATTGATGGCCTAACAACTATGGATAGCTATCTTAACTAAAAAGGCAAAGCCCCCCTCCTACGAATAGTTTTGTGACGCTTTTTCGTTATGACTAGAGAATAACGGAAGTTAGGATTTGTTGGAGAGAGTTTAAAATCAATATTCAACAAATTGACTTGTGAGATTATCGAAAATCTCGATAATAATAATTGGTATTGGCTTAGCAATATTTGGAATATTTTATACACAAGAAATAGAACAGAACGAACAGCTCAGTACAGAGAAAGATTTACCTGAAGATCAAGAACTAACAGTGCAAAAAACGTGGATTGAAATCGATCCAATACAATGTCTAGGAAATCCTTGGGAACAAGACTGGCTAAAAACTCATAATGATGACTACACGTCTTACCCACGAAATGTACACACTTGGCAGATGGATGATGGCGAGATAGAAGTTATCAAGGAATATTATCAAAAAAACGGAATTACCGTTCATGATGTAAGATATGGTCCATGGGGAGAAGTAGGGATCTGTGAGGGCTGTGGCTGTCCACAGGGATATACGTTATATCTTCTAGTATCAGATTCCGAAATTGGTAGTTTATCTGGATTTAAGATTTCAACTGAAGAGGCATTAAATCATGTCAATGAAAAACCTGCTTGGAAGTTCATACCTGTTGAGCCATATTCATGCGGAGACTCTGATTGTGTTGTGATCTATCCAGATTCAAAATGCGGTAGAGGATATCTGATAAAAAATGATGGAGAATTTGTAACTCCAAAAGAAAGAGGGATCTTGTTTGATAATGCAGTTATTGATTACACTTTGTGCGAATGAAAGTAAATTGCTTTGACTTTACCTAATCACAAAAAACATTACAACATAAAATTCCTCAAAGGTTATGGTTTTTAGTTATCTTAACTAGTCTTTTTACGTCTATTTCTTATTGAATACATGCCTACACCAACAATGCCAAACAGGCCCAAAATCAAAATGTAAAAGCCAGTTATTCCAAAAGAAAGCTTGCCTGTGTCAGGCATTGGTCCAATTACCACAACCGTTTGTGTTTGTTCCTGACCTGTATTTTCAACTAG
>JBQTJY010000114.1:0-2860 GCA_052386635.1 Nitrososphaerota archaeon
CAAATCTTGTCAGAAATTTATTTTGGTAGAATCTCTGACAAAAAAAGAACTCGGATTCTTTTTATCCGCCTTGGCTTCATTGGTTGCGCAATAACATTTGGATTACATTATTTTGCAGAAGATACCATACTACTGCTACTTGCGCGAATTGGTGCAGGGATTTCTACTGGAATAATGGTTCCAGCACTGATTGCTTATGCATACGAGGCAGAAACTAACAAAACAAAGGTAGCGTCCGTTGTATCATTTCATGCACTAGGTTGGCTTGCAGGCATAATTGCTGCAGGCATTGCAAATGATGTCAAGCCAATATTTTTGATAAGCAGTGGTTTGTTTCTTTGCGGCCTTGCCATAACATCACGACTTCCAGACAGGGTATCAGAAAAGCAAATTGAGCGTGGAATTGCAAAAATAATCTCAAAGAATCGATTTTTGTTTTTATCACTGCTGTTAAGACATATCGGTGCATCATCAGTATGGACCATTCTGCCCATAATGCTAATGGAAAGATTTGGTGCAGAGCTTTACCACATCTCGATTGTTTATGTCTCAAACAATCTAACTGCATTTATAATCATGAACTTGATGGCAAGCAAAATAAAAATCAACAATGTTACAAAATTCAAAATCGGCATAGGTGTAACATCGCTAGTATTTGTTGGGTTGGCGTTAATTACTGACTGGTGGATGGCCATGCCATTTATGGCGCTAGTTGGCGTTACATGGGCATTTTTGTTCATTGGTGGAAACTTTTACCTAATGGAGAACAACCCACGCTCAACTGCAACTGGAATCTTTAGCTCTACACTTTCGATATCTTCTGTTGTAGGACCAATAATTGCAGGAACAATTGCATTTTACTATGGTTTTGTAGATGTAATGTATTTTGCAGTAGCAATAATTGTTTGCGCGTTTTTAATTTCACTTAAAGTAAAAAAAGAAAAAATAGGTTAAGGGTTATTTTCTAAATTTGGTTTTGCTTCTTTTTCTTTAGCCTTTTTAATAGCATTCTGAATTTCTTCATTTGTGTGCTTGAAACGTTTCATGGTTATTTTATGCCAAATTCATATTTAACTCTGTGTTTGATAATGCCAGTCACACTAGATGTCAAACTTTAAGGAATTGTAGGTAAATTTTTCTCCTCAAGTATTTCATTGAGTAATGTCAGATCATATATTTCTGAGAGATCTGGTCTAGTATCTCCTAAAAATCCTATATCAAAAGCATCGTTTGCAGATTTGAAAAGAGATTCCTTTACAGGATCATATGTTATCTCCATTCTTGAGAATGCGTCTTGAAATTCATCTTCAGTAATTGTCTTACCCGTAAGCTTTTCAAGCTCGATATTGAAAACTTTGAAAGATTCTTCCAGATTTTGATTTATCCATTGTGTTTCGGCTACATGTGCAGCAAGTAATTTCTTTACTATATCAGGATGGTTCTCAAGATATTCTGGATTGATTACAAGGTGGACAGTTACAAACTTGCCTTCTGGCCACAAGTCTCTCTCATCAACAAAAATTCTACTGTCTGTTTCTTTGAGTAGTTTTGCTCCCCACGGTTCTGGTACCCATGCACCGTCAACTTCTTTTTTTAGCATTAAAGTTAGAATATCTGGGTTTTTTGCTGGGATTACTTCTACATTGCCGCCATTTTCTGAAGTTTTGTATCCATTTTTTAGTAGATATGCCCTTAACGCTACATCTTGTGTATTGCCAATCTGAGGCGAGGCAAATTTTTTGCCTGCAAAATCATCAGTCGAATCTATTTCTGCGTCATTTCTAATAACAAAAACTGCTCATCCACTTGCTGCGCCTGCAATTATTCGTAAAGCTTGTCCTTCTGATTTTATGTAAGCGTTTATTGCAGGATTAGAACCTACGTATGTAACATCTACCTGATTTGCAAATAATGCTTCCATTGCTGAAGGACCAGCGTTAAAAATTTGTGTTTCAACTTTTATGTCACCTAACGCTTTTTGAAAATCTCCGTTTCCAAGTCCGATTACAGCTTGTGCGTGATTGATGTTTGGAAAGTATCCAATTCTTAAAACATCTGTAGTTGTACTGGCATTATTTTGTGATAAGAGTGGGCTTGAATTTGTAGATGAGACTGCGATTACAGCAGCAATAATTATACCTGCAATTGCAAATTTTATTTTTGGATTCATTATTCAATACCCCATCTTGATCTTACTTTTTCTTCTAGCTTAAACAGTAGAAGTCTGTCAACTAACAATCCAATTGTAAATATTGTAATCATACTAGCGATTACTTGTCCCATGTCTTGAAATTCTCTTCCAACAGACAAGATATGCCCTAGTCCAACTATTGACATGAGTATTTCAGCACCAATAATTGCGTGCCAAGCAAATGACCAACCCTGTCTTATTCCTATGATTAATGATGGTGTTGCAGCAGGTATTGTTGCATGCAAGAAGAGTAAGACTCCCTTGGCACCCATATTTTTTGCAGCATCTATGTAGATTGGGGGAATGTTTCTGATGCTACTATAAGTTGAGATTGTAAGAGAGAAAACTGAGCTCATTATTACCAAAAACAAAATTCCTGCATCATTAAATCCAATTAATAAAATTGAAAATGGTACCCACGCAATACTTGGAAAAGACAAAAGACCGGCAGAAAATGAACTCATTGTCTTGCCAAATCCTTTGAACTTTATCATTGCAAATCCTATTGCAGCTCCCAGCGCAATAGAGATGAAAAATCCAACAACTAGCCTTCCTAAAGTTATACCTATTACCTTGAATAAGTTGTAATTCGAAATAATTTTATCAAAAGATTCTGCAACAATAGCTGGGTATTGCAGAGATACCTTTGGCCAAATGCCTAAAATGAAT
>JBQTJY010000115.1:0-5155 GCA_052386635.1 Nitrososphaerota archaeon
TAGCCTGGACTCCAAGTCTTTTTTTAGACCAACAGACTCAAAACAGTCTTTACAATCACGAATTTTACGCTCATTTTCAGATATTTCGCGCTTCATTTCTTGAATAGCATCTTTTGCATATGTACTAAGCTCATTCTTTCGTGATTCTAGCTGGCGTATCTTGTCAACCTTTGGCAGCTCTATCTCTAGATTTTTTTGCATTTCTGCAAGTTCTTTTTCATATTGACTTCTTTTTGATTCCATCTTGTCTCTTAGCGGCTCTGATTCGGTAAGTTCAGTTTTGTACTTTTGTAGATCACGCGATAAAATGTCAATGTGCGTATCATCATAGCCTATCTGCTCCTTAATTTTTTGTCTAAAATTTTTGCTGACTAGTTTCATTGCTTCTAATGCAACATCAAGCTTGTCTATTCCAATAATTGCGTTTAGTAATTCTTTGAACTCTTTTGGCTTTGCCTTGATTATAGAGTTTAACTCTCCTTGTTGAACTATAGATGCAATTTTTAGCTTTTCAAAATCTAAACCGATTCTCTTTTCAACTTCTTGTGTCATTGATTCTCTAAACTGCTTTCTTTCCCCAACTGCAAGCGGCATCCATTGGTTTTCAACCATTTCAGAAAACTGAGTAGATAATCCTCCTTTTACATCAATCTTCCTTTCAGCTTTGTAGCGTTTCCCATTTATGGAAAATATTACTTTTGCAAATCCTTGGATCTCTCCATGTTTTATCAAACCTTTGTTTGATTTTCTTGTATGTTGGCCAAACAGCGCAAATGTAATTGCATCAATTATGCTTGATTTACCAGCTCCGTTGTGGCCAACAAAAACTGTAACTCCATTATCAAACTCTAACTTTGTATCAGAGTGTGACAAAAAGTTTGAAAGTTCAACTGATCTTATCATTTTCGCTTTTCCTTTTTATAATGCTCAAAGTTTTCAATCACAATTTGTGTAGCTTCCTTTAGTTGATTGGCTGTCAGCAACGGCAAGAGTTCTTTTACTGCAAAACTTGCTATTTTCTCAGAGCCAAGTGCATTAACTGACAATCTGAAAAGCTCATCATCAATCATTCGTGGTTTCTCAAGTAGAATAGAAGAATCAGCCTCATTTTTTGAGATTATTTTCCAAAAACATCTCAAAGTTAGAGAATTTAGGCGTGAAATTTGCTCCTGTATGATGTCTGTCTCTATATCATCACCTTCGATTTTTAGCTCTACTATTGGTTTTCGCTCGGATGTTCCAATTTTTTTACAGACTTCGTCTATTGATTTTAAAATCTCATCATATTTTATTTTAAATGAGAATTGTTGTCTTGTGTCAAGTCTGATCCACTCTGATGTTGCCTCTTGAGATGAAATGTCTACTTCAAAAAATCCTTTTTCTGTCTCTTTAATTCCCTCACTTGTTGTAAGTTCAATTGAACCAGGATATACAATCGGGCCATTAAGATGACTAAATTGTTTAATGTCATGATCATGGAGGTGTCCCATCGCATAATACGTAAAATTTTTTGGAAGATCAGTTGATAACAACTCCCCTGCAAACTTGCTAAATTCACTTATCCCTTGGTGCATAACAAGTATTTTGTGTCCAGAATGATTCTTTACAATTTTATCAATATCTGAAAACTTTGCCTCATAGGTTGACATCTCATTTTTTCGAATCTTGTCAAATCCTACCAAAAGAATATTCTTGTACTCTACTGGATTTCCCAGTCCTATGTACTTTGAAAATTCCAAGTTATGGTATACATAGGGGATAGGCGTTGTACGGATTCTGCTAATATCATGTTCTCCTAGAATAAAAAATGAATCAATTTTGTTTTGTTTTAATCGCTTTAGCGCATTTGCCATGTGGATAATTGCAGTTCCATTTGGATTTGGAACATGAAATATCTCACCTGCAAATATTACAAAATCAACATGATCCTTTATTGATGTATCAATTGCTTGGTTGAATGCATGATATACATCATTTTCTCTTTCTTCTGAACCATACTGAACCAGACCTAGATGTGTATCGGAAATATGTGAGAATAGCATCTAGTCTAACAACAAATCTTTTTGAACTAGCTTGTGTGTTGATTCTACTGCAACTTCACTCATCTTTTCTGACTTTGTCCATGCCTTGACTGCACTTTGATCAGCTCCCATTATCTTCTCCTTTACTTCCTCAACATGCACAAGTGCTGGTAGGTTTACCCATTGGCCTATGAGCACAGAATCGCCTACGTTTAGGGATGTTAATTGCCCTATGAGTTCGCGGCTAGTTGACTCTGCGGCAGAAGCTATCTGTCCTTGATCATCTTCTTGGATTATTTTCATTATTGCAAAGGAGCCCATCTGGCTGAGAACATTAAGGTCAACGCTTCTAGGTCTCTGTGATACTATTCCAAGACCAAGACCAAACTTTCTTCCCTCTCTTGCAATCTTTGCAGCCCAATACTTGGCAGAGGTGTCTTGTTCTTTTGGAATAAAGACATGTGCTTCTTCAATCATTACAAATATTGGCGATTCAAATCTATAGTTTTTTTCACGTTTTAGTTTTCCATGTCTTGCAATGCTTGCATCTTTTCTGTCTCTTAGTAGTTGTTGCAAGTAAAATGCAACTGCGACATTTGCTTGCTTTTCAGATAACTCGGATATGTTTAGTATGTTTGCCCGTCCCTCTTTTATGAAGCTAAGAGGATCTCCCATGTCAGGATCCAAAATATCACCAAATCTTCGCTGGGCTTCATCAACTATATCTTGAACCCGATATGCTGATGTTCTATACTCTTTTAGTTTTTTGTCTTCAGAGTTTATAATAAAATCGACTTCTTCTTCAAGCTTTTCCCAAAACTCTTTTGATTCTTTTACTTTATTTGTAAAGGCCATCCGAAGTATTCTTTGCTGAACGTTTGCACTATCCCTTATTTCTAAAACCTCGGATAGCTGCTCATGGTCTAAAAGTCTTGGATTTATCTTTGCGTCAACTACATTGATTCTTGGAATGTTTAGTGATGTGTAATCATTATGATAATCAAAAATTATTACAGTACCTCTGAGCTTTGCAATCTCTTTTGTTAAAAGCGAAACAAGATTACTTTTTCCCATGCCAGTCATTGCCAAGATTCCTAAATGTCTTGAAACTATTTTGTCAAGATTTACTTTGGCATCAATTGTTTTGTTTCTAAGCAAATAGCCAATCTTTATCCACCCATCTTTTGGCGGGGAAAATATTATCTCAAGATCTTCGTTTGTTGGCTGCAAGATAGGCGTGCCTGGAAGAGGCGGAATCGCAGGAATAATTGACTGTCCTTTCTGTAGTTTGTCTAAAAATCCCAAGATTCCAATATGTGCAGTGTAGGTTTTGTCTCTACTGTTAATCTCTGCAATCTCTATGCTTTCTGTAGCCTCATCAAAATTTCGAACGTCTGCAAAGGCCGCACTAGATACAGCAGACTTTTCAACTAGCCCTAAGATCTTTCCTTCCTCAGAATCAACAATGACATATTCTCCAACCGAAAGTGGTCTTGAGGTAAGTGCAGTAACAAAAGTAGGCTTTGACTCCCCAACCACATAGCCAATATTCAATCTAAAACCTCCCTTGAACCAATCTCATTACTGAGTCCCAAAAGACTAACCATCTTTGCAAGGTCTTTGTCATGTATTTTACAGTTGGCATGAGCAAGCTTGAGTGCATATGGATATCCTCCAACACTATTTTTGTAGAGTTTGTTCATCACAGATTTTATATCGTCTTCTGTGTGGTCTGCACCTAAAAATTCAAGCTTTATTATTGGAGTTGAATCGCTTAGTCTAACAAACGTTGAAGATATGATCTTGTCTTTTCCATATTTTTTTTCGACAACCATTTTGCTAAATCCTGGCGTTTTTGTTATATGGTTATAGTAGAATATGTCTCCAGCAAGTGAATCAAAACTTTCAAACTGTTTTTTTGTATTTGATGTCTTTGAGATAAAAATTACATTATCCTTTTTTTTCATGGCACTAACAATTGCAGCATCTAAAGATGATTGACGTGTCATAAATTGGGAATGCAAGGAGCCGTCCATCAAGATTAGATCAACAGAGTCTATGCTTTGTTGGCATGCATCAATTTCCATTTTACTTGCAATTCTAGATAACTCTACATCCGATTCCAGACCAGAATCATGCAAATCTACTAGGACCTTTCCATCAGATCTTATAGATACTGCAGTAACTGCCCATAACTCTATTCCTTGAAATTTGGTATTGTTAAAACTTGAATCAATGCCTGCAATAGTTGCCTCCTCTTTTGCAGGCTTGTAATATACCCAGTTTTCCTTGGCTTTTTGAAGAATCATCTCAAATTTGGGACCTTTGAGAACAGAAAGCATCTTTTCACGATTTCTTATGGCATCTTTGTAGACTGTATTGAGCACAGCAATACTTTGTAGCTTACAATAAAATCTTTAGGTTGTAAACTCCATTAACAAGATCTAAGCTTTAATTTCATTAAATTATGCTATTGGCTCACTCTTCAAACATCTTACCCAGGAACAATGTAAAATATTGAACAAATTATGAAATGTTCCTGGGTAACAAATCCAAATAGGCTACAAATTACCCAGGAATTATACCAAAATTAGATAGCTTTATTAAATTTTCCTGGGTAATAAGAATATGGTTTCTATTGTAAAAAGAAAGAAAGGAAATGAAGCGTACTATTACCTATACCATGACAAAAGAAACGGCAAAAGAGTACAAAAAGAAATCTATCTTGGAAAACAAATTCCAAAAAACATTGATGAAATTAAACAAGAATTTCTAATCAATATATACAAAGAAGATTGGATTCCACAACTTGAAAAAATAAAAAAAAATCACAGTAAAGAGAAAAAAACCATTCCTTTTGACGCATTAAAAAAACAGATTCAACAATTTTCTGTAAAATTTACCTATAATACACAACGAATTGAAGGCTCAACGCTGACATTGAAAGAGACTTTTCTTCTCCTCGAAGACGGAATCACACCTCCTGACAGATCAATAAACGATACAAAGGAAGCAGAGGCTCATCAAAAACTATTCTTTGAAATTTTAGAAGATAAGACAGACATAAGCAAAGACAAAACTCTTACCTGGCATGACAAGCTACTAAACCAAACAAAACCAACAATTGCAGGAAA
>JBQTJY010000116.1:0-7597 GCA_052386635.1 Nitrososphaerota archaeon
CTGACCAGCAAGGTTTAAAATAAATTAAAAAAACTGTCCGTAAAGGGACAAACCATGGCACATCCAAAGATCGTATTAACAGCAGACAGAACACTCATGTCCCCATATCGCGGAATATCACTTGCAACATTTTTTGGTTGTGCGCCAGCACTAGATCCTAATCGTAATAAAAACAACTTTTGGTATAAAATACTAAAAAATCAAGTTACTCCAAAAGTTTTATTTGATTTTATTTGCAATCCAATCTCTCATACAAATGGTGTTGCTGATTATGCACCATATGGTCTGCGTAAAGTAGAGGCAGGTCTGATACGAGACGGATTCAAGCGTGAAGACATTGTTGTAGCACATCCTGATCATATCGAGAAATTTATTGGTCCTGAAACAGAGGTGGTTGGCACCTATGAAATGGATCCACTTGGCATGGGCCCTGTCACAATGACATTCACATATGGTAGAAAACAAACTTCCTATGATGAATACTATTGTAAAGACCTTCACATGAAAATTAATGCTGCAAAGAAAAAAAATGGTAGCCATGCCAAAGTTATTGCAGGAGCATCTGGAACCTGGCAATACAACTATGATCCAGAAAAAATTGAAGAATATGGTTTGTATGCGGTTTTAGAAGGTGAGCTTGGTGGCATTGCACCAGAAATAGACGGTCATGCTGGCAAGTTTTTCAATCATCTTATCGACGGCGACTTTGAAAACATGGATCCATTTAGGAAAAAAGCTGATTTCAAAGTTGACATCAAAGAATTCAAACGTGGTGATAAGCTCATACATGGAAGATTTGTTAATTACTGGGATAGACCAGACATTGATGAAATTCCAGAAATTGTAGAACCTAGCATGCATGGAATGGTTGAAGTAATGCGTGGATGTGGTCGCGGTTGCAAGTTTTGTGACGTGACATTGAGGGCACTACGATACTATCCACCAGAAAAAGTCAAAAAAGAAATTGAAATAAACCTAAAGAAGGGCGGTGTCAAGGCGGCTTGGATACATAGCGATGACATCTTTGTTTATGGAATGGACCCACGAACATCAAAACAAATGGAGCCAAACAGAGACGCACTAGAAGAACTATTTACTGCAATAATGTCAACAGGCGTAGAACACACCAACCCTACACATGGTACTTTGGCAGGGGCCATAGCAGACGAAAAGTTAATTCCAAACATATCAAAAATAATCAGAGCAAGTCCTACTAATTTGATAGGCATTCAATGTGGATTTGAAACAGGTAGTCTTAGATTGATTGCAAAATATGCAGATAGAAAACTGGCGCCATACAGCCCAGAAGAATGGCATTGGGTTGTAAAAGAAGGAGTAAAGACCTTAAATGAAAACTATTGGGTTCCTGCATTTACACTCATAATGGGATTGGACAATGATGAAACACCTGAGGATGCATGGGAAACAATCAGAATCCTTAGCGAACTAGAAAGGGAACAGCCAGACTCGATGTTTACTGCTACACCCCTCACTTTTGTGCCAATAGGCCTTCTTGAAAAATCAGAGTTTTTTGATATAGGAAATGAGATGGATCCAGCCCAATTAGGAGTAATGTACAAGACATGGCAACACAACTTCAAATACGGAATACAAAAATTCATGAACAAAACAGGGCAAAACAATTCTATCAAAAAGAACTTTTTTAACATGATGGCAAGGACACTAGGCGGAGTTCCATTATCAGCTATGGAAAAATTTGCAAGAAGAAAAGGAAGAGAACACGAGCGAGTTATTGAAACTATCAAGGCAAAATATTGGTAATTTTATCCAAAACATTAAATTCAATCTAATGGGACTGTAGTTTATGGCAACTCACGGTTCGCTTACTAAAGCAGGTAAAGTAAGAGGACAAACACCAAAGATCGAAGGACGAAAAAGAACTAACGTACACTCTATGCAGAGAATCAAAAGCAACTATAGAAAGCGATTTGTCTTACAACGTACTCCGGGGCAAAACAAGCCAGGTCGAAACAAAAGAAGGTAATAGCATGATTACCTCACCATTAATAATGGAGTACCGTACCTTACGGTAATGGATGAATTGAGATTAGATAGTCTTGATGGTGTAGGTCCAGTAACTACAAAAAAACTAACAGACGCTGGCATTCATAATATAATGGACTTGGTAGTTCGAGGCCCAGTTGAGGTTGCTGAAATTACTGGGATGGATAAGGAAACAGCAGAAAAAATTGTAAACAAGGCACGCCAACAACTTGTTGAAGAGGGGTTAATTGCTAAAGACTTTGTAAGTGCAACTGAGATCTACAAAAGAAGACAAGATATTGGCAAGATTTCAACAGGAACTAACTGTCTTGATCTCTTGTTTGACGGTGGAGTTGAGACCCAAGCACTAACAGAAGTATATGGGGAATTTGGATCTGGTAAAACACAATTTTGTCATACAATGTGTGTAAATGTTCAAAAGCCTAAAGAACAAGGTGGGCAGGAAGGCGGGGTACTATACATCGATACAGAAAATACTTTCAGACCAGAAAGGATTGTTTCTATTGCAAAGGCAAATGGAATGGAGCCTGAAAAAGTTCTTGATAGAATAATTGTGGCACGTGCATATAATAGCGCACATCAAATTTTAATCCTTGAGGAAGCAGGACCTATAATCAAGGAAAACAACATTAAACTAATTGTTGCAGACTCTGCAGCAGGCCTCTTTAGAGCAGAATATCTTGGACGAGGAACATTGTCTGAACGACAACAAAGACTAAACAAGTTTGTTCATTTACTAGTAAGAACCGCTGAAACATACAACTGTGCCGCTATTGCAACAAACCAAGTAATGTCATCGCCTGATGTTTTCTTTGGTGATCCAACTCGTCCAATTGGTGGAAACATAGTTGCACACACCAGTACTTATCGAGTATACTTTAAAAAATCTGGCAAGAAAAGAATCGCACGAATGGTTGATAGTCCACATCATCCAGAACAAGAAGTTATTTTTACACTAACCGAAGCTGGCGTTTCTGATCCAGAAGAAGATACAAAAAAGAAAAAGAAAGAAGAAACCGAGTAAGTGTTAAATTAAGGGCGAGGCTGCCCTAGTCCAAATGACTACTAAAAAACCATCTGGACATTCATATGGATTTAGACACAAATCAAGGGCAGTATTAACTATAAAGCAACCAAGAGGAGTTTCATTTCTACTCAGAGAATATCACAAAGGTGACAGAGCACTAGTTATAATTGATCCAAGACAACACAAATCAATTCCACATCGAAGATATCATGGTAAGGTAGGCATTGTGCGTAATGTGGGTAGAAGAACAGTAACATTGGATGTAAAACTAGGTGACAAGACGAAAACCTTAATCACTAGGTTGGATCATATCAAACCATTTGGTGTATAATAAATGGAAGAAGTAAAAAAGAAACAAGCTGTTTCAATCTCAGAGGTTAAGGAAATTTTAGAACAAGAAGATCCTGAAAAAATGGATCAGATCCAACGTTGGACATATGATTATGTTTCCAAGTTTTCAAAAATTGATGCAAAAACTGCAAAGAAAATGAAGCAGGAACTAGTCAAAGAGTGCCAACTGACAGAAGAGGAAGCAGTTGAGATAATCAATATCATGCCAACAACACTTGCAGAGCTACGTTCCTTCACATTTGGTTGGAAGAAGCTCATTCTAGCCGAGACACTAGAAAAAATGCTCAAAATCATCAAGGAGAACTCTTAACTTTCTAAGGTGGCATATTTTTGGATCGGGGATACGGATCCTCAAGAAAATATGAGGAATACGCATACGTATTGGATTTTGTACCTAGAGGAAAGTCAACAACTGTACGAGGTCGTGAAGGAATAATCATTACAGCCATAGGCGAGGAAAGACTCACACTGCTTGAAATTCTTGGAATACCAAACTCTACATTTGAAATTGGTGAGCGAATATACATTGGAAAAGAAGGGCGTACCAAAGTATTGTCTGTCCTTGGCAAAATGGATTATGATCGAATATCAGTAAATGCTCAAAAAGAACTTGCGGCAGTTGTAGAAAAGATTGTAACTAAAAATGAAAAAAGATTCATCGACTATCTAAACAATGCACAACCTCTTACTCCACGCATACATGCACTGGAGCTAATACCTGGAATTGGCAAGACCTACATGAAGGTAATGCTTGAAGAGCGAGAAAAACAAAAATTTGAAAACTTTGAGGACTTGCAAAAAAGAGTTGGACTAAAAGAACCAATAAAACAGATAACAAAACGAGTCATTGAAGAGATTACTGGTGAATCACGAATGAATCTCTTCGTGAAAAGATGACAAGACAGCAAAGTCTTGGCCAGCACTTTTTAATCTCACAATCTGTTGCAAGGAAAATAGCTGCAGCTGCTGATATTACACAAGACGACATTGTTTTAGAAATAGGAACAGGAAAGGGAATACTACTTCCGTTTTTATGCAAGGACGCAAAAAAAGTTATTTCATTTGAAGTAGACAAAAATCTACATGCATATTCGCTAGCAAAACATTCGACTATAACAAATCTTGATTTAAGATGTGGTGATGGCTTTGAATCTAGTGATAGTTTTACAGTTTTTGTTTCAAATCTGCCATACTCAGAAAGCAGAAAGGCATTGGAGTGGTTGCTGCAAAGGAAATTTTCACGTGCAGTTATAATGGTACAAAAAGAATTTGCTGAAAAAATAGCATTAAAAGGAAAAGAGAAAAGAGCAATCTCTGTACTTGTAAACTATGCTGTAAATATTGAACAGATAATGAAGGTAAACAAAAACAATTTTCAGCCTCAGCCAAGAGTCGATTCTATTGTTTTAAAACTAGTCCAAAAGAAAAGATTATCAAAAAAACTAATCATGCTGGTAAATCGCCTATTTTCATATCAGCGAAAAAAGATTCAAAACATATACAAACAATTTGGAAAAGAAGTAAAATCAGATAAAAGACTAGAAGATTTGTCAGGAGATGAAATAATTGAAATTGCAAAACAGATTGGTAAGAACTGAAGAATATACTCCAGCAGAGGACACTTACTTTTTAGAGGATTATATCAAAAATGAAAAAGGAAATTCTGCACTGGATGTTGGGACAGGATCTGGATATCTTGCCAAAACACTTTCAAAATCATTTTCATTTGTTGTTGCAACAGACATTAGTTTTAATATTTTAAAAAATCAGACACACAAAACAAAAAACATTGTTTGTTGTAATGGTGCAGATGCGCTGTCATTTAATTTTGATCTTGTAATATGTAATCTTCCATATCTGGAAACTGATGAAATTTTAGATATAGCAACAGATGGTGGAAAAGATGGAATAGAAATACCAACAAAAATTATAAAATCTGCATCAAAATGTGTCAAACCTGATGGCAAGTTTCTGTTTGTAACCTCATCATTATCAAACTATGCTAGATTGATGGAGCTAGCAACACAAGAAGGATTTGAAGTTAAAATTTTGGCAAAAAAGAAATTATTTTTTGAAGAATTAATTTTAATTGAGGCAAGAAAAAAATAATTACTTGTGCAATTTTTCTTTGGCAATCTTTGCAATTGCATCTGCCATTTCACTAGTTTTTGCAGAGCCACCAAGATCATATGTAACATATTTTCCTTCATTGATCACATGCTCTGTTGCCAAAAATATCGCATTTCTAATATCTGGTTCTCCAAGATACTCAACCATCCAAGCCCCAGACAATATGGCAGCAGTTGGGTTTACCTTGTTCATTCCCTTGTATTTTGGTGCACTTCCATGTGCTGGCTCAAACATTGCATAAGAATCACCAATGTTTGCCGAATACACATTTCCAATAGAGCCTATATTTCCAGATGCGCACTCTGATATTATATCCATAAACAAATTAGTGCTAACTAAAACTGAATTGTTGAATCTTTCTGGATTTTTAACTAGTTGCTGGGTCATATTATCAATGTAATACTCTTCAACTTCTATTCCGGAATTTCCTTTTGCAGCTCGTTCAATTTCTTTCCAAAATATCCCATCTGTTTCTTTTAGTATGTTACGTTTTGTAATGGCAATAATTTTTTTTAGATTGTATTTTTTTGCCCATGCAAAAGCAGCATCAGCAATTCTCTGACAACCCTTTCGTGTAGTTTTTCTAATTGCAATTGCAGAATCATCAGATATTTTAAACTCTATTCCTGCATAGAGCCCTTCTGTTGCTTCCCTAAAACATACAAAATCAAGTTTCTTATTAGGCGATAATCTCTCGTACGTTTTAATCGGTCTTATATTGCAGTAAAGTTGGAACTTTTGACGAGTTGAAACAGCAACACTTCTAGGTGCATCTGGTCTGGGAATTGTAGTAGTTGGTCCTTTATAGCAGGCATCACTCTCTTCCATAATTTTGGCTGTTTGATCTGGAATGTAGGTATCACCACCATATTTTTCCCACTGTTCTGAGCCTGCTTCACACAAAATCAATTCACATTGCGTGTTGCATGCCTTTAGAACGTGCATCATCGCATCGACAAGTTCGGGGCCAGTGCCATCTCCCTTAAGTACTGCAGCCTTTTTTGCCAATGCAGCAAAATTGAAAGTTTCAGTGTATTTAATTGTACTTATAGTAAAATTTCAAAAAACTACCAAGTTCTTAAAGTGAAACTATACCAGCATAGATGAAAATGAATATAGTTCAACTATCTGACATTCATGTAGGATCACAATTCAGAGAAAAAGTTTTCAATACAGTATTAGATGAAGTAAATGAGTTAAAACCTAACGCAATAATTGTTACAGGTGATCTTACAAACGAGGGATTGGTAAAAGAATATGAAAAATGTAAGGAATTAATTTCACAACTCAATGCTCCAAAAATCATAGCCATTAGCGGAAATCATGATTATAGAAACACAGGTTACCTGGTTTTTAAGAAATATTTTCCATTTGAGACAGTAAATGAGCTTGATAAGGACGTAGTTGTTGTAACTCTTGGCACAGCAAGGCCAGATCGAGACGAAGGCGAAGTTGGATACAGACAGAATCTCTGGCTTGAACGTACGATGAAAAAATATGAGAAAAAAATCAAGATTCTTGCAATGCATCACCATCTAATTGGAATACCTGACACTGGCTCTGACAGAGTAACTGTGATTGATGCAGGTGATGTACTGCGGACAATACTGGCCACTAACGTTGATCTGGTATTATGTGGTCACAAACACCGCCCATGGATTTGGACCTTCAAAAATCTCTCAGTTGTAAATGCAGGCACCACATCATCAGAAAGGGTCAGAGGACTTTTTGAAAATACATATAACATCATAAAAATTGAAAACAAGAAAATACATGTTGATCTAAAAATTGTAGGTGGAAAAAGAATACCTCTTGAAAACATTGTGAAAAATTATACTCGCTTTGGGGAAGAATGAATTTATTTACAGACTAGTTTTAGCAACCCTTGAGCGGGGATCGCCTAGCCTGGTAGGGCGTGGGATTGCTAATCCCATGTCCGCAAGGACGCGAGGGTTCAAATCCCTCTCCCCGCGCCATTAAAATCAAAACTTAGACTTAATAGACAGCGCAATATTTTCACCTTCATGGGTAGACGAAAAACCCAAAAGATCATTAAAAGTGGAC